>DAOOVM010000099.1:0-9584 GCA_035370085.1 Rhodanobacteraceae bacterium | reverse complement strand
CGTCCTCGTCTGCCAGCAGCTTGGCAATGCCGAAGTCCAGCAGCTTGATGCGGCCGTGGGCATCCACCAGCACATTGGCGGGCTTGAGGTCGCGGTGCACGACGAGGTTGCGGTGGGCGTAGCTCACCGCGTCGAGCACTTCCAGGAACAGGGTCACGCGGGCGCGCAGCGGCAGGCGGCGCGCGTCGCACCAGCGCGTGATGGGCTCGCCCTCGACGTACTCCAGCGCGAACCAGGGCCGGCCCTCGGCATCCACGCCGCCATCGAGCAGGCGCGCGATGCGGTCGTGCGCCAGGCGCGCCAGGATGGCGCGTTCGCGGCGGAAGCGCGCGCGCAGCTCCGGGCTGTCGCAGGCCGCGCGAACGCGCTTGATCGCCACCTGCTGGCGCAGCTCGGGGTCATCGCGCTCGGCCAGCCACACCACGCCCATGCCGCCGCGCCCCAGTTCGCGCAGCAGGCGGTAGGCGCCGAGGCGCTCGGGCGCAGACTCCTCGGCCGGCTCCAGCGCGAACAGCGGCGCGGCGAAGGCGGCGGCGCCGGCGTCGAGCGCACTCGCCGCGGCCTGTGCCGCCAGCAGCGCGGCGACTTCCGCGCGCACCGCGGCCGGGGCCGTGCCGGCGTGCCCCAGCAGGCGTTCGCGTTCGGCCGGTGAACTGTCGAGACAGGCCTGGAACAGATCCTTGACCGCGAGCCACTGGGGTGCAGTCTCGGCAGGAGCGGGCAGGGTCATGGGCGATGGAGTCGGATGGGGCAGGCGGGCGCCGCCGTCGGCGCGATGCCATCCATTACGCGTTCCGGTCGTCGGAGCGGCAGGCTGCCCCCACACCGAAATCGCGCGCCAGCACGCCGCGCGCCAGCGCCCAGTCGGCGCGCACCGTGCGTTCGGACAGGCCCAACTCGGCGGCGATCTCGGGGAAGGTGAAGCCGCCGAAGAAGTGCCACTCCACGACCGTGGCCAGGCGCTCGTCGCGCTGGGCAAGCCGCTCCAGCGCGTCGTGGATGAGCAGCAGTTCCTCGGCGCGCGCGTCGGCCTGCGCGTGGGCGGCCTCCAGGTCGGTGTGGATCTCACCGCCGCCGCGCTTCTCGGCCAGGCGCCGCCGCGCCTGGTCGACCAGGATCTGCCGCATGGCGCGCGCCGCCAGACTGTAGAAGTGCGCGCGACTGGCCAGCGGGCCGGCGTGGTGGGCGGCTAGCTTGGCATAGGCCTCGTGCACCAGCGCCGTGGTGTTGAGCGTCGCCCCCGGGTTGCGGCGCAGTTCCGCGGCAGCGATGCGCTTGAGGTCGGCATAGATGGCCGCGAACGCGGCCTCGCGCGCCGCGGCATCGCCGTCCTGGGCGAGATTCAAGAGTTCAGTCAGATCGGCTGCGGGCATCGGGCGCTCTCCGCGCGCAAGCCTAGCAAAGCCGCTCCACCGGCCCCACCGCCCGGCCGCGCGCCGGCGCCGTGCGGCGGGTCGCTCGCCCGTGCCCGGGCAAACCCGGCATGATGCGCGCCCGATGCCCGCCATGGCGCGCCTGCATCGCCCAGCGCAAAGGAACCTCGGTGCCCGCCACCCCCACCCTCCATGCCCGCGTCGCCTTCGTCATCGCCCTGGCGCGGCGCCTGCACGAGTACGGCACGGCCGCCCCGCGCCTGGAGGAGGCCATCGCCAAGGTCAGCGCGCGCCTGGCCCTGGACTGCAACGCGCTGTCCACACCCACCTCGATCGTGCTGTCCTTCGCCGAACAGGGCGGCGGCCGCGACGCCGTGGCGGAGATCACCCAGGTGATCCGCGTGGCCCCGGGCGAGGTCAACCTGCGTCGCCTGTGCGAGGTGGACCAGATCGCCGACCGCGTGATCGACGGCGAGCTGGACATCGACAGCGGCAACCGCCTGCTGCGCGAGCTGGACCGCCCCGTGACGCGGCGCACGCAATGGCTGACGGTGCTGAGCTTCGGCCTGAGTTCGGCCAGCGTGGCCGCCCTGCTCAAGACCGGCTGGGCCGACCTCGGGGTGGCGGCGGTATGCGGCTGGCTCATCGGCGCGCTCGGCCTGTACACCGCGGCGCGGCCGCGGGTGGCGGCGAGTTACGAGGCCATCTCGGCCCTGCTGGTCACCCTCATCGCCACCTTCACTGCGGCGCACCTGGTACCTCTGAATCTCAAGTCGGTGGTGCTCGCCAGCCTGATCGTGCTGCTGCCCGGCATGACCCTGACCACCGCAGTGCGCGAGCTGTCGAGCCAGCACCTCGTCTCCGGCGTGGCGCGCATGGCGGGCGCGGTGGCGACCCTGCTGAAGCTGACCTTCGGCACCGTGGCTGCCACGCAGCTGTGTCACCTCTTGGGCGTGGAGCCGGCCGATTACACGGCCGGTGCGGTGCCCGAGTGGGCGCAGTGGCTGGGCCTGCTGGTCGGCGCCGGGGCCTTCACGGTGCTGTTCCGCGCCGCGCGCCGCGACGCGGTGTTGGTGGTTGGCGCCGTGCTGCTGGGCTACGCGGTGACGCGCGTGACCGGCGCGCGCTTCGGACCGGAGTTCGGCGTTTTCCTCGCCGGCCTCGTGGTCGGTGCGGCCAGCAACCTCTACGCCGGCCTGGCGCGCCGCCCGGGTGCCCTGGTACGCGAGCCGGGCATCATCCTGCTGGTGCCGGGCAGCGTGGGCTTCCGCAGCCTGTCCGCCGCCTTCGAGCGCGACGTCCTGCTGGGCCTGGATACCGGCGTGTCCCTGCTGGTGGTGCTGATTTCGCTGGTGGCCGGCCTGCTGTTCGGTGACCTGCTGGTGCCACCGCGGCGCGCCCTGTAGGCGCCGTCTGCGGGGTCGGCCAAGACAAACGCCGGCGCAGGGCCGGCGTTTGTGGAAAATCGCGACAATTTGCGCGGATAAAATCGCGCGGGCCGCATCGGGCGAATCAGATCACGAATCAGATCAGGAGATCTTTCTCCTTCTTGCCCGCTGCCAGGGCGGTATTGAACCAGCGCGGGCGCTTGCCGCGGCCGGACCAGGTTTCGGCGGGATTGGCCGGATTGCGGTACTTCGGCTTCACCACTCGCTTGGCCTTGCCCTTGCGGCCACGCTTGCCGCCGACCAGCTCTTCCAGGGTGAAGCCCTCGGCCTTGGCCAGGTTGGCGAGCTTGGCGCGCGCCTTGGCGACCTTCTCGCTGGCCAGGTGCTGCAGCCGCTTTTCAATGCGCGTCTGCAATTCGGTGAGCTGCTTGGCATTCAGACTGTCCAGATCGATCGCCATTTCTTTCTTACCTCTTGGTGTAAATACGTTGCGGGGAATTTCCGGAGCGGACTCCGGCGGATTATCGGTGGGGTGGCGCAAAACCGCCGCGGCGCTGAATCAGCAGCATTTTGCGCCATGGCCGGGAGGGGTTTCAATCACGGCGATGCGCGACGGGCGGTCGTCGCGGAGTCGGCGCGGCGCCGCCCCCGCAGCGTTGGCGACCCGCCGGCTGCCGCGGCAGGTTTCTTTTGACGGCTCGCCCGATCGGTTTACTATGCGCCGGGCATTGATCCGGTCCGCCGCAGGCGGCGCCGCGGTTGTCAACAGGGGTGAACGCAGTGGGTCTGCTGGACGATCTGGAACAGGAGGCGCAGCGCCTGCGCGCCGGCGCCGACGATGCGGCGCGGCTCAAGCAGCAGCGCGAGGAGGCCTACCGCACGCGCCTGGAGCCGGGCATGGGGGCGCTGCACGACTACCTGTCCAAGCTCACCAAGAACCTGGCCCTGCTCAAGCCGCGCAAGACCTTCGCCCTGCCGCTGTTCGGCTATGGCGACGTGGTCTTCCAGATCGAGCACGAATACGACCTCAAGCTCAATGCGCAGCCGGCCGCCAAGGAGATCCGCCTGAGTTTCCCCTGCCCTGTGGCGAGCGAGGAATGCCCGACCGTCGAGGTGGTGGGCACGACCAAGGCCAAGGCCGTGGCCAGCGCCTTCCAGCGCGCCCAGCTCGGTGGCCTGCTCGAGGCCAAGAAGGACGCGGGTGGCGAGGTCATCGCCGCGACCTTCCGCGCCAAGGGCAAGATCGTCTCGGTGGCCACGTTCGCTGCCGACGCGGAATCGGGCGTCGTGCGCATGAGCCTGGCCAACTTCGACCAGATCGGCGGCACCCAGACCAAGACCTACACGTCCGAGCAGTTCAACGAGGCACTGTTCGACGAGATCGGCCGCTTCCTGCTGCGCGAGCCCAATTCCCTGTTCAAGGAGGCGCTGCCCGAGGACTTCCGCAAGCAACTGCGCACCAAGGTGCAGCAGGAGGAACTCAAGAGGAAATGGGAGGCGCAGCTGGCCGAGCGCCAGCGCGAGGAACTGGGGCGGCTCGAACGCGATCGCAGCCTTGGTGCCAAGCTCGGCAAGGTGGTCGACCAGGTCAAGGTCGGCGGCCTGTTCGACAAACTCAAGGGCCTGGTCAAGAAGGACAAGTGAACGGGAGGGACCCCGGCGGCGCCGGGGCGCGTCCGCCGCGCCCGCGCGTGCAGGCCGACGCGGCCGCGGCCCATGCCGGCCCCGCGCAGAATGCAGGACGCGCGGGCACCGCCCGGTCGGGCTAGCCCGCCAGCAGCGCCAGCACCTCGTCGCGGCCGAGCTGACGGCTCTCGGCGTCGCGCCGGCCGCGGTACTCGAAGCTGCCCGCGGCCACACCGCGCTCGGACACCACCACGCGGTGCGGAATGCCGACCAGTTCCATGTCGGCGAACATGGCGCCCGGTCGCAGGCCGCGGTCGTCCATCACCACGTCGACGCCGCGCGCCTGCAGCTCGGCGTAGAGCGATTCAGCCACAGCCGCCACCGCGGCATCGTTCTTCGGATTGATCAGGCACAGGGCCACGCGCCAGGGCGCCATGGGCTCGGGCCAGCAGATGCCGCTGGCGTCGTGGTTCTGCTCGATGGCGGCGGCAACGATGCGCGACACGCCGATGCCGTAGCAGCCCATCACCATGCTGCGGTTCCTGCCGGTCTCGTCCAGCACGGTGGCGTTCATGGCCTCGGCGTACTTGCCGCCGAGCTGGAACACGTGCCCGACCTCGATGCCGCGGGCGATCTGCAGCATGCCCTGGCCGTCCGGCGAGGGATCGCCGGCCATGACGTTGCGAATGTCGGCGATGAGTTCCGGTTCGGGCAGGTCGCGGCCCCAGTTCACCCCGGCCAGGTGGTAGCCCCGGTCGTTGGCACCCACGACGAAGTCGGCCATGGCCGCGACGCTGCGGTCGGCGATGATGCGGATCGCCTTGCGCGGCGCCACCGGACCGAGGAAGCCCGGCTCGCTGCCGAGGTGGTCGAGGATCTCCGCCTCGGTCGCCAGGCGGTAGTTGCCCATGCCCGGCAGCTTGGCCAGCTTGATCTCGTTGACGACGTGGTCGCCGCGCACCAGGGCCAGCACGAACTGCGGTGCGCCGTCGGCATCGCTGCCCATCAGGGCTACCGACTTCACTGTGCGCTGCAGCGCCAACCCAAGCAGGGCCGCCACGTCCTCGCAGGTCTTCTGCGTGGGGGTCTCCACGCGGCGCATCGTCTCCGCAGCCACGGGCCGCGGGCCGGGCGCCACGGCTTCGGCCATCTCGATGTTTGCGGCGTAGTCGGAGTCCGGGCAGAAGGCGATCGCATCCTCGCCCGAGTCGGCCAGCACCTGGAACTCGTGGCTGGCGTTGCCGCCGATGGCGCCGGTATCGGCCTGCACCGGACGGAAGGCCAGACCCAGGCGCGTGAAGATGCGCTCGTAGGCGCGGTACATGTTCCAGTATTCCTTCTCCAGGCACTCGGCCGTCAGGTGGAAGGAATAGGCGTCCTTCATGAGGAATTCGCGCGCGCGCATCACGCCGAAGCGCGGGCGGATCTCGTCGCGGAACTTGGTCTGGATCTGATAGAAGTTGACCGGCAGCTGCTTGTAGCTCTTGAGCTCCACCCGGGCGAAGTCGGTGATGACTTCCTCGTGGGTGGGGCCGTAGCAGTACTCAGCGTCCTTGCGGTCCTTGATCTTCAGCAGCTGGCCGCCGAATTTCTCCCAGCGGCCGGTTTCGTCCCACAGCTCGCGCGGCTGGATCGAGGGCATCAGCAGCTCGATCGCGCCGGCGCGGTTCATCTCCTCGCGCACCACGTTCTCCACCTTGCGCAGCACGCGCAGGCCCAGCGGCGTCCAGGTGTAGATGCCGGCGGCGAGCTTGCGCAGCATGCCCGCGCGCAGCATGAGCTGGTGGCTCACGATTTCGGCGTCGGCGGGGACTTCCTTGACGGTGGCGAGGTGGAACCGGGACAGGCGCATGGGCGTGATCGATGGCGACAAAGACCGCGATTGTAGCCGCCGCAGGCACCTACCCCAACCCGAGCGGGGCGGGGGTCGCCGCAGGCGTCGGTGTCTGGCTGCGCCGGGAAGGTCCCGATTGCGGCAGCGGCCGCGCTTGTGCGGCTATTCTTGCCGCTCGGCCTCGCCCGGCTTGCGGTAGGCCGGAACCACGTTCAGCTCGGGCCGGTAGCGGACCGTCTCGTAGGGGCGGTCCGTGGGCGGCACGTCGGTCACGTGCAACTGCCCCTGGGCATCGCGCCACTTGTAGAGCGCCGGTGGCGCCGCGTCGAGGCGCGGCGACGGGGGCGCGGCGTGGCGGAGTGCGGGGGGCAGGGTGTCCGGCGCGAAGTACCACCAGGCCAGCGCCGCTGCCAGCGCCAGCATCGGCACGATCCACAGCACGGCGCGGCCCTGCTGACGCAGCATGGCGCGTCCGGTCAGTTGCCCGGCGGGTTGCCGCCGCCGCAGTAGTTCTGCACCTGCGAGCGTGCCACGTTCAGCTCAGCCGCGCGCATTTCCTTGGTCATCGGCACGGTCTTGCCATCGACCATGGTGCTGAGCTCGTTGCTGCCCTCCAGCAGGGCCAGGCGCTGGCGAGCGGTCTTGCACTGGGTTGAATCCGGGCCGCTGGCGGGTCGTGCCGCCGCCTGCTCCGTGGGCGTCTCCGCCTTGGCCGCCTCGGTGGCGGCAGCCTCGTCGGCGGCCGCGGTGAACGTGGCAGCGCCCTTGACCTGGACGTTGTCGAACTGGGTACCTTGCGGCGGCGGCTGGTCGGTGAAATGGACGGTGCCGTTGGCGTCCTTCCATTTGTAGACCTTGTCGCCGGCCTGGGCGTGGAGGCTGAGCATCGCGGCGAGCAGGCCCAGCATCACAAGCGGGGTTTTCATGGTGTTCTCCGTGTTTCGTTGCGCTCCGGGGGCTGGCGCGGGGTGCCGCTCCCGACGGCACGGCGCTTGGATAGCACTGTTGCCCCTCCGACACAAGCGCGCCGGGGCCGGCGCCACAAGGCTTTGCGATACACTGCTCAGGATGCTTCGCCGGTCCGGCGGCGCCCGTTGGCGCGTCCGGACCGCAGTGCGCCGGACCTCCCGTCCGGCAGCGCTGGCGGCTCGGCCGTCGCGGGGCGCCTGACCACTCCAACCGATCCCCAGCGCATGCAAGACACCGACTCCGCCGCGCCGCGCAAACCCCGTCGAGGCATCTACCTGCTGCCCAACCTGTTCACCACGGGGGCGATGTTCGCCGGCTTCTACGCCATTCTCGCGGCCATCGGCGGGCACTACGGCAATGCCGCGGCGGCCGTGTTCGTGGCCGGCCTGCTCGACGGCCTGGATGGGCGCGTGGCACGCCTGACCAACACGCAGAGCGAGTTCGGCGTGCAGTACGACTCGCTGTCGGACATGGTGAGCTTTGGCCTGGCGCCCGCCCTGGTGCTCTACACCTGGTCGCTGGCCTCGCTCAAGTCGATCGGCCCCTTCTGGGGCAAGGTGGGCTGGGGCGCCGCCTTCATCTATGCCGCCTGCGCAGCGCTGCGCCTGGCGCGCTTCAACACCCAGGTGGGCGTGGTCGACAAGCGCTACTTCCAGGGGTTGGCCAGTCCGGCGGCGGCGGGTCTGTGCATGTCCTTCGTGTGGATGGTGCAGGAGCTGGGCTTCGGCGGCGAGCGCGTGCAGTTCCTCACGCCGCTGATCGCCATTGCCGCCGGCCTGCTGATGGTGAGCAACTTCCGCTACTACAGCTTCAAGGCCTGGCCGCTGTCCGACCGCGTGCCCTTCGTGTGGATTCCCGCCGTGGTGCTCATCCTGGTGGCGCTGTATCTGGACCCGCCCAAGGTCCTGTTCGCCATCGCCGCGCTCTACACGCTGTCCGGACCGGTGCTCACGCTGTGGGGGCGCCGCCAGCGCCGCAGTGGGCGCGACGGCCTGCCCCCCGGGGGAACGGACGCGCCGTGAGGCGGCCCGCTCCCTTGCCGCGCGTCGATGCCGCCGCCGGCAGGGAGGCGGAGCGCACCCTGGCGTTCCTGGCCGACCTGTCCGAGGCGCTGGCCGGCTCGCTCGACCTGCGCCAGACCCTGGACCAGGCCGTCACGCGCATCGCCGACTACATGCAGGTCGAGGCGGCGTCGATGTTCCTGCTCGACGCCGAGAGCGGCCTGCTGGAGTGCCGCATCTGCAAGGGCCCGGTGAACCTGTCGGGGCTGCGCCTGTCGCGCGAGCAGGGCGTGGTCGGCCGTGCGGTGAGCGAGAACGCCGTGCAGCTGGTGCGCGACGCGCAGACCGATCCGCGCGTGCACCTGCGCGTGGATGCCGAGACGGGTTTCGTCACCCGCTCCATCCTGTGCGCGCCTCTGGCCACTGCCGGCGGCCCCATCGGCGTGCTCGAGGTGATCAACCGCCGCGACGGCCGCGCCTTCGACGAGGCCGATGCCGGGCTGCTGCGCGTGCTGGCCGCACCGACCGCGCTGGCCATCAACAATGCGCGCCTGGCACGCGATCTGTTGGAGCAGCAGCGCCTCAAGCGTGAATTCGACCTGGCGCGCAAGCTGCAGAAGGCCCTGCTGCCGCGGCGCCGCCGCGACGGATTCCCGCTGCTGGCGGTGAACGTTCCGGCGCACGAGATCTCCGGCGATTTCTACGACTACTTCAACCTGCCAGGTGGACGCATCGGCTTCGTCGTGGGCGACGTCTCGGGCAAGGGGCTGGACGCCGCCCTGCTGATGACCCGCGCGGCCAGCCTGCTGCGCTGGGCCGGCAAGGACGCGATGGCCCCCGCGGCATGGTTGCGCCGGGTCAACGACGAGCTGTGCGAGACCACCAGCGAGGGCCGCTTCGTGTGCGCCCTGGTCGGCGTCTACGACCGCTCGACGCGCGCGGCGCGCGTGGCGGGGGCGGGCTTTCCGCCGCTGTTGCTCGTGCGCGGCGAGGGCATGACGCAGATCGCCTCGGAGGGGCCGCCGCTGGGCATCCTGCCCGGAGTGGAGTTCGGCGAACACGATGTGGTGCTGGGCGACGGCACGCTCTACGCCTTCTCCGACGGCGTGACCGACGTGCGCTGTGGCGGCGGGCGCCTCGGCGCGGAGGGCGTGCGCGCGCTCATCGCGCGCCACGCCGCGCTGGCGCCGGAGGCGCGCCTGCGCGCCATCGTGCACGAACTCAAGCAGCTCAAGCTGGTGGACGACACCACCCTGCTGCTGCTGGAGGAGCCGCGCCAGCACGCGCCGGAGCTGTTGCTGCAGCGGCGTTTCCCGGCGCAGGCTGGGGAGCTGCGCGAGATGCGCGCCGCCCTGCGTACCGCACTCGACCGGGCCGGCGTCGAGCCGGGTCT
>DAOOVM010000098.1:0-9618 GCA_035370085.1 Rhodanobacteraceae bacterium | reverse complement strand
CGCGGTCCGGTTCGTGCCGGCCAAGGTTCCGGGCTACACCGTGGCCGACCTGAGCGCCGACTGGCGGGTGGCGCCGCAGGTGCGCCTGCTGGGTGGCGTGTCCAACCTCACCGATCGTAAGTACTACAGCCGCGTGTTCCAGAACGCCATCGAGCCGGGCCTGGGCCGCAGCTACTACATCGGCGCCGCCTACGAGTTCTGAGCGGCCACCCGGCCCGGGTGGGCGCTGACGCCCGGCCCGCGGCCGGGCCGCGGCGCCGGCCGCGGCAGCCTCAGTCGCGCGTGAGGGCGGCGGAGCGCGCGGGACTGCGCGCTGCGCGCAGCAGGCGTTCGATGCGGGCGATGGCGGCAGCGCTGGCGGCGCGCGGCGACGCCGCGCCGCCGGCGAACTGCTCCACCAGGGCCGGCACCACGCTGGCCGCCTGGGACAGCGCGTCGACCGCCTCGGCCTGGGGCGGGATCTCGCGTTCCATCAGGCGCAGCGCCAGCCGCTCCGCCTGTTCGCACAACTCGCCCAGGGCCGCTGCGCCGACCATGCGCCCGGCACTCTTGAGGGTGTGGAAGGTGCGCCGCATCGGCTGCAGCCGCGCCAGGTCGGTCGGATCCTCACGCCACCGTGGCAGGTGCCGCTGCAACTGCACGAGTTCGGCGCGCGCCTCGGCCAGGAACACCTCGCGCATCTCCGCATCCAGATCGTCGGCCGTGCCCGGCGCCGCCCCGCGGCGTCGCCAGGCCAGCCATGCTGCCGCGATGAGCAGCAGCACGACGAGAGCGGAAACAGCCAAGGAGAGGGCGTCCATGCGCGAACTCTACCCGATCGCCGCTGCCTCGCCGCGTCGCGCTGCCTGCGCTCAGTCGCGCATCAGGGTGGACTTGCCGAACAGGCTCTCCACCAGGTCCACCGCCAGCTTGGCAGTCTGGTTGCGCTTGTCGAAGGCGGGATTCAACTCGACGATGTCGAGCGAGGCGAGGCGGCGCGTGTCGGCGATCATCTCCATGCACAGCTGCGCCTCGCGGTAGTTGGGGCCGCCGCGCACCGTGGTGCCCACACCCGGCGCGATGGTCGGGTCGAGGAAGTCCACGTCGAAGCTGACGTGAAGATGCGTGTTGGCGTCCAGGCCCTCGAGCGCCTCGTCCATCACGCGCTTCATGCCGATCTCGTCGATGTAGCGCATGTCGTAGACGTCGAGACCGGTGTCGTGCACCAGCTTCTTCTCGCCCGGGTCGACCGAGCGGATGCCGATCTGGCGGATCTCCTCCGGCCGCAGCGCGGGAGCGCTGCCGCCGAGGTGGGTCAGTTCGCGCGGACCCAGCCCGCACAGGCAGGCCACCGGCATACCGTGCACATTGCCCGAGGGGGTGATGGTGCTGGTGTTGAAGTCGGCGTGGGCATCGAGCCAGAGCACGCGCAGCTTCTTGTTCTGCTCGCGGCACCAGCGCGACACGGCGGTGATGGAACCCATGGCCAGACAGTGGTCGCCGCCGAGCAGGATGGGCAGGCGGCCGCTGGCGAGCTCCGCGTACACGGCGTCCAGCACGGCGCGGTTCCAGGCCACCACTTCCGGCAGGTGGCGGTAACCGTCCTGCGGCGGCTGCCAGGGATTGACCGGACCGGTCAGGTTGCCGCCGTCGCGCACGTCCAGGCCGCGCGCGGCGAGCCGCGCGGCAATACCGGCCACGCGCAGCGCCTCGGGGCCCATGGAGGCGCCGCGGTGACCGGCGCCGATGTCAGTCGGTGCGCCAATGAGCGAAACGGGAGGGAAACTTGGCATGGACGCTCAATCGTGCTTGGGTTCAGGGCCGTGCTCGTCGCGCAGCGGCAGGCCCGCGGCCTGCCAGGCCTGGATGCTGCCGTCGAGCAGGCGCGTGTGGCTGAAGTCGAGCTTTTCCAGTGCCTGCTGCGCCAGCCCGGCGCGGCGACCGGAGTGGCAGTACAGGACGATCTCCTGGTCGCGCCGCGCGTTCAGCGCGGTCCAGCGCCCGGCGATCTCGTCGTGGGGTATGTTGAGCGCACCGGGCAGGTGACCATCGGCGTATTCCTTGGCACTGCGCACGTCGACGATCAGCGGCGCCTCGTGCCGGGCCATGCGCGCGGCGAGATCGGCCGGCGCGACCGGGGCGTCGCCGGCGCGGGCGCCGGGCGCGACAGCGAGCAGCAGCAGGAAGGCGAGCATCACTCGCAGCGTGGCCATGGGCATCTCCTGCAGCGCTCCTGAGGGGGGCGAAGCATAGCGCCGGGCGCGCCGCGGCGGCCACCGCGGACGGTCGACCTCAGGCCGCGCGCAGGGCTGCGAGCAAGGTCTGGATGTGCGGCGTCAGCGCCTGGAACAGGGCCGCCGCGGCGGCGTCATCAGCGGGCGCATTGATCCAGCCCGAGAGCAGGGCGTCGGCGGGCTGCGCTGCGGCTCCGATGGCGTCGAAGCCGTAGGCCGGCGCCGAACCGCTCAGGCGATGCACGCAGGCATGCAGGCCGGTGGCGGCGGCGCGATCGCCCGGGGCGGCGCGGAACTGCGCCCACGCCCGGGCCAGTTCGTCGGCTTTCTGCGGCAGGGACTGCGCGTACTGGCGACGCAGTGCCTGCAAACGGGCTTCGAGAGATTCCACATCACGTTCCTAGCAAACTTCGGGCCGGAGGGCCGGAGGCGCGCCGCCTGCCGCACCCTGTGCGTCTGTGCCACACTGCCCGTCCCACGCCGCGCGGCTGGCCGCGCGGGCATTCACCTGCCACTCCAGGGAGCCGGCCATGAGTCTGATCGATGCGGTGATGAGCGAGTTGGACGCGGGCCACGTGCGCGGTGTCGCGCAGCGTCTGGGCATTCCCGAGGAGCAGGCGCGCGGCGCCATCGAACATGCCTTGCCCCTGCTGGTCGGCGCCATGGCGCGGCAGAGCGCCACGCCCGACGGCGCCCAGGCCCTGCACGGTGCGCTCGACGCCCACGCCGGCCTGGACGTGGGCGGCCTGCTGGGCAGCGTGCTTGGCGGCGGCAACGGCGGCGGGCTGGCCGATGTGCTGGGCGGTGTGCTTGGCGGTGGCGGCGCCGCGCCCGCCGGCGGCATGGGCGACGTGCTGGGACAGATCCTCGGCGCACGCCAGCGCCAGGCCAGTCAGGGGCTGGGCCAGGTGACCGGACTGGGCACGCAGAATGCCGGCCAGTTGCTCGCCCTGCTGGCGCCGATCGTGATGGCCGCGCTGGCACGCCTGCGCAGCCAGCAGGGTCTTGCCGCGGGCGACCTCGGCCGCGTCCTCGGCGGCGACGTGCAGCGTGTGCAGCAGGGCGGCGGCGTGACCGGCGGCCTGCTCGGCGCCGTGCTCGATCGCGACGGCGACGGCGACGTCGACCTGTCCGACCTCATGGCCGTCGGCGGCGGCCTGCTCGGCGGGCTCGGCCGGCGCTGAACCACCACACCGCGGCCGCGCCGCAGCCGCGGCGCGCCGCTCCCGGCGGCCGCTGCGGCCGTCATCCACGCAGGAGTAGCGCATGGGCATGTTCGATTTCATGAAGGACGCCGGAGCCAAGGTGCTGGCCGCGGCCAGCGATCCGGCCAAGGCGGCGAGCGACATCAAGCACCACGTGCTCAAGGAGAGCGGCCTCGGCGACGACATCCAGGTGGTGTGGAACGACGGCACGGTCAAGGTGAGCGGCACCGCCGCCACGCAAGAGGCGCGCGAAAAGCTCATCCTCGCCGCCGGCAACATCCAGGGCGTGGCCAAGGTCGAGGACGCCATCACCGTCGTGGCTCCCGCGCCCGCGGCGCGCCTCTACACCGTGCAGAAGGGCGACACGCTCTCGGCCATCGCCAAGCAGTTCTACGGCAAGGCCGGCGACTACACGAAGATCTTCAAGGCCAACCAGCCGCTGCTGAAGGATCCCGACCACATCTACCCGGGCCAGGTGCTGCGCATTCCCTGAGCGAGCCGCCGGGCGGCCTCGCCTCCCGGCGCGTGCGCTGGGTCGCCCGCTGGGGGCTGCACGGGGGCAGCGGCAGGCTGCATGGTCGAGGTCTGGTGCCGCTTATCCGATTCGAACGGATGACCTACTGATTACAAATCAGTTGCTCTACCAGCTGAGCTAAAGCGGCGCGCCGCGGATTGTCGCAGGCGCTGCGCGCGAGGCGCAAATCGCGCGGCAGCGCCGGTGCGCCGCGCGCCGCCGTCCGGGATCAATCGAAGTCGGCCTGCAGCACCACGCGATAGCGCGCCTTGCCCTCGCGCAGGTGGGCGATGGCCTCGTTGATGCGCCGCATAGGGAACACTTCCACCTGCGGCGCGATGGCGTGACGCGCGGCGAAGTCGAGCATCTGCGCCATGCCGGCCGGGCTGCCGGTGGGCGAGCCGGAGATCTGCCGCTGCGCGCCGATGAGGCTGAAGGCGGCCACGGGAATCGGCTCCAGCACCGCGCCGACCACGTGCAGGCGCCCCTTGGGTGCGAGCGCGGCGATCAGCGCCGGCCAGTCCAGCGGCACGTTGACCGTGACCAGGAGGAGATCCAGCGAACCGGCCAGACGCTTCAAGGCCGCGCTGTCGCGCGTGGCGACGACGTGGTGCGCGCCAAGAGCCAGCGCTTCGGCGTGCTTGCCTTCGCTGGAGGTGAAGGCGGTGACCTCGCAGCCCCAGGCGCGCAGGAAGCGCAGCGCCATGTGGCCCAGGCCACCGATGCCGACCACGCCGACGCGGTCGGTGGGGCGTACGCCGAATTCACGCAGAGGACTGAACACGGTGATGCCACCGCAGAACAGCGGGCCACTGCTGCGCGAGTCGAGCGCCTCGGGTAGCGGAATCGCCCAGGCCCAATGCGCGCGCACGCGCTCGGCGAAGCCGCCGTGGTGGCCGACGATGGTCTGGGCGGCGCTGCCGCACAGGTGCTGGTCGCCGCCGATGCAGGAGCCACAGTGCATGCAGCTGCCGGTGTACCAGCCCACGCCGACGCGCTGCCCCACGCGGCGCCCCTTGGCCTGCGCACCGACCGCGACGATGCGCCCGACGATCTCGTGACCGGGCACGAAGGGGAAAGCGGTGCGTCCCCACTCGCCGTCCAGCATGGACAGGTCGGAATGACAAAGGCCGCAGTAGTCCACGGCGATGTCGACGTCCTCGGCGCCGAGCGGGCCGGGGTCGTACTCGTAGGGGCTGAGTTCGCCCGCGGCGGCGCGGGCGGCGAAGGCGCGAATGGCGGGCATGGGCGCAGCTCCAGTGGCGGGGGTGCGAGTATCGCCGGGGTGCGCCCGAGCGGGTGTTAGCGTGGCGTCAAAAGCAGCTGACGCGCTGCTCGCGCAGCTCGGTGAGGTCCGGCAGCAGGGCGCGCCAGTCGACCGGCTTGACCGGGTCGTCGGCGTAGTCCACCCAGTACACCGGCAGATCCTCGGTGCGTTGGATCAGCTGCGGATCGAAGCCCAGCACGGCCAGCTCGCGCCGGCGCCGCTCGGCGTTGGCCTGGTCGCGGAACAGGCCCAGCGAGATGGTGTTCTGCTGGTCGCCGGCGGTGACCACGTAGTAGTCGCGCACACCCTTGGCCGACAGCTGGCGCGCCACGCCCAGGGCCTGCTCGCGCGAGGGCAGCGCCGGCAGGTAGACCCAGTAGCCGCGCGACTGCGTGGCGCGCGCCTCGCGGTACTGGATGCGCTCGACCAGCGGCGTGATGCGGTTCATCGCCGCACGCATGTCGGCCTGGGTCGGGAAGGGGCCGATGCTGACGCAGCGGTCGCGACCGAGCTGGCTGCGCGACTCCGGCGCCGCGGCAAGTTCCGCCGCCTGTGCGGGCCCGGCGCCCTCGCGTTCGGACACCAGCACCAGGGCGGGAATGCCCGCGTCGCTGGCGCTCCACTCCGGCGCCGGCGGCGCCGGCGCGAAATACAGCCATGCGGCCACGCCGAGGTTCAGGGCGAGGAGCAGCAGGAACAGGGCGCGCAGGAGCATGCGGTCGGGGCGTGGGGGCGGGAGCGGGGGGCGCGACCGCGATGCGGCCGAGGAGCGATTCTAGCGAAGCGGCCCGGATCGCATCAGGCGCCTGCCCAGACGGCGAGGCCGCGCAGCACCAGATCTACCTCGTAGCGCGCCGGCAGGGCCAGCAGCGGCGCGAGCCGCGCCCCATCGCCGCCGGCCAGGATCAGGCTCGGCGCGCCCCCCAGGGCCGCCGCGGCGCGGCCGTGGAAACGTTCGACCAGGGCCACTGCCGCCAGCCAGCAGCCGGAGTGCACCGCCGCGGCGGTATCGCCCGCCATCTCGCTCAGCGCCGCATCCGGCGCGCTGCGCGCGCGTGCCGTGGCCGCGGCCAGCGCCTGCTGCATCAGGCTGGGGCTGGGCGCGATCAGCCCTCCGAGGTGGCGGCCGTCGGCCGCCAGGGCGTCCAGCGTGAGCGCCGTGCCCACGCTGGCCAGGACGCAGGGCGCAGCGCCCGCCGCGTGCAGGGCGATGAGGGCGAGGAAGCGGTCCACACCCAGCGTCTCCGGCACTGCGTAGGCGCTGGTGACGCCGCAGGCGGTGGCGCGGCTGCGCACGAACTCCGCGGCACGCCCGCAGTAGCGGACCACCGCGGCGGCCAGCGTGTGCTCCAGGTCGGCGCGCGCGACCGACGCGACCAGCACCCGTCCAAGCGGCGGCAGCTGGCGCCAGACCGCAGCGAGCTGCGGCGCCAGCGGCGCGGCGTGATCCAGCGCCGCCCCGGCGTGCAGGGCCGCCCCGTCCCAGAGGGCCCACTTCAGGCGTGAATTGCCCAGATCGACGAGCAGGATCATGCCGCGCGCACCGTCACCTCGGCGCTGTCGTAGCGCACCAGGTCGGCGCCCTCGCGCACCAGCAGGGCACCGCGCGCATCCACGCCGGCACCCACGCCCTCGCGCTGGCCGCGCGCGTCGCTGACGCGCAGGGCGCGGTCGCGCAGCAAGTCGAGTGCGGCGTAGTCCGCGTGCACGGCGGCAAAGCCACCGCTGGCGAAGCGCTCGAGCACCGCGCCGAGGCGTTCGACCAGGCGCGCCACCAGCACGTTGCGCGACGGCTGCAGCCCCTGCGCGGCCAGCGCCGTCACCGGCTGGTCGGGCACCGGCGGCGCCACGAGATTGATGCCGATGCCGATCACGGCGTGGCAGGGTCCGAGGAACTCGCCGCCGAGCTCCACCAGCACGCCGGCCAGCTTGGCGCCGTCCCGCAGCACGTCGTTGGGCCACTTCAGGCCGAGGCCGCTGGCACCGACGTCGCCCAGGGCCTGCACCACCGCCACGCCGACCGCCAGGGACAACCCGGACAGCGCGGCCATGCCCGCATCAAATCGCCACAATAGGGAAAAGTACACATTGCCGAGCGGAGATTGCCACTGCCGCCCGCGGCGGCCGCGACCGCCGCTCTGCCGTTCGGCCAGGCACACCGCGGGCGCGGCCGCACCGGCCGCGCCCGCGCGCAGCAGGGCGGAGCTGGTGGAGTCCAGCTCCCAGGCCACCTGCAGCCCGGCCAGGCGCGCGCGCCAGCCCGGCGCCAATTCGGCGCGGATGCGTGCGGCGTCGAGGGGCTCGAACGGCCGCGCCAGGCGATAGCCCTGTCCTGCCGCTGCTGCGACGGGCAGGCCCGCGCTGCGCAGTTCCTCCACGTGCTTCCACACGGCCGCCCGCGTCACGCCGAAGCGCGCCGCCAGGGCTGCACCGGAATGCGCCGCGCCGTCGGCCAGGCACCGCGCCAGATCCTGCGCCAGCATCAGCGCGCCCCGAACCACCGCGCCAGCACCCGGGCGCGCTCGAAGCGGTGCTCCGTGCCCGTGCGCAGGCGCTGCAGATTGGCGCGGTGTGTGAACACGACCAGGGCCGCCGCGGCCGCGGCGAAGGCGAGCAGGGCGCGGTCACCCGGGGCGAGCCAGACGCTGGCCGGCACAGCGGCCAGGCCTGCCGCCACGGTGGCCAGGCCGACATAGCCGGTGCTGGTCAGCAGCAGCAGCCATAGGGCCAGCAGCGGGACGAGCAGCAGCGGCGCCGTCACGGCGATGGCGCCGACCAGGGTGGCTGCGCCCTTGCCGCCGCGGAAGCCGAAATACAGCGGCCAGACGTGGCCCAGTACGGCCGCCAGGCCGCAGGCCAGGCCCTGCGCCTCGGCCCCGGGCCCGCCAGCGGCCGGCAGCGCGAGGCCCAATCCGGCGGCCAGCGCACCCTTGGCGATGTCGATCAGGGCCACGCCCAGGGCGAAGCGCCAGCCCTGGGTGCGCAAGGCGTTGGTGCCGCCGGCGTTGCCGCTGCCCTGGGTGCGGATGTCCACACCGCGCAGACGGCCGAGCAGGAGCGCGCCGGAAAGCGAGCCGAGCAAGTAGGCGAGCAGCAGGAGCAGGGGCAGGCGCAGCATCGACCAGGGCACGCAGGGACGCCGGCAGCACCGGCAGGCGGCGCATCCTAGCAGTCCGCCCAGCGCCGGCGGCGGGGCTACTCGTCGGGCATCAGGCTGACCACCAGGGCGCCCGGGCCGGAGTGCGCGGAGATCGCCGCGCCGGCTTCCACCAGCCGCGGTGGCGGTCCCTGCGGCAGCAGGCGCTGCAGCGCGACGCACAGGCGCTCGCCCTCGTCGGCGGCGTCGGCATGGCCGACCAGCACGCGCCAGGGCTGGCGCGCATCGACGCGCGCGGCGAGCCAGCGCGCGAACCGCTCGGGCAGATCGGCACGGGCACGCAGCACGCGCGCGGCGTGGAGCCGGCCATCGCTGCCCATGCGCGCCACCGGCACCAGGCCCAGCCAGCGCGTGATCGGCAGCGTCCAGGCGGGAAAGCGCCCGCCACGCACCACGTGGGCGAGGTCGCGAACGTAGGCGTAGAGGTGCGTGCGCGGTACCAGCGCCTGGATGCGCCGCGCGATGGCGGCAGCGTCCAGGCCCTGCTGCGCCAGCTCGGCCGCACGCTCGGCCAGCAGCCCCTGGCCGCAGGAGGCATTGCGCGTGTCCACCACGTGCACGCGCGCGCCGCCGCTGCGCGCGGCCGCGCTCTCGCCGGCCTGCAGGGTGCCGCTGACGGCGCGCGACAGGCCGACGTAGACCACCTCGTCGTGGTGGCTCAGGAGGAAGTCGAACAGGCGGCGGAAGTCGCCAGGCGGCGGCTGCGAAGTGCGCGGCGGCAGCGGATTGCGGCGCAGCTCGCGGAAGAACTCGGCCGCACTGAGCGAGACCTTGTCCAGGTAGTCGCGCTCGCCGAAGTTCAGGCGCACCGGCACCAGGTGCAGGGGCAGCGTCTCCAGCGCCGCGGGCGCCAGATCGGCGGCGGAATCCACCACCACCGCGGCGCGCTGCCGGGTCTGCGCGGTGCGCTGCTGCGCGCGCATGTCGTCGGCCTTGCAGGCCTGCACGCGACCGAAGGCGGCCAGGGTGTCGTACAGGCGCTGCGGCTCGTCCAGATGCACGTGCACGCGCAGCTTCTCGCGCGTGCCGGCCAGGACCAGGCTGGAGTGGTCCAGTTGCGCCAGTGCCGCGCGCACCACGGCGCGGTCGATGGCGGGCGCCGCGAGCACGCACTCGGTGCAGTAGCGATGGCGCTCGTCCGCGACGTGCTCCATGGCGCCGACCACGCCGTCCTCCCCGGCGGCGTATGCCTCGTCGCGGCGCAAGGCGGCGCGGCCGCGCGCGATGTAGTCGGCGATGCCTTCGAGCAGGTCCACGAAGCC
>DAOOVM010000097.1:0-9691 GCA_035370085.1 Rhodanobacteraceae bacterium | reverse complement strand
GGGGCAATGCCCTCAGTGGTGATCGTCCTTCTTGACTGCTTCCTTGGCCGCGTCCTTGGCTTCCACGGCGGTCTCCTTGATGTCCTTGGCCACTTCCTTGGCGCCTTCCTTCACCTCGGAGCCTGCGGCCGCGGCCGCCGCCATGGCGTCCTTGGCACCGTCCTTCACCGCCATGCCCGCGTCCTTGGCGGCATCGACGGCCTGGCCACCGGCGTCCTTGGCGGCATCCACGGCGTTGCCGGCGGCGGTGGCGGTGGTTTCGGCGGCGTTGCTGACCGCCTGGCCAGCCTGCTGGGCGCCCTCGGCGACAGCCTGGCCCGCCTGCTTGGCGGCATCGGCGGTGGCCTTGGCGGCTTCCTTCGTGGCGTCGGCCGCCTTCTGCGCGGCCTCCTTGGTGGCCTGGGCGGCCTGGTCGGCCTTCTGCTGTGCCGCCTGCTGGTCCTGCTGGCTGCAGGCGCCGAGGGCGACGACGAGGGCGGTGGCGAGGGCAAGACGGGTGAGCTTCATGGGGACTCCTCTCCTCAGGGATGAGCGGAACCGCGGTAGTGCGGCGCGCCGCGTATTAAAGCGCACCCGCCTGAACGCGCGCCATCGCGCCGCGGCGACGCCTGACGCGCGGTTTCCGTGCCGCGTGGGTCAGACCAGTTCGATCGCCAGGGCCGTGGCCTCACCGCCGCCGATGCACAGCGCGGCCACGCCGCGCTTGCCGCCGCGCTGGCGCAGGGCATGGATCAGGGTGACGACGATCCGCGCGCCGGAGGCGCCGATCGGGTGGCCGAGGGCGCAGGCGCCGCCGTGCACGTTGAGACGCTCGTGCGCCACGCCCAGTTCCTTCATCGGTGCCATGGCCACCACCGCGAAGGCCTCGTTGACCTCGAACAGATCCACATCGCCAACGCTCCAGCCGGCACGGTCCAGCACCTTGCCGATCGCGCCCACGGGTGCGGTGGTGAACCACTGCGGCTCCTGCGAATGCGTGGCATGGGCGACGATGCGCGCCAGCGGAGTGAGGCCACGCTTGGCGGCTTCCGTGGCGCTGAGGACGACGGTGGCCGCGGCGCCGTCGGAGATGCTGGACGAGCTGGCCGCCGTGATGGTGCCGTTGTCCTTGCGGAAGGCCGGCTTGAGCGTGGGGATCTTGGCGATGTCGGACTTGCCCGGCTGCTCGTCGGTGGCGAACTCGACCTCACCCTTGCGCGTGGCGACCTTCACGGCAACGATTTCCGCCGCGAAGGCGCCCGAGGCAATGGCCGCCTGGGCGCGCCGAACCGATTCGGCGGCAAAGGCATCCTGCTGCTCGCGCGTGAACGCGTACTTGTCGGCACACTGCTCGCCGAACACGCCCATCGCCTTGCCGTCGTAGGGATTGGTCAGGCCGTCCCAGGCCATGTGATCCACCGCCTCGAAATTGCCGTAGCGGGTGCCTGTGCGGGAATTGGGAATCAGGTGCGGCGCATTGCTCATGGACTCCATGCCGCCCGCCACCACGATGCCGGTCGAGCCGGCCCGAATTAGGTCGTGCGCCAGCATGATTGCCTTCATGCCCGAACCGCACACCTTGTTGATGGTGGTGCAGCCGGCCGAAGTCGGCACGCCAGCCGCCAGGGCCGCCTGACGCGCCGGGGCCTGGCCGAGATTCGCCGGCAGCACGCAGCCCATGATCACTTCGTCCACGTCCGCCGCCGGCACGCCCGAGTGCTCCAGCGCCGCGCGGATCGCCGCCGCCCCGAGGGTGGGCGTGGGCACGCCGGCAAATTGGCCGAGGAAGGAACCGATCGCGGTGCGCTTGGCACCGGCAATGACGACGTCGGACATGCAAGTCTCCACGTGGGCTGGTGAGCGCGCCGCAGCGCATAGCCATTGGATTATGCGCCGCTTGTTGCGCTGCGGCAATTCGCCGAGTGTTCCGTCCACACGGCTGCGACGGGCCGCGTCGACACGTCGGGCGGCTTGTGCCGGACGCGAGCGGGGCATAGCCTGCGGGCATGCGCGACAGGGGGCACCGGTGGCGAGCGCGGGCGGCGAAGGCGGCCGTTGGGGTGGCTCTGTGCTTGAGTGCGGCCGGCGCCTGGGGCGAGGCGGGCACCGGCGTGGAACGGGTACGTTTCCGCCACCTGGGCGTGCCGGAAGGGTTGTCGCAGGCCAGCGCCCTGGGCATCGCCCAGGACGCCCAGGGCTTCGTGTGGATCGCCACGCAGGATGGCCTGGACCGCTACGACGGCTACGGCTTTCGCATCTACCAGCACGATCGCGGCGATACCCATTCGCTGGTGGCGAACAACCTGCGCCGGCTGCTGCTGGATCGGCAGGGGCGCCTGTGGGCCGGCGCCACCAACGGCGGCCTCTCGCGCTATGACGCGCGCCTGGACCGCTTCGACAGCTTCCGCCCCGACCCGTCCCGTCCTGGTGCACTGGGCAGCGGCAGCGTCGGCGCGCTGCTGCAGGATCGCGGCGGCCGCGTCTGGGTGGCAGCGCGGGGCTCGGGACTGCAGTGGTTCGATGAGGCGGCGGGGCAATTCCGCGACAGTGCGTGTCGCGGCGAGGCGCTGGAGCGCCTGCTGGCTCTCGCCGAGCTCGACGACGGACGGCTGCTGCTCGGCGGCGAGGGCGGCCTGTGGTTGTGCGACAGCGCCAGCGGGGGGCTGCAGGAGTGGCGCGGCGCGCACGGGGAGCGCCTGGCCGTGCACGGTCTGGCGCGCGAACCCGCCGGCGGCGTCTGGGTCGCCAGTTTCGGCCTCGGGGTCCTGCATCTGGATGCGCAGGGCAAGGAACTGGACCGCTACACCCCGGGCGCCGATCCGGCCGCCCCGGACACCGACTTCAACGATGTCCTGGTCGATCATGGCGGCATCGTCTGGGCGGCGAGCCAGTCGGCCGGCCTCTTGCGACTGGATCCGCGCTCGCGCCAGCTCGAGGTGTTCCGGCACGATCCGGAGCTGCCGAATTCGCTCGCGGCCAACCGCGTCTACGCGCTGTTCGAGGACCGCGACGGCCTGATCTGGGCCGGCACCTGGAACAACGGCGCGAGCGTGTTCGATCCGCGGGCCGGCGGTTTCGTCAGCGTGCGGCCCGGGCGCGCGCCTCCGGCCCTGCCGGGTGCCGCGGTGCTGGCCGTGCTGGCCGATCCCGACGGCAGCTTCTGGTTCGGGCTCGGCGACGGCGGTGGCCTGGCGCACTTCGACCTGCAGCGCGGCCTACTGCGCAGTTTCCGCCACGACCCGCAGCGCCCGGAGAGCCTCGCCCACAACTTTGTCATGCGCATCGTCCGCGCTGCCGACGGTTCGCTCTGGGTGGCCACGCGCGGCGGCGGGCTGGATCGGCTGCGCCCGGGCGCGCCGGGATTCGAGCACTTCCGCCACGACCCCGCGCGGGTGGACAGTCTCGCTGCCGATACCGTGCAGAGCCTGTACATCGATCGCGAGCAGACGCTGTGGGTCGGCTTTCTTGAAGACGGGCTGGACGCGCTGTGCGCCCAGTGCAGCAGCTTCCGCCATTACGGCCACGGCCGCGCGCCGACCGCAGGCCTGCCGCCGGGCGGAGTGAATGACGTGCTGGAGCGACGCGATGGCAGCCTGTGGGTCGGATCGGGCACGAGCGGCTTGCTGCGCCTGGACCCGGCCAGCGGACACGTCGAGGCCTACGGCAATGACCCGGGCGACGTGGGCAGCCTCGGCGCCAATGTCGTCAGCGATCTCTACGAGGACAGCCGGGGTGAACTGTGGGTCGGAACTCTCGGCGGTGGCCTGAACCGCCTGATTGAGCGGGCTGGGGCCCGGCCGCGTTTCCACGCCGTGGGCGCGCGCGACGGCCTGCCATCCGACTCGATCGGCGGCATCGCCGAAGATCGCCGTGGGCGCCTCTGGGTGAGCACGACGGTGGGCATTTCGCGGCTGGATCCGCGCGACGGCGCGCTCGTGAATTACGGTGCTGCCCAGGGTGCATCGCCGGCCGGGTACTTCATCACCACCGTGGACCAGGCGCCGGACGGGCGCATCGTCTTCGGCGGTCCGGCCGAGGCGACGGTGCTCGATCCGGAGGCCCTGCATTCGGTGGGCACGCCGCTGCCGGTGATCGCCGACCTGCGCCTTTTCAACCAGCCGGTGTACCCGCGCTGGCGCGATGCTGCATCGCCGCTGGAGCAGGCGCCCTGGAGCGGTGGCCAGGCCGTGTTGGACGACCGGCAAAGCATGCTGACGGTGAGCTTCGGCGCACCGACCGCGGCAGCGCCCTCGGCCGTGCGTTTCGGTTATCGCCTCGACCCCCACGACGCCGATTGGATCGATACCGACGCCAGCCTGCGCTCGGCCACCTACACCGGGCTGCCCGCCGGGGAATACCGCCTGCGCGTGCGTGCCCGCTATGCCGGTGAGCCCTGGGGCGAGCAGGAAGCCAGCCTGTCGCTCAAGGTCCTGCCGGCGCCCTGGTGGTCGCCGGGCGCGAAACTGGCCTACTTCGGCGTGTTGGCCCTCCTCGCCGTCCTCGCCTGGCAGCGCGTGATGGCGCAGCGGCGGAGACGTGAGGCGGCGCAACGCGCGATCCGCGACTCCGAGGAGCGGCTCAAGCTGGCCCTGTGGGGTAGCGGCGCGGAGTTGTGGGACATCGACCTGCCCAGCGGCGCGATGCACCGCGAGAACCGCCTGGAGCACCTCGCTGCCACGCACGAAGCCGGCGCCGCATCCATGACTGCCTTCCGCCCCTTCCTGCATCCGGACGACCTGCACGGATTCGAGCGCGCCCTGGCGCGGCACCTGCACGGCGACACACCGGCCTTCGAGGCCGCCTACCGCACGCGCGACCGACGCCAGGGCTGGGTGTGGATCCTGACGCGCGGCCGCGTGGTTCAGCGTGACGATTCCGGCCACGCCCGGCGCATGAGCGGTACCAGTTCGGACATCACCGCGCTCAAGCAGGCCGAAGAGGCGCTGCGCGCCCTCAACGAGGAGCTGGAATCGCGCGTGGAGCAGCGCACTCGCGATCTGCAGATGGCCAACATCGAGCTGCGCGGTGCGCTGGAGCGCCTGCGCCAGGCGCAGCGGCAGCTGCTGGAGGCGGAGAAGTTCGCCTCGCTCGGCAGCCTCGTCGCGGGCGTGGCCCACGAGATCAACACGCCCGTGGGCGTGGGCGTCACCGCCGCGTCGCACCTGCAGGAAGAGGCGCGGCGCCTCGCGCGCAGCGTGGCGGAAGGGCGCCTGACGCGTTCCGAACTGGAGCGCTTCGTGCGCGCCTGCAGCGAGGGGGCGGAGCTGATCCTGCGCAATCTGCAGCGTGCCGATCGGCTGGTGCGCAGCTTCAAGCAAGTCGCCGTCGATCAGGCCAGCGAGGAACGTCGGCGTGTCGATCTGGGGCAGTGCCTGGCCGAGATCCTCACCACCCTTGGGCCAGTGCTGCGTCGCTCGGGACACCGCGTGGAACTGCAGTGCGCTCCCGGCCTCGCGCTGGAAACCGCGCCCGGGGCCCTGGCGCAGATCGTCACCAACCTGGTGATGAACTCGCTGCAGCACGGATTCCGTGAGGGTCAGGCGGGGACGGCCCGCATCGACGCCGCCCTGGTCGCCGGCGAGGTGCGCCTGGACTACCGCGACGACGGCACGGGCATGGACGAGGCGGTGCGCCAGCGCGTGTTCGAGCCCTTCTTCACCACGCGACGCGGCCAGGGCGGATCGGGCCTCGGCCTGCCGATCGTCTACAACCTCGTCACCCAGGTCCTGAAAGGCCGCATCGAATGCAGCAGCGGCCCCGGCGCGGGCGTGCACTTTGTCCTGGTCTGGCCTGCGGGCGACTGAGGCGGCACGCGGACTCAGTCTGGCCACTGCTCGCGCAGCTGCAGGGCCTCTTCCCAGCGTTGCAGCAGCAGGTCCACCAGGTGTGGGTCGAACTTACGCGCGCGCAGTTGCACCAGGTGCGCGCGGATCTCCGTGCTGTCCCAGGCATGCTTGTAGCAGCGCCGGCTGCCCAGCGCGTCGAAGACATCCGCGACCATGGTGATGCGGCCGCTGAGCGGAATGTCGGTTCCAGCCAGGCCGCGCGGGTAGCCGCTGCCGTCCCAGTTCTCGTGGTGCGTGTGGGCGATTTCGGCCGCCAGGCGCAACAGGGGGCGCCCGGAGCCGCCGAGCAGCCGCGCTCCCAACTCGGCGTGGGTGCGCATGACGCGCTCCTCCTCGGCCGAGTGCGCCCCGGGCTTGTTGAGGATGGCGTCGGGAATGCCGATCTTGCCGATGTCGTGCAGCGGCGCGGCGAAGCGCAGTAGGCGCGCCGCACTCTCGTCCATGCCGTGGGCGCGACCGAGCATCTCCGCCAGCAGCCCGACCCGCTTGGCGTGGTTGGCCGTCTCCTGCGATCGCGTTTCCGCCGCACCGGCCAGCAGGTGGACCATGTCGAGCTGGGAGGCGAACAGTTCCTCGTTGAGGTGCAGGTTCTCGAAGGCGATCGACACGTTGGTGCAGAAGATCTCCACCAGCTTGCAGTCCAGGGCCGACAGGTTCCAGCTTTCACCGACGTAGAGCAGGCTCTCGCGCGCGTGGCTGTCGGCGAAGTGCAGGACGTAGTGGCCAGCGCCGAAGACGTGACGGCGTTCCTGCCAGGCCTGGCGCAGCGACGCAGCCACCGGTGCGGGCAGCCGCTCGGCGGCGTCGTCGCGCAGGAATCGGCGAAATTCCCCAGTGGCAGCCTGCACCGCGAACCGCTGTGCCGAAGCGTGTCGGGGGGCATCCACGCGGCAACACAGGGCGCCGTGTTCCACACCGACCAGCTCGGACAACTGCTCCAGCACGGCCGAGGCGAATTCCCGCGGGTTCTGTCGCGAAAAGACCTCGCTGCTGGCGCGAATGACCCGCTCCAGTCCGCGCCGATGCGCTTCGATGGTGCGCATGTCGCGGTAGGCGCGCAGCGCCGCGTACAGCGTCGTGGCGAGGCGCTGCGCCGTGAGCTCGGTCTTTTCCTTGTAGTCGTTGATGTCGTAGCCGGCGATGACTTCGTGCTCCGGCGCCTGGCCGGGCTGGCCGGTGCGCAGGACGATGCGCACGAAGCTGTTGCCGAGCTCCTCGCGGATGCGGCGCACCAGATCCAGCCCGGCCTGGTCGGATTCCATCACGACGTCGAGCAGGATCACCGCGATGTCGTCGTCGTGCCGCAGCAGTTCCAGCGCCTCGCGCGCGGACAGCGCACTGCGCAGCTGCAGCGGACGCTGTTCGAAGCGGAAACCGCCGAGCACCAGGTGCGTGACCTCGTGCACCTCCGGATCGTCGTCCACGACCAGCACGCGCCAGGGCGGCAAGGCGGATGCCTCGGCCTCCGCGGCAAACTCCAGGCTGTCGTCGTGCAGGCTCACGCCTGTCCTCTCCCCAAGGAGATGCGCGCGGCCAGTCTACTCCCGCCGGGAGCGGAGGCGCAGCCCGGGCGTCGGCCGGGCTGCGCCATCGGCTGCAGCGGGTAGGCGCCCCGCGGCGGGGCGCCGCGACTCAGGACTTGCCGTGGAACAGCTCGCGGCCGATCAGCATGCGGCGGATTTCGTTGGTGCCGGCGCCGATCTCGTACAGCTTGGCGTCGCGCAGCAGGCGCCCGGCCGGAAACTCGTTGATGTAGCCGTTGCCGCCGAGCGCCTGGATCGCCTCCAGCGCGACTTGCACGGCGCTCTGCGAGGCGTGCAGTAGGCACGAGGCGGGATCGATGCGCGACTTCACGCCGGCGTCGTAGTTCTGCGCCACGAGGTAGGCGTAGGCCCGTGCCGACTGCAGCGCGGTGTACATGTCTGCGACCTTGCCCTGCATCAGCCCAAAGGTGCCAATCGGCGCATTGAACTGCTTGCGCTCGCGCACGTAGGGCAGGGTGAGGTCCAGCGCCGCCTGCATCAGGCCGATGGGGCCGCCGGACAACACCAGGCGCTCGGTGTCCAGGCCGCTCATCAGCACGCGCACGCCCTCGTTCACCTCGCCGACGCGGTTTGTGTCCGGAATGGCGCAGTCCTCGAACACCAGTTCGCAGGTGTTGGACCCGCGCATGCCCAGCTTGTCGAGCTTCTGCGCCGTGGAGAAGCCCTTCATGCCCTTCTCGACGATGAACGCGGTCATGCAGCGGCTCCCGGCGGCGCGCGGTGCGGTGCGCATGTACACCAGCAGCACATCGGCATCGGGGCCGTTGGTGATCCACATCTTGCTGCCGTTGGCAATCCAGTGGTCGCCCTTGGCCTCGGCGCGGCATCCCATGGAGCCGACCACGTCCGAGCCTGCACCCGGCTCGCTCATGGCCAACGCGCCGACGTATTCGCCGCTGCACAGTCCGGGCAGATACTTCTGCCGCTGCGCCTCGCTGCCGTTGTGGAAGATGTTGTTGACGCACAGGTTGGAATGCGCCCCGTAGGACAGGCCCACCGAACCCGAAGCGCGCGAGATCTCCTCCATCGCCACGAGGTGGGCGAGGTAGCCCAGCCCGGAGCCGCCGTAGCGCGTGTCCACCGTGATGCCGAGCAGGCCCAGATCGCCCAGCTTGCGCCACAGGTCGGCGGGAAAGGTGTTTTCGCGGTCGATCAGGTCGGCGCGCGGCGCGATTTCCTTCTCGGCGAAGGCACGCACGGTTTCGCGCAGCAGATCAAGGTCTTCACCGAGGGGAAAGGGACGCATGGGCAGGGCTCAGGGCAGGGGCGCGCTCAGCGCGCGCGCGGGCGGAAGATGCGGTACAGGATGAAGACGAAGGCGCCGAGGCCGGCGATGCGGCCGATGCCGAAGGCCGCCTTGTCGACGCTGGCGCCGCCGCCCAGATCGAGCTTGCCGGCGCGTTCGGCCAGGAACTGCTGGTCGGGGTTGGCCGCACGCAGGGCTTCGCCCCAGGCGCGCACGCCACTGTCGGCTTCGTCGCGGGCATGGGGGCGGGTGGCGTCGACGTAGAACATCAATTGCATGAGCTGGTAGTTGACCACGACCAGCCCGGCTCCGACTTCCGTCTCCCCCTTCGGCGAGCCGTCGGCCAGGCGCAGGGCATAGAACAGGGCCCACGGCTCGCGCGCACGTTCACCGACGAACCTCACTGCGTCCGGCGTCTTGGCGAAGCCCTTGGCCAGGGCATCGGCCACCTCGGCGAAGCCCTCGTAGGAGAGCAGCTTGTTCTCGGTGGCAGTGAGCACCTGCAACTGGTAAACGCGGTCGAGTGCCGGCACCCCGCCGGCGTGCAGGATATTGAAGTCTTCCTTGGGCAGGTACACCTCGACCAGGCGCGCGCCCTGCGGCAGCGCCGTCGCGAATTGCCGCTGCACCTCCGGGTGGTATACGCCGGTGACGACGCCGCCCGGCGGCGGGACGGCCTCGAAGATGCGTTCGCCGATGCTGACCGTGGTGGCCATGGCGGCCGCGGCGGGGGCCCAGGAAACGGCCAGGCTGGCCATCACCGCGGTGACCAGGAGGTGCCGCAGGGCGAGCCCGGTGCCTGCAGGTTTCGCGGCCGCGTTCCACAGCCGCCCCGTGTGGCTCAGCCGCTGGCGGGTGTTGCATCGGAAACGAGACTGCAAAGGGGGCTCCATGGGCGACGTCACGCGCACAGTCTAACGCGCCCGGATTGCTGTCAGCGGCGGGGACGGGCCCGGTGTCGGTGGTTGCTGCCGCGGTCGCGTCGGCAGGTGCGAGATGCAGGTGCGGCGCGCAGGGGCAAGGCATGACCACTCCCCGCCGCTGCCTGTACCGTCTGCCGAAGCATCGCCGGCAAC
>DAOOVM010000096.1:0-9727 GCA_035370085.1 Rhodanobacteraceae bacterium | reverse complement strand
GCCGCGGCGAGCTTGCGCGCATCGTCGGCCAGATGCACCACGCCCACGCCGGCCAGCAGCGCGTTGAACACGAGGCTGACAAAGGCCTGCATGGACGAGGCGCCGCCGCGGTGCGCCGGATAGCGGTCGAGCAGCAGCAGGGTCAGCGTGGGGAAGGTGAGCGAAATGCCGATCGCGTGCAGGCCGACCGGCAGCACCGACCAGGGCACCTGTGGGGCGGCCAGGGCAAATGACACGACCAGGTTGAGCGCGGCGCCGGCGAGCATGATGGCGTAGCCCAGGGCCACGGTACGCTCAGCCGACAGCCGCCCGGCGACCCGTCCCGACAGCAGCGCGCCCAGCATCATGCCGCTGATGGCCGGGACGAACAGCCAGGGGAACTGCTGTGGCCCGAGGCGCAGCAGCCCAAGCACGAAGGCCGGCGCCGAGGCGATGTAGACGAACAGCGCGCTGAAGTTCACCGTGCCGGAAATGGCCAGCGGCCAGAACTGGCGGTCGCGCAGCATGTTGCCGTAGCTGTGCAGCAGATGCCGCGGCGAGAACGGCAGCCGCCGCGCCGCGGCGTGCGTTTCCGGCAGGCGCCACAGGCAAGCTAGCAGCAGCAGGCCCGACCAGGCGGCGAGGAACCAGAAGATCCAGCGCCAGGAGCCCGCCAGCAGCACCCAGCCGCCGATCACCGGCGCCAGCGCCGGCGCGATGCCGAACATCAGCGAGATGTTGGACATGAGCTTCTGCGCCGCCGCGCCGTCGAAGAGATCGCGGATGATGGCGCGGCCGACAATGAGACCAGCGCCGGCGGAAATGCCCTGCAGGGCGCGGAACGCCAGCAGCGTCCCGATCGATCCGGCCAGGGCACAGCCGATCGAAGCGAGGGTGAAAACGCCGACGCTGGTCACGATCACGCCGCGCCGGCCGAAGCTGTCGGACAGCGCGCCATGAAACAGCGACATGCAGGCATAGGCGAGCAGATAGACCGACAGTGTCTGCTGCATCACCAGCGGCGAGGCGCCGAGTTCGGCCTCGATCGCCGGAAAGGCCGGGAACATCGTGTCGATGGAGAACGGGCCGAACATGGCCAGGCCGGCGAGCAGCAGGGCCAGTCCGCCGGGACGGGATTCGGCGCGGGTCATGCGCGGTGCGGCCGTGACGAGGGAAGCGCGATTCTAGCGGCGGCGACGCCGGCGGCCCGTGCCGAAGGTCGCGCGCGGCCATGCCGGTCGGGCATGAGCCGCGGGTCTGGAGCATCAGTCGTTCGCGGGCGCGCCGCAGCAGACCTTGTACTTGCGCCCGCTGCCGCAGGGACAGGTGTCGTTGCGTCCGGGCTTGGGCGCCGCGCGCACCGGCGTACGCGGCGCACTGCGCTGCTCCAGCCAGTGCCGCTGGGCGTCGATGGCGAAACCGATGAGGCGGCCGATCTGCTCGTCGCGCTCGGCCTGGGTGGCCCGCGCGGTCTCTTCGCTCTCATCCTCCGGGCCCTCCGCCAGAGCCTCGATGGCGTCGAAGTCCTCGGCGAAGTCGGGGTCGGACAGCAAGGGCTGCCAGGCTTCCTCGCGCAAGCCCACGCCCTGCAGGTAGCCCAAGGCCCACTCCTGCGCAAAGGTGACGGTCACGCCCTCGAAATCGTAGTCGTTGAGCAGCGGCGCATAGGCATCTTCGTCGCCCATGAGCAGGGTCGCGATGCTGTTCATGTGCCGCACGATGAGGTCGAGCACACGCTGCGCCTGGGCGGCACTGTCCCAAGTGTGCTCGCCGCCGTCCGGCTGCCACAGGTAGGGCATCCATTCGGAAGGCGGAATCATTTCCGGTCCCGACACGATGGCGGTGAGGTAGCCATCGAGCATCTCCAGGCTCATGCCGTCGCTGGGCACGGCGTGGTCGTCGAGGAAGCGGGCCAGCTCTTCCAGCTCGACGTCGTCGAGCGGCCGGGACAGGTCGGTCATGTCGGCAGGGGTTGTTGCGGGGCGGGACGGTCAGCCTAGCAGCGCCGCGCTACCGGGTACAGCGACGCGCCACACATCCATGCGGACGCGGCGACGCGTGCTCGGGTCCGTCACCGGGCTCGCTGCGGGAAACGGCTGCAGGTTTGCCGCGCAACCGCTTGATCGTGCGACCGAGCCTCGCCCACAGCGGCCTGCGGCGCGGCGCCGCGTCACTGGCGCGGCCTGCTAGGATGCGGCGATCTTCCGCAGGCGCTCGGCATGAACGCACTCTCCTTGCTCGCGGTGGGCGGTGGCGCGGCCCTCGGCGCCTGGGCACGCTGGGGCCTGGGCATCGCCCTCAACCCGCTGTTTCCCACCCTGCCCCTGGGCACCCTGGCCGCCAACGTCGTGGGCGGCCTGCTGATGGGCTGCGCAATGGGCCTCATCGCCCACTACGAGAGCCTGGCGCCGGAACTGCGCCTGTTCCTTACCACCGGCTTTCTCGGCGGCCTCACCACTTTCTCCACCTTTTCCGCCGAGTCCGCCACCCTGCTGCTGCGCGGCCAGTGGGGCTGGGGCGCGGCGCACGCCCTGCTGCACGGCGCAGGCGCGCTGCTGGCGGTCCTCGGGGGCATCGGTCTGATGCGCCTGGTCCTGCGCGCCTGAGGAGACACACCATGCACGGCGAATTGCTGAGCTTCTACCTGCACGAGAGTGACCGGCACGGCGGGCGCCTGCTCTACGAGTGGCTGCTGGAGGAGGCGCGGCGCCTTGGCATACCGGGCGGCTCGGCCTTCCGCGCCATCGCCGGCTACGGCCGCCACGGCGTGCTGCACGAACAGCACTTCTTCGAACTCGCCGGGAGCGTGCCGGTACGCGTGGATTTCCTGCTCGCGAGCGACGATGCCGAGCGGCTGTTGCAGGCGCTGCGCCAGGCGCAGGTGCACCTGTTCTTCGCGCGCATGCCGATGCGCTTCGGCCTGCTGCAGGGCAACGCCCCGCAGGAGGGCTGACGCCGGGCGCGGTGGTGGGCCGAACAGCACCAGGCAGCTCGCGGCTAGGGCTCGCAGCGCAGAAAGGCCAGGTCGCCGTCGAAGGCATCCGCGCGCGCATCGAACTCGCCGCGGCGCGCCTCGTAGCTGGTCCACAGCGCGCGCCAGGTGGCATCAAACAGCGGGGCGGCTTCCGCGCTCCAGTCGAACGAGGGGCAGAACCAGCGCGCCAGGCTGACCAGGCCGTAGAGAAACACCGGCTGCGTCCACGGCTTGTAGCGGCCCCAGTCCGAGCGCGTGTAGAGGCCGGCGAACTCCTGCAGGGCATCGCGCCGTTGCGCCGGGTCGTCATCCACGAAGGACTGAAACACGGTGAGGAAGGCGCGGTCCACGCGCGCCAGGCTCTTGCCCTGCAAGCCCGTGTTCGCCTGCGCCAGGGCCTGGTCGCGCCACCGCCAGTCGGGGCTGATGGCCAGCACGAGCAGATTGGCGGCATGGCGCAACGCGGCCCCACCGTGGCGGGACAAGGGCCGCCCGGCGTGAAACAGGCGTTGCACCAGCCCCCTGTCGCCGAGCGCGGCGACGTCGACCGCCAGCGGTACGAGGAGGCAGTAGTCCGCCCCACTGCTGGGGTGGAGACCGTCCGGGTCGAAGCGATTGGCCGCCCGGCCGGACAGTCCGACGAATTTCACCAGCATCTCGTGCAGCACGCGCGCGTCGCCGCTGGCCACGGCCTGATGCACGCCGGCGCGGACCAGTGGCCAGCCGAAATCGGGATACAGGTCAAGGCGCACGAAACGCTCCTGTACTTCGGCCAACCCCGCGTCGGGCCGCTCGGCACGCCGCTGCGCGTAGCGCGCGCGCAGGGCCGCGACCACATCGGCGATGCAGGTGAATTCGGGCGGGGTAGCGTCTCGGGTCATGGCGACATACCGGTGAAGGGAGGATGTGAAAGCGCCGTTCCTGCGGGAAAACGCCCCGGCGCGCCAAGGCGAACAGGGCGTCGAGGCGAGGCCGGGGCGGCTTTGGCATAATCGCGCCCCTCGCGCCGCCGCTCGGCCGGCGCCCCGCTCCGGAGACTCCCGCAGGGGTGCTCCGGACCATCGGCCACGTCTCCCCCGGAACGCCATGAGCCTGCAAGCCAATCACGAACAGATTCCGCTCAAGCAGTACGCCGAGCGCGCCTATCTCGACTACTCCATGTACGTGGTGCTGGACCGCGCCCTGCCCTTCATCGGCGACGGCCTCAAACCAGTGCAGCGGCGCATCGTCTATGCCATGAGCGAGCTTGGCCTGGACGCCGCGGCCAAGCCGAAGAAGTCGGCCCGCACCGTAGGCGACGTCATCGGCAAGTTTCACCCGCACGGCGACAGCGCCTGCTACGAGGCGATGGTGCTGATGGCGCAGCCGTTCTCCTACCGCTACCCGCTGGTCGATGGCCAGGGCAACTTCGGCTCGCCGGACGATCCGAAGTCCTTCGCCGCCATGCGCTACACCGAGGCCAGACTGACGCCGTTGGCCGAACTGCTGCTGGCCGAGATCGACCAGGGCACGGTGGATTTCACGCCGAATTTCGACGGCACGCTGCAGGAGCCCTCCTGGCTGCCGGCGCGCGTGCCGCACGTGCTGCTCAACGGCTCCACCGGCATCGCCGTTGGCATGGCCACCGACATCCCGCCGCACAACCTGCGCGAGGTGGCCAGCGCGTGCATCCGCCTGCTCGACGATCCCGACGCGACGGTGCGCGATCTGTGCGAGCACGTGCGCGGGCCGGACTTCCCCACCCGCGCCGAAATCATCTCCCCGCGCAGTGAACTGCTGGCCCTGTACGAGAACGGCGTGGGCAGCGTGCGGGCGCGGGCCATCTATGCCAAGGAAGAGGGCAATGTCGTCATCAACGCCCTGCCCTACCAGGTCTCCCCCTCGAAGATCCTGGAGCAGATCGCCGCGCAGATGCGCGCCAAGAAGCTGCCCATGCTGGAGGACCTGCGCGACGAGTCCGATCACGAGAACCCCGTGCGTCTGGTGCTGATTCCGCGCTCCAACCGCATCGACCTCGACGAGATGATGCGCCATCTCTTCGCCACCACGGACCTGGAGAAGAGCTTTCGCGTCAATCTGAACATGATCGGCCTGGACGGCAAGCCCCAGGTGAAGAACCTCAAGCAGATCGTGGCCGAGTGGCTGCGCTTCCGCGGCGATACGGTCACGCGGCGCCTGCAGCACCGCCTGGCCAGGGTCGAGCGCCGCCTGCACCTGCTTGAGGGCCTGCGCATCGCCTACCTCAACCTCGACGAGGTGATCCGCATCGTCCGCAGCGAGGACGAACCCAAGCCGGTGCTGATGGCGCGCTTCCGCCTGAGTGAGGAACAGGCCGACTACATTCTGGAAACCCGCCTGCGCCAGCTGGCGCGGCTGGAGGAGATGAAGATCAATGCCGAACGCGACACGCTCGAGGAAGAGCGGGCAAAGATCAACGTCGTGCTGAAGTCACCGGCCAAGCTGAAGTCGCTGATCAAGGACGAGTTGCGCGACGACGCCAGGAAGTACGGCGATGAACGCCGCTCGCCCCTGGTCGAGCGCGAGGCCGCACAGGCGCTGGACGAAGCCGCCCTGGTGGCGAGCGAGCCGGTGACCGTGGTGCTGTCCGCCAAGGGCTGGGTGCGCGCGGCCAAGGGCCACGATGTGGACGCGGCGGCACTGAACTACCGCGAGGGCGACGCCTACGCCGCTGCCGGGCGCGGCCGTACCACGCAACAGGTCGCGTTCATCGACTCCACTGGCCGCAGCTATTCCACTGCCGCGCACAGCCTGCCCTCGGCGCGCGGCAACGGCGAGCCGCTGACCGGGCGCTTCACACCGCCGGCGGGTGCCGCCTTCGAAGCCCTGGCCATCGGTGATGGCGAGCAGCGCCTGGTGCTGGCCTCCGACCACGGCTATGGCTTCGTCACCCGTTTTGCCAACCTCCTGGGCAACAAGAAGACCGGCAAGGCGCTGATGAACCTCGACGAGGGTGCGCACGTGCTGACGCCGGCCTGGGTCGGCGACTCCGCCCGCGACCGCATCGTGGTGGCGACCAGTGCCGGCCACGTGCTGATGTTCTCCGTGGCCGAGCTGCCCGAGCTCGACAACGGCGGCAAGGGCAACAAGCTGATCGAGATTCCCAAGGCCAAGCTCGGCGCGGGCGAGCGCCTCGCCGGCGTGGCGGTGGTGGCCGAAGGCAAGGGCGAGGTCACCCTCTATGCCGGCGCGCGCAAGCTGATCCTGAAGTGGGCCGACCTGGTCGAGTACGGCGGCACCCGCGCCGGCCGCGGCAACCTGCTGCCGCGCGGTTTCCAGCGCGTGGAACGCATCGAGGCCAGCGGCTGAGCGTGAGCGATCGCGCCACCCGGCCGCCGCCGGGCCCGCGCCGCCCTCAGGGACCGAAGCCGTCGGTGAAGAGGTAGTCGTCGGTGAAGGGGAAGCACTTGCCCGGCTCCGAGGTGTTGCCGGCGGCGTCGGTGGCAGTGGCGAAGAGGTAGCCGGCACCCGGGATATTCGCCGGCGCGCCCAGCGTCAGGTTGGACCAAGGCACGAGAAACGCGCTGCCGTCGGTGTGCACGAAGAAGAAGCCGACGTAGCGCTTCATCTCGCCCCGCGGCGTGTCATTGGGGCCGCTGCCGGTGCAGGCATCGGTCCAGAACACATCCAGGCGGTAGTCCTGCGCCGGACCCGGGGTCTGCGTCTGCAGGAAGCCGCCCAGCACGATCGTGCGCGCCTCGATGCGCTTGGCCTGACTGAGGAAGGGATAGTTCTGCAGATTGTTCGGCCCGCTGTCGACGTCGCCGTTGTCGTTCGCCGTCGGGCCCAGGCCGAAGCCGTCGCTGGGCGCCGCGAGATCCACGGCGAGGAAGCCGCCGTTGTCGCGGATGGCATTGTTACCGTCGATGCGGTTGCCACTGCCGGCGCCGCTCTCCAGCCAGACGCCCGGACCGAAGTTGTTGGCGATGATGTTGCCGCCGCCGCTCTGCGTGAGGAAGCTGGCCGCGCCGACGACGTTATCGTGCGCGGAGACGGCGATGCCGACACCGGCGTTGTTGTTCCCCGCGGCGGTGCCGTCCGGCGCGACGCCGATGCTGTTGGATACGAGGGTATTGCCTGTGCTGTTAGGGCCGCTCAGGCGCACACCATTGGATGCCATGCCGCCGATGTAGTTGTAGCCGATGGTGTTGCCGCCGGAACCGACCAGGTAGACACCGTAGGTCATGGCCGCGCCCGCCCAGGGACTGCCGTCGAAATTGAAACCGAAGTAATTGCCCTGCACGTTGTTGGCGCGACCCGTGCCATTGCCCTCGAAATCCACGCCAGTGCTGCCCTGGTTGAAGACGTTGCGGCTGCCGGCCGAGAGGCCGCCGATGAGGCTGTGGTTGGCGGTGCCTTCGATGCGGATGCCGGCGCCGTTGGCGGCCGCGCCCGGCATGGCGGCAAAGCCGCTGCCGGTGATGACACTGCCATTGCCGGCGGCCAGCCGCACACCCGCCGTGGCGAAGCCCTCGATCTCCACGCCCTGCAGGGTCAGCCGGCCGCTGCCGCTCACGCGCAGGGCATGGCCGACCGCGGCGTTGGCCGCGCGCAGGATGACGCAGATCTGGCCGTCGTAGCCGAGGTACTGCGTGTTGGGCCGGGCGCCGGGCTGGCTGTAACCGTTGATGGTCGTGTCCGCGCTGATGTCCGGCAGCGGCGACGACAGGGTGATCACGCGCGGACACGCCCCGGCGATGTTGAAGTTGATGGTGGTGGCGTTCGGGTTGGTGTTGGCGGTGTTGATCGCCGTGCGCAGCGTGGCGTTGAGACTGTCATCGCCGCTGGAGGTGACGGTCTGCGCGACGAGGTCGTTGATGTTCGACTCGAAGGCGCCCAGGTCGACGCGGCTGCCGATCACGCGCGTGCCGCCGTCGAGGTCCTGGCTAGCGTAGCCGCCAGGCACGGTGCTCTCGGCCGCCCCGATGTTGATGGCCGGGGAATTGCTCAGCAGCAGGAAATTGCCGTTCAGCGGGTTCTGGAAGCGCGGGTCGGCATTGATGTTGCCCAGCGAAGTGGTCAGGCCGGCGACGCGGGAGGGGTCGAGGTCCGAATAGGCGATGACCGGAATGCTGGCCGAGTTGCGCGTATCGAGGTCGCCGGCGGCGTTGTTGTACAGGATGGTGTTGTAGGCCAGCACCGAGCCGCTGCACTGGTAGCAGCCCATCTGCAGGCCGCGCGCACCGTTGTATGCTGAGGTCACGTTGGTGATGACCGCTACCACGTTGTCGTCGTATCCGAAGACGCCCAGACCCGCGGCCGTGTCACCGCCGTGCACGTTGTAGAACAGGCTCGACTCGACGCGGATGTTCGACTTGCCCGTGACGCTGAACCCGGCAAAGTTCTGCTGCGTCGAGGCGGCGCCAAAGAGATCCGTACCAATGACGTAGCGCACCACGATGCTGTCGGCCGCATCGTTGGAATCGCCGTCGATCGTCACGTTGCGCGCGAAGCTCTTGAAGGTGATGCCCTCGACCAGGATGCTGCTAGCGCCGTACACGCCGAACTCCGAATCGTGCGTCGCCTGCTGACCGTCGAGGACCGTGTTGGTCGCCACCAGGCTGCGGCTGCTGCAGCCGGCCGTGTAGCCACCGAGCAGCAGCAGCCTGGCGTCGCCGCCGGCGTAGGGCTGCGACCAATAGTCGAGGTTGGGATAGGGGTACGTGCCCTGCACCAGCTTGATGGTGTAGGTGCCGCCGCTGGCGCTCTGCCAGCTGGCGAGCGCGCTGCGCAGTTGGGCCGTGGAGGACACGCACACGGTGGTCGCCATGGCGGGGGACGCCAGCACCAGGCCTGCGCCAGCGGCCAGCGGCATCAGCAGCAGGAGTTTGCGCAACACGGCACACCTCGGTTGTCCGAATCCGGGTGTGTGCAATGCCGGGAAGCGACGCAAGCGAACACGGCGGCACCCTGCGCGGCCGCAATCCACGGGCTGGCGGCAGGGGCGGGGCCGCAGCCACCGCTTCCGGACCTGACCCGGGACCCCCTAGCGCCAGCCACCCTCGGCGACGAAGGCCGCCCAGTAGTAGGGGTGCACGGACTGGCCCGCGGCGCGCCGCGCGGCCAGCGTCTCGCGCTGCGCCGCGGCCATCGCCGTCGGTACGTCCCGGCCCCGGCCGAAGCGCTGCGCGTACACGGCCGCCATCAGGGCAGCGGTGGCCTCGTCGTCGACTTCCCACAGGCTCATCACGACCGTGCGCGCGCCGGCCAGGCGCAGGGCGCGGCGCATGCCGAACACGCCCTCGCCCCGGCGCACCGGGCCCAGGCCGGAATCGCAGGCCGACAGTGCGATCCAGTCGACGCCGCGCAGGTCGAGTGCGGCCAGGTCGACGTCGCTCAAGATGCCGGTGGCCGGAGCGCCGAGGTGCGCGCCGCTGAAGGCGAGGCCCGACACCGCCGGCACCTCCCCGGCGATCGCCTCGCGCGCGGTCGATTGCAGGGTGAGCGAGCGACTCGCCCCCGGCACCGCCGCGCAGCTCGCGTCCAGGCTGAAGCCGTGCGTGGCGAGGTGCGCCACCTGCACCTGCGGCAGCGCGGCGAGCACGCGCTCGCGCGTCGCCGCCGCCCCGCTCAGCCGCTCGACCGGCTCGTGCCGCGCAGCGAAGAGGGCGTCGAGCTCGCGCAGCTCGCGCGCCGCGCTGGCGAGAGCCGCAAAGCCCTCCTGCGGAGCGCGCACGCACAGCTGGCGCCGCGTCGCACCGGTCCCCGCGCCCACGGGGAAGTCCGGCGCGCCGGCCAGCAGCACGCGCCCGGCCT
>DAOOVM010000095.1:0-9836 GCA_035370085.1 Rhodanobacteraceae bacterium | reverse complement strand
CTCTGGTTGTAGCTCGGCCGCCCAAATGTGCGAAGGCGGCGCAATCAGCGTCAGGAAACGAAGCAGGCGACCATAGCCGCAGGCGAAATCGAGCACGTTCATCTCGCGCATATTTTCACCAAAGAGCATCTTCAAGATTTGAAGCGCCGCGCTGAACTGCTGGAGTGAAACACCGTAGTACTGACTATATGCCCAGCCATTGTCGCGATGCTGCAACAAGGAATGGTTGAGCATTTGGTCATTATCATGGATGGCAAGGCACAAATTGGGCCTTGTTGCCGACGTAGGCCCAAAAGCCAGATTCAGAAGTTTCCCGGAGAAATCCTGACTCGTGAAGAAATTGCTCATATCAATACTTCCTCGACGCAAAGAAGTAGAAAGCCGTCCTTGGCGCGAAATTCCGTGTGTTGCTAATTGGCAAGTTTACCGCGGAAGAGTCCATTGCTAATTGCCATACCCATGACAATCTTGTCATTGAATGCTCTATCGCAAATCGAGAAAAGCGGCTTGTACATTTACCGTCGTCTCGTATTTTACAGTATACCTTTTTTACATCCCACCGCGTGATACATTTCCGAATCGCTCGGTCGCGGCAATTCTCGGCGATGTCATTGGGGATTCTTTTGGATGGAGCTCGGTAGCACTTTCAGTTTCGTGCTTGCCCTGCTGGCGCTGGGGCGACTGCTGCGCTGGCGCGGCTGGGTGCCGGAGAGCGCGCCGGACGCGCTGAACGCGGTGGTGCTGTACGTTTGCCTGCCGGCCTCGGTGCTGCTGTATGCGCCGCAGCTGAGTTTCCGCACCGAACTGATCGGGGTGGTCGCCGTGCCCTGGCTGCTGCTGGGCCTGTCCACGCTGCTGGTGCTGGGTCTCGCCCGCGCCGCGCGTTTCGCCCGCGGCGACACGGCCGTGCTGCTGCTGGAGGTGCCGCTGGGCAACACCTCCTTTCTCGGCTTTGCCCTGATTCCCGCCCTGGCCGGCGCCGGCGCGCTGCGCTACGCCGTGGTGTACGACCAATTCGGCAGCTTCGTCATGCTGTCCACCTTTGGCCTGGTGGTCATCGCCCTGTACAGCGGCGGCGAGCGGCCGGGCGCCGCCACGGTGCTGCGCCGCGTGCTCACCTTCCCGCCCTTCCTGACCCTGCTGCTGGCCTTCACCGTGGTGCCGGCCCACCTGCCGGCGGCGCTGGAAGGCGCGCTGAAGCAGCTCTCCGGGGCGCTGCTGCCTCTGGTCACGCTGGCCATCGGCATGCAGTTGAAGCTCAGGCTGCCGCGCCGGCACATCGCCCCGCTGCTCGCCGGCCTGGCCGGCAAGCTGCTGCTGCTGCCGGCGCTGGCCCTGGGCCTGTGCGCGCTGTTCGGCCTGGAGGGCGAGCTGCGCGCCGCCGTGGTGCTGGAATCGGCCATGCCGCCGATGATCACCGGCGCGGCCCTGACGGCCATGGCCGGCCTCGCGCCCGAGCTCGGCGCCGCCCTGGTCGGCTACGGTACGGTGGCCGCGATCGCCACCCTGCCGCTGTGGCGCTGGCTGCTCGGCCTCGCCGCCTGAGTTGCGTTTGCCTGGACCCACCCGCCGGAGATGCCCATGAAAACCCTCGTCCTCGCCCTTGCCGCCCTGCTGCCGCTGGCCGCGCAGGCCGGCGACCGCATCACCGGCAAGCCCTTCGCCACCCGCTCGGAAGTCATCGCCCCGCACGGCATGGTGGCCACCTCGCACCCACTGGCCACGCAGATCGGCCTGGACGTGCTCAAGCGCGGCGGCACGGCGGTGGACGCCGCCATCGCCGCGAACGCGGCCCTGGGCCTGATGGAGCCGGTGTCCAACGGCATCGGCGGCGATCTTTTCGCCATCGTCTGGGACGCCAGGACGAAGAAGCTCTACGGCTACAACGGCTCGGGCCGCTCGCCGCAGTCGCTGACCCTGCAGTGGTTCCTCGACCACGGCTACAGGGACGTGCCACCGCTGGGGCCGCTGCCGGTGAACGTGCCGGGCTGCGTGGACGGCTGGTTCGCCCTGCACCAGCGCTTCGGCAAACTGCCGATGCAGGACGTGCTGGCGCCGACCATCGCCTATGCCCGCGACGGCTTCCCGGTGACCGAACTGATCGCCCACTACTGGGCGCTGTCGGTACCGCGGCTGGCGCAATTCCCCGGCTTCACCGCGCAGTTCACCCGGGACGGCAAGGCGCCGGCCAAGGGCGAGATCTGGAAGAACCCGCACCTGGCCAACACGCTGGAGGCCATCGCCCGCGGTGGCCGCGACGCCTTCTACAAGGGGCGCATCGCGCAGGCCATCGCCGACTACATGAAGGCGCAGGGTGGTTTCCTCTCCGCCGCCGACCTCGCCGCGCACCACGGCGAGTGGGTGGAGCCGGTGTCGGTGAACTACCGCGGCGTCGATGTGTGGGAGCTGCCGCCCAACACCCAGGGCGTCGCCGCGCTGGAAATGCTCAACATCCTGGAAGGCTACGACCTCAAGTCCTACGGTTTCGGCAGCCCCGAGCACGTGCACCTCTTCACCGAGGCCAAGAAGCTCGCCTTCGCCGACCGCGCGCGCTACTACGCCGACCCCGCCTTCGCGCAGGCGCCGCTGGCGGACCTGCTGTCCAAGGACTACGCCGCCGAGCGGCGCAAGCTGATTTCGATGGACAAGGCCATGAAGTCGGTCGACGCCGGCCACCCGCCGCTGGAGGGCGGCGACACCATCTACCTCACCACGGCCGACCGCGAGGGCAACATGGTGTCGCTGATCCAGTCCAACTACCGCGGCATGGGCTCGGGCATGAGCCCGCCGGACCTGGGCTTCATCCTGCAGGACCGCGGCGAGCTGTTCGTGCTCAAGGAGGGCCACCCCAACAGCTACGCGCCGGGCAAGCGGCCCTTCCACACCATCATCCCGTCCTTCATCACCAGGAACGGCGAGCCCTGGATCAGCTTCGGCGTCATGGGCGGCGCCATGCAGCCGCAGGGGCACGTGCAGATCGTGCTGAACCTGATCGACTTCGGCATGAACCTGCAGGAGGCCGGCGATGCGCCGCGCATCCAGCACGAGGGCTCCACCGAACCGTCCGGGCAGGTCACCGAGATGCGCGACGGCGGCGAGTTGGAACTGGAGTCGGGCTACCCCTACGAGACCGTGCGCGCGCTGATGCGCAAGGGGCACAAGGTGATGTTTGCCGACGGTCCCTACGGCGGTTACCAGGCCATCCTGTGGGACGCGAGGAACCGGGTCTACGTCGGCGCCAGCGAGGGGCGCAAGGACGGCCAGGCCGCCGGCTACTGAGCACGGCGGCGCGCCGGCTTCCGCCGGCCGGCGGGCGCGGTGTAACCTGCCGCGGCTTTGCTCACGGGAGGGTCGGCGATGCTGAAGGTCCTGGTGGCGAGTTCCAAGGGCGGCTGCGGCAAGACCACGGTCAGCACCCATCTGGCGGCGCACTACGCCGTGGAGGGCCGGAACACCGTGCTGGTCGACTGCGACCGCCTCGGGTCCAGCCGGCGCTGGTGCGAGCACCGCGCGGGCCTGGCCACGGCGGTGCTGCCGCTGGACGGCACGCGGCGCGACTGGCGCGAGCGCGTGCCCGCCGACGCCGAGCGCGTGATCGTGGACACCCCGGCGGGCATCCATCCCGACCAGGTGGCGGAACTGCTCGACTACGTCGACGCGATCGTGGTGCCGGTGCTGCCCTCGCCCTTCGACCTGGAAGCCACCGCGCCGTTCCTGCTGGAGATGGCCGAGCTCAAGCCGATCAAGCGCGGCAAGGTGCCGGTGGCGGTGGTGGCCAACCGCCTCAAGCCCTGGACCCACGCCTCGCAGCAGGCCCTGGCGGAGATCAAGGGCTTCCCCTTCCCCATCGTGGCGCAGCTGCGCGATTCCCAGGGCTATGTGATGGCCACCGGCCTGGGCAAGAGCCTGTTCGACTACCACTCCGAATACGTGCGCGGCCACCAGGACGACTGGAAGCCGCTGCTGCGCTGGCTGAAGAAGCTCGGCTGAGACCGCCGCGCGCCGGTGCCGCGGCTGGGCTAGGATCGGAACCAGCCGGCAGCCGCCGGCATCGCGGCCCGAGGGGCCGGGGCGAGTGATGAAAGAACTGATCCTGCTGCGCCATGCCCATGCCCTCGCCGCCGCTGCCGGCGCGGGCGACACGGAGCGCTGCCTGAGTCCCATCGGCGAGGCCGAGGCCGACGCCGCCGGCGCCTGGCTGGCGCGGCACGGCGGCCTGCCCTCGCGGGTGCTGTGTTCGCCGGCGCAGCGCACCCGGCAGACCCTGGAGCGCGTGCTGGGCCAGCTCGGCTATGCCGACACGCGGGTGGAGCCACGCATCTACGAAGCCACCTCGGGCACCCTGTTCGGCCTGCTCGACGAGCACGCCGAGGCCGAGCGCCTGCTGCTGGTGGGGCACAACCCCGGCCTGGAAACCCTGGTGGCGCTGCTGGCCACGGGCCAGTCGGGCGACTTCCGCGGCATGCCGCCGGCCGGCGTGGCCTGGTTCGAGCTGGCCGGCGGCGCGCTGGAACCAGGTGCCGGCACGCTCAAGGCCTTCTGGTCGCCCTGAGCGCCGATGCACCGCGCCTTTGCCGCGCGCCTGGTCCTGCCCGCTCTGCTGGCCGCGGCCGCGGGTGCGCACGCCGAACCGCGCCGCATCGCCTTCGACAGCTCGCGCTCGCATGCCGAGTTCCAGGTGCGCGTGATGTGGCTGTTCAGCGTCGAGGGGCGCTTCGGCGCGGTCGAGGGCGAGCTGGAAGTGGACGACGCCGCGCGCGTGGCACGCGTGGACGCGCAGATCGACGCCACGCGCGTGAAGATGCGCAGCAGCGACTACGAGGACTGGGTGAAGTCGCCCGAGTTCTTCGACGCGGCGAGCCACCCGCGCCTGGGCTTTCGCTCCGAGCCCTTCCCGCTCTCGGTGCTGCACGACGGCGGCGACATCCTCGGCACGCTCACCGTGCGCGGCGTGACCCACCCGGTGAGTTTCAGCCTGCGCGGCGCCGATTGCGCGCAGCAGCCGGGCATCGCCTGCCCGGTGCAGGCCGAGGGCAGCATCCAGCGCAGCGACTTCGGCATGCGCACGCACCGCGGCACCCTGGCCGACCGGGTGCGCCTGCACTTCACCGTCTACGCCACCGCGCCGCCGCCGGACTGAATGCGGCCGCACGCGCCTGCTAGCATGGCGGGCATGTCAGGGATGCCGCGTTGCCTGCGAATGGGTTGGCTGCTGGCTGCGGCGTGCCTGCTCGGCGCCTGCAGCCTGAGCCGCGAGCGCGTGCGGCAGGCACAGGACGTGATCTCGCAGCAGCAGGAGCGCACCCTGGATTGCAGCGCGGCCGACGCCTGCGCCCTGGCCTCACCCTACGCCGCCCTGGTGGCGCGGGCCGCCGCCGAATCGCAGGCCGGGGCACCGGTGCACTACGCCAACCTGCTCGACGTCGGCGCCGATGCGCTGGCGCTGCGCGTGCACCTGATCCGCGCCGCGCGGCGCAGCATCGACGTGCAGACCTTCATCTTCGCCAAGGACGACGCCGGCCTGCTGGTGCTGGACGAACTCATCGCCGCCGCGCGCCGCGGCGTGCGGGTGCGCGTGATCGTCGACCAGCTGTTCTCGGTGGGCGATCCGACCCTGCTGGCGCGCCTGGCGCGCGCCCACGTCAACTTCGAGCTGCGCTTCTACAACCCCACGTTCGACGAGGCCGCCACGCAGCCGCTGGAGTTCGCCGCCGGCATCGTCTGCTGCTTCTTCAAGTTCAACCAGCGCATGCACAACAAGCTGCTGCTGGTGGATGGCGCCCTCGGCATCACCGGCGGACGCAACTACGAGAACCGCTACTACGACTGGGACGACGAGTTCGACTACCGCGACCGGGACGTGCTGGTGGCCGGGCCGGTGGCCGCTGCCGCCATGCAGGCTTCGTTCGAGCAGTTCTGGCAGCATCCGCGCACGCGCCGCCTGGCCCAGCTCAAGGACATCAACCGCCGCGTGCTGGCGCCCAAGGAGCCCGTGCCCGCCTGGACCGCGCCCGACTTTGCCCGCCCCGCGCGCGTGGCGGCGCTGCGCGCCCGCGCCGCCGACCCCGGCTGGATCCAGACGCAGTTCGCCGACCGGTCCTTCCGCGTCGGCCGCGTCGACTACTTCTCCGACTCGCCCAACAAGCCGCTGGAGCCCGACAACCGCGCCGAACAGGCTCTCACCCGCCACGTCATCAGCCTGCTGCGCGGCGCACGCGGCGAGATCGTGATGCAGACGCCGTACCTGGTGATCTCGCGGCGGGCACGCGAGGTGTTCCGCAGCCTGCACACGCAGCACCGCGAACTGCGCGTGATCGTGTCGACCAACTCCCTGGCGGCCACCGACGCCTTCTACGTCTACGCCCTTTCGCACAAGTACAAGAAGCGCTACCTCAAGCGCTACGGCTTCGAGATCCACGAGTTCAAGCCTTTTCCCGCCGATGCCGCCGCGATGGTGGCCGACTACGCGGCGCTGTCCGACGGCGGCACCGATACGCCCGGCTACCGCAAGTACGAGCGCGCGCCGCTTAAGAGCGGCGGCGTGCGCCTCGGCCTGCATGCCAAGAGCATCGTCATCGACGGCAGCGTGACCCTGATCGGCTCGCACAACTTCGACCCGCGATCGGACGCCTACAACACCGAGTCGGGCTTCATCGTGCACGATGCCGCCTTCGCCGCGGCGGTGCGCACCTCGATCCTGCGCGACGCCGCGCCGGGCAATGCCTGGACCATCGCCAAGCGCCAGCGCCCGCGCCTGGTAGAGCGGGTCAACGGCGCCATCGCCGACTTTTCCGCCGCCCTGCCCCTGTTCGACTTCTGGCCCTTCCGTTACGCGAGCAGCTTCGAGCTGAAACCCGGCTGCACGCCGCGGCGCCCCGGCGAGCCCGGCTTCTACGACTGCTACGAGGACGTGGGCGACTTCCCCGAGGTGGATCTGCCGTTCAAGACCATCTACACGCGCATGGTGACGGCCTTCGGCGCCGGCCTGGTGGGCATCCTGTAGGGGCGACCGCGCGCGCAGCGGGCCAGCCGCGGCGTCGATTGACGCCCCGACACGCCCTAGCTAGGCTGCCTGCCTCCCCGATTCCCACCGCGGTACCCAGCCATGTCCCTCACCATCACCATCGAACTCGGCGACGCCGACCTGGCCCACTTCATCGACGGCATGAAGAAAGCCCAGGACGAGACCAAGCACCTGAGCGCGCAGCAGATCACCGACGCGGCAAAGAAGCTGTTGGCCGATTCCGCCAACGTGCAGGTGCCCGGTTTCATCGCCGAGCGCCTGGGCAAGCTCGACGCCATGATCGCCATGGTGCACGACACGGGTTGGGCCCTGCCGGAAGAGGACAAGCAGCGCGTGCTGTCGGCACTGACCTACTTCGCCGATCCCAAGGACGTCATCCCGGACACCGTGCCGGTGCTGGGCTTCCTCGACGACGCCATCATGATCGAGCTGTGCGTGCGCGAGCTGAAGCACGAGCTCGACGCCTACGACGACTTCTGCGACTTCCGCCGTGCCGAGGCCGAGCGCCGCGGCGAGGACCTGAGCAACATGCAGCGCGCCGACTGGCTGGAAGGCCGTCGCCTGGAGCTGCAGGATCGCATGCACCGCCGCCGCCGCGAGTCCTACAGCCGCCAGGGCAGCTGGAAGCCGGCACTGTTCAAGTTCGGCGGCTGAGGCAGCCAATTCCCGCCGCACGCGAGGGCGCCCGCTGGGCGCCCTTTTCGTTGGCGCGGGCCGGGCGGTCAACGGCGGTCGCGGCGGTCCGTTGCAGGGCGGTACGCAGGGCGCGCGGGAGCTGGCGATCCGGTCACAGCCGGCCGCCACGCGCCCCCGTAGTGTTGCCGCAATTCCGGGAGAACCACCATGATCCGCCTCGCCGCGCTGCTGGCAGGCGTGCTGTGCCTTGGCACACCCGCCGCCGCCCACGTCTACGACCACCTCTACGGCAACGGCTTCGACACCCCCGCCGACGCTCCGGGCAGCGATGCCGAAGCCGCCCGCTTCCTCACCCAGGCCACCTTCGGCCCGACGCCGGCGGAGATCGCGCGCCTGCGCGCCCTGGGCTACCGCGAATGGCTGGCCCAGCAGCTCGGCATGCCCGCCACGGCGGCGCGGCCGGTGGTCGAGCAGGTGATCGCCGCCCGCACCGCCGGCGGCCAGGGCATCGGCCAGAGTCAGCGCCTCAACCGCTGGTTCTGGACCGCCACCTACGCCCCGGACCAGCTGCGCCAGCGCATGGCCTGGGCGCTGTCGCAGATCTTCGTGGTCTCCGACCAGAGCAGCAGCATCAGCCAGGACTACATCCCGCTGACGGAGTACTGGGACCTGCTCGCGCGCGGTGCCTTCGGCACCTACCGCGGCCTGCTCGGCGACGTCACCTGGAGTCCGACCATGGGACGTTACCTGAGTCACTTCCGCAACCAGAAGGCCGGCAGCACCACGCAGCCGGACGAGAACTACGCGCGCGAAGTGATGCAGCTGTTCTCGGTGGGCCTGGTGCAGCGCAACCTGGACTTCAGTCCGGTGCTGGACGGGCAACTGGTGCCCCTCCCCACCTACGACCAGACCACCATCTCGCAGACCGCGCGCGTGTTCACCGGCTTCACCTACGCCGATGCACCGCGGGGATCAGGCCCGCCGAACTACAACGGCGCGAACTTCTACGCCGGCGGCGTCACCAGTGCGGCGCAGTACGCGCCGATGGCCTGCTGGGGCACCGAGCTGTTCCCGGCCAGCGGCACGGGCAGCAGCAACATGCGCCACGACATCGGCGCCAAGACCCTGCTGGCGGGCTTCACCCTGCCCGCCAACCAGACCTGCGCGCAGGACGTCAACCTGGCCCTGGACAACATCGCCGGCCACATGAACGTGGCGCCCTTCATCGCGCGCCAGCTGATCCAGCGCTTCGTCACCAGCAACCCCTCGCCGGGCTACATCCAGCGCGTGGCGACGGTGTTCGAGGACAACGGCCTGCCCGACCACGAACGCGGCGACCTCGGTGCGGTGATCCAGGCCATCCTGCTCGATGCGGAGGCGCGCACGCCCGGCGCCGCGAGCTACGGCAAGCTGCGCGAGCCGGTGCTGCGCCTCACCGCGCTGTGGCGGGCCTGGAGTGCGCAGGCGCCAGCGGCCGACGCCTACGGCGAGGTGAAGATGATCGGCACACTCAACTTCGTCAACGCCTTCGGCCAGCGCCCGCTGAGCTCGCCCACAGTGTTCAACTTCTACGAGCCGGACTTCGCCCAGCCTGGCCCCATCGCCGATGCCGGTCTGTTCGCGCCCGAATTCCAGATCACCAACGAAAGCACCACCTACTCGCTCAGCAACGGCCTGTACGCCTTCAGCGCACAGGCCTATGCCGGCATGAGCAACCCGCCGAGCGATCGTCCCCTGCTGGACCTGTCCGCGCTCGCCACCAATGCGGCCAACCCCGCCGCCATGGTGGCGCTGGCCAATGCACGCATGCTCGGCGGCGGCATGTCGCCGAACATGCAGACCACCCTGGGCAACATGCTCGCCTTCATGAGCGGCGCCAGCGCCAACGAGAAGGCCTGGTCGCTGGTCTACCTCGTGGCGCTCTCGCCCGAATTCGCCGCGCAGCGCTAAGGAGTCCGCCATGAGCCACACCCGCAACGCCCGCCGCGACTTCCTGCGCCAGCTCGCCTGCCTGGCCGCCAGCGGCAGCGCCGCCGCGCTCGTGCCGCAACTGCGCATGATGGGCACCGCGCTGGCTGCCGCCAGCACCCCCGGCACGCTGTCGGGCTATCGCGCCCTGGTGTGCATCTACCTGGCCGGCGGCAACGACTCGTGGAACCTGCTGCTGCCCTACGAC
>DAOOVM010000094.1:0-9892 GCA_035370085.1 Rhodanobacteraceae bacterium | reverse complement strand
GACAGCATTCACACCTCCGGTCTCGACACGTCGAACCAGGCGCTCCCGCCGCTACTGCTCCCGCTTGCGCCGGGCAGCATAGACCAAATGCGTGACAGTGGTGCAAGCGCGGGGCTACTTCACCGCCTTGGCCATACGGATCATTTCCTCGCCGAAACCATGCTTGGCGTAGAGCGCTCGGGCGCGGGCGTTGCCGGGAAAGACGGCCAGGGTGACGTGGCGGCAGTGGTGTTCACGTGCCCAGCGCTCGGCGTAGGCGATCAGGGCGCCGCCCACGCCCTTGCCGTCGTGGCCGGTGGCCACGGCGAGGTCGCTGATGTGGCAGTTGGTGGCGCCGGTGAAGAAATCGGTGGTGGTCTGCAGGTGCAGGAAGCCGACGCGCTGGCCGTCGTCGTCCTCGGCCACGAACAGGAACGACCCGGCCGGCTGGTCGCGCAGGTGCCGGGCAAGATCCTGACGGATGCCGGCGGCGGTCTCGCCGCGGCGGCGCCAGGGCGGCAGCTCGAAGCCGACGAAACGCTCGACCAGTCCGAGGATGAAGTCGTCGTCGCCGCTGTCGGCGAGGCGGATATGGATTCCGGCCTGGTTGTCCACGGGGCATCGCTCGCGCAGGGAAGCGTGGGGAAAAAGCTAGCCGAGGCCCCGCGCGATTTCCAGATGCGGCCGCCGGAACGCCACCTCGCGCCGACCGGCGCGCCGACCCACGGACGCGCCTCCCCTCGGCGGGGAGGCCGTCACGGTGGCGTTCAGCCGAACAGATCGGCCGGCAGTGCCATCAGGCTCTCGGCGCCGGCGCGCATGGCGGCGAGGTGGCCGCGCGTGCGCGGCAGCAGACGCGAATAGTAGAAGCGCGCCGTGAGGCGCTTGGCCTGCTTGAAGTCCGCACCGTGGGCCGTCGAGGCATCGGCCGCGGCCACGCTGCGCGCCCAGAAATACGCCAGGGCGATGTAGCCGGCGTAGAAGAGGTAGTCGACCGCCGCCGCGCCCATCTCGTCCGGGTTGCCCATCGACTTCTTGCCGATCTCCTGGGTCAGGCCGATCCATTCCTGGGTCAGCTCGGCCAGCGGCTTGATGAACTCGATGAGCTGGGCGTTGGCCTGCTGCGCCTGGCAGAAGGCGCTGATCTCGCCGACGAAGTGCTTCAGACCGGCGCCCTGCAGCTGCAGGATCTTGCGCCCCAGCAGGTCGAGCGCCTGGATCTGCGTGGTGCCCTCGTAGATGGTGGTGATGCGTGCGTCGCGGGCGAACTGTTCCATGCCCCATTCGGCGATGTACCCGTGGCCGCCGAAGACCTGCAGGGCGTCGTAGCAGCACTCCTGCGCCATTTCCGTGAGCAGGCCCTTGACGATGGGCGTGATGAAGCCGAGCAGTTCGTCGGCGCGCTGGCGCGCCGTGGCGTCGGTGCTGCGCTCGAGGATGTCCACCTGCTGCGCAGCGTAGTAGCCGAGCACGCGGCCGCCCTCGATGAAGGCTTTCTGCGTGAGCAGCATGCGGCGGATGTCCGGGTGCACCAGGAGCGGGTCGGCGGGCTTTTCCGGGAACTTCGGCCCGGTCAGCGCGCGCATCTGCAGGCGGTCGCGCGCATAGGCCAGGGAGTTCTGGTAGGCGCGCTCGGCCAGGCCCAGGCCCTGGTAGCCAACCGCGATGCGCGCCGTGTTCATCATGGTGAACATGGCGTTCAGGCCCTTGTTCGGCTGGCCGATGAGGTAGCCCTCGGCGGCGTCGAAGTTCATCACGCAGGTGGCCGAAGCCTTGATGCCCATCTTGTGTTCGAGCGAGCCGCAGCTGAGCGAATTGCGCGCGCCCACGCTGCCGTCGCGCGCCACCTTGAGCTTGGGCACGATGAACAGGGAGATGCCCTTGGTGCCGGCGGGCGCATCCGGCAGGCGCGCCAGCACGAGGTGGATGATGTTGTCGGTGAGATCGTGCTCGCCGCCAGTGATGAAGATCTTGGTGCCGCTGATGCGGTACGTGCCGTCGCCCGCGGGCTCGGCGCGCGTCTTCAGCAGGCCGAGGTCGGTGCCGCAGTGCGGCTCGGTCAGGCACATGGTGCCGGTCCAGGTGCCGGCGACGATGGGCTTCAAGAACACCTCGCGCTGCCAGTCCTCGCCGTGGTGCTTGAGCGCCTCGGTCGCGCCGTGCGAGAGCAGGGGGTAGTTGCCCCAGGACAGGTTGGCCGAGTCGATCATTTCCTTCAGCGCCGCGCCGACCACGTAGGGCACGTTCTGGCCGCCGAACTCTTCCGGCGCGTTCACGCCGGCCCAGCCGCCCTCGACGAAGTGGGCATAGGCCTCGCGGAAGCCCTTGGGCGTGCTGACGCGGCCCGTGGCCTTGTCCAGCGTGCAGCCCTCGGCGTCGCCGGACTGGTTCAGCGGAGCGAGCACCTGTTCGTTGAACTTCGCCGATTCCTCCAGCACCGCGTCGAGCAGGTCGCGCGGCGCGGCATCGCCGCCGGGCAGGGCAGCCAGCAGGGCTTCGCTGCCCAGCACGTCGAACAGGGCGAAGCGCATGTCGGCCAGCGGTGCGGTGTACTTGCTCATGGGGAAACTCCGCGGAACGGTGGGAAACGAGGGGAACTCAGCGCCAGCTTCCCGGCAGGCCCGGCACGGGCGAGAGCCGGCTTTCGTAGCGCAGGTCGAAGCTCTTGGCGGGGTCGCTGCTGGTGATCTTGCCGACCAGGCGGTAGCCCACGCCGGTGCCGCCGGGAGCGTTCAGCGCGGCGCTGCCGGCCGGCGTCGGCGACAGGCGCAGCGTGGTGGTGTCGGCGGCGCCGCCGGGGATGTCCAGCGCGGTGCGCGCGAACACCTGGCCGGCTGGGCGGTCCTCCAGCTCCAGCGCCGCTTCGACGCTGGCGAAGGTCATGGGCACGGTGGAGAAGTTCTGGATACGCAGCTGCAGCTCCCAGCTGCCGTCGGGCCGCACGGTCAGTTGCTGGATGCTGGCGATCGGCGGATTGATGCGTTTCACCGGCCCGCCGCCGCAGGCGCCGAGCAGAACGGCGAGGGCGAGCAGGCACAGGCGCTGGACAAGGGAACGCGGCATCGGTCACCTCAAACGATTGTTTGAATGGTAGCGCGTCCGCCGGTCCGTGGGCAGGGCCGCGCCGGGAACGCCCAGTGTACCCATGTGGCGCGGCCCGTTCCGGCGGCGGAGGCCGTGTGCGCGCCTGCTAGCATGGGCGGATGACTGCGGCCCTCCAGCTCCTCCACGACGTCTTCGGCTACAGCGCCTTCCGCGGCGAACAGCAGGCCATCGTCGAGCACGTTGCCGGTGGCGGCGACGCGCTGGTGCTGATGCCCACCGGAGGCGGCAAGTCGCTGTGCTATCAGGTGCCGGCCCTGCTGCGGCCGGGCACGGCCGTGGTGGTGTCGCCGTTGATCGCGCTGATGCAGGACCAGGTCGAGGCCCTGGCCCAGTACGGTGTGGCGGCGGCCTTCCTCAATTCCAGCCTGGACGCCGCGTCCCAGCGCGCGGTCGAGCAACGCTTGCTGGAGGGCGAACTCAAGCTGCTCTACGTCGCCCCCGAGCGCCTGCTCACGGCGCGCTGCCTGGATCTGCTGTCGCGCGTGCCGCTGGCCCTGTTCGCCATCGACGAGGCGCACTGCGTGTCGCAGTGGGGTCACGATTTCCGCCCGGAGTACCGCCAGCTGGGCGTGCTGCACGAGCGCTTTCCCGATGTGCCGCGCCTCGCGCTCACCGCCACGGCCGACGCCCCCACGCGCGCCGAGATTGTCGAACGCCTGGGCCTGGAACAGGCGCGCCAGTTCGTCGCCAGCTTCGATCGGCCCAATATCCGCTACCGCGTGGTGGAGAAGGACAACGCGCGCCGCCAGCTGGCCGACTTTCTGCGCGGACGCCGCGGTGAGGCCGGCATCGTCTACTGCCTGTCGCGCAAGCGCGTGGACGAGACGGCGGCCTTTCTGGCCGAACAGGGCTTTGCCGCATTGGCCTACCACGCCGGCATGGACGCGGCCGCGCGCGCCGCCAACCAGCAGCGCTTCCTGCGCGAGGAAGGGGTGGTGATGGTGGCCACCATCGCCTTCGGCATGGGCATCGACAAGCCCGACGTGCGTTTCGTGGCGCACCTGGACCTGCCCAAGAGCGTGGAGGGCTACTACCAGGAGACCGGCCGCGCCGGGCGTGACGGACTGCCGGCGGAAGCGTGGATGACCTACGGCCTCGGCGATGTGGTGACGCTGGCGCAGATGATCGCCCAGTCCGAGGCCGGCGAGGAACGCAAGCGCGTGGAGCGCGCCAAGCTCGACGCCCTGCTGGGCTATGCCGAAACCACCGGCTGCCGGCGCCAGCTGCTGCTGCGCTACTTCGGCGAGACGCGCGCGGAGCCCTGCGGCAACTGCGACAACTGCCAGGACCCGCCGCGCACCTGGGACGCCACCGCGGTGGCGCAGAAGGCGCTGTCCTGCGTCTACCGCACCGGCCAGCGCTTCGGCGCGGCGCATCTCATCGAGGTGCTGCGCGGCGAGGCCAGCGAGCGCGTGCGCACGCTGGGGCACGACCGCGTCACCACCTTCGGCATCGGCGCCGAACTGGACGAACGCCAGTGGCGCGGCGTGTTCCGCCAGCTCGTCGCGCTGGGCCTGCTGGCCACCGATGCGGAGGGTTACGGCACCCTGCACCTCACCGAGGCCAGCCGCGCGGTGCTCAAGGGCGAGCGCCCCCTGCGCCTGCGCCACATCGCCGACAGCAGCGAGCGCCGCGCCGCGCGCAAGGCCGGTCGCGCCGAGCGCAGCCGCGGCAGCCTGGACATCGGCCCGCACGAACAGCGGCAGTGGGACGCCCTGCGCGCCCTGCGCTCGCGCCTAGCGCGGGCGCAGAACCTGCCACCCTACGTGATCTTCCACGACGCGACGCTGCTGGCCATGCTGCGCGCGCGGCCGGCGACGCTGGACGATCTGGGCGAGGTGCAGGGGGTCGGCGCCAGCAAGCTGGCGCGCTACGGCGAGGACTTCCTGCGCGTGCTGAACGGCGCGGACGAGGCCTTCGACCCGGCCTGAGCCCGGACGTCGCCAGGGCTCGTGCCGGCGTCGTGCGCGGCGTTCCGAGCGCGCGGCCGCACCGCGACGATCATCCCGCTGACGCCACGCGCCGCTATTTCGCCCGGTGCGTGACGATGGCGGTGACCACGCCGCCGTGCAGGGTGATGTCGATGCGTTTGCCGTCGCGCTGATAGCTCCAGCGCTCGCCGCCGTCACCGTGCTTGCGGCTGGCCTTCACGTGCGCGGTGGCGTCGGGTCGGCCGGCCACCTCCAGCACCTTGGCGCTGCTGTCGCCGTCGGCGATCACGCGCAGGCCGAAGCGCACGGTGTCGGCATGGGCGACGCTGGCAGCGACGGCGGTCGCACACAGCAGGGCCAGCCGCGCGGCGGCACGCAGACGATTGGATGAGGTGGTGAGGAACAGCGGCATGACGGACTCCTTCAGGGGGCGCCAGCATCGCGCCGCGGCGGGCACCGAGCATCGGTGACCGCCTGCCGTGTGGGTAGGAAAAGTCCGACATCGTCCCCCCGCCGCTGGCGTCCGCGACACGCTGCCCGCAACTCGCCACAAGCCGCCCGCGGCCCGGCCCGGGCGTGGCGGCGTTCGGGCCGGGTGCGGCGCTGCAATGGCACACGGCAGCGCCGGCAGGGCCGCGCTGCCGAGGGCATCCCCACCATCGATCGAGGAGAAGGTTTCGTGTCGCAGCGGTTTGCGTGGCTGTCGCAAACGGTGCGCGCCGGTTCGGTCCGGCGCGTCGTCGCGGTTGCTGTGTTGATGGCGGGGGGCTGGGCGCTGGCAGCGCACCCGCCGACCGCGAGCGTGGCCCACGGCGAGTTGGGCTTGCGCCTGAACCGGCTCACCGGCACCAGCGCGCCGGTGGGCGAGGGCGTGGTTCTGCTGCTGCCGGGCGTGCACGAGCTGCGCCGCTATCCGCTGCAGGACCAGGTCTACCGGCCGCTGCGCAGCACCAGAGCCGGCGGCGAGGCGCCGTTCCAGTCGGCCGAGGGGCTGTCGCTCGGCGTGGAGCTGGCCATCCGCTATGCGCTCGATCCGTCGCGCCTGGATACCCTGTCCAAGACCCTGCCGGGCGACATCGGCGCCGAGCGCGTGGAGCCCGCCGTGCAGGGCGTCATTTACAAGGTGTTCACCCGCTACACGGTGCGCGAGATCTTCTCCAGCAAGCGCCAGGAACTGCAGGACGCGCTGGAATCCGAGCTCAGGCCGCGCCTCGCCGCCGACGGCATCGTGTTGCGCTCGGTGCTGATGGGCAATGTCGACCTGCCGCCCGACTACCGCGCCGGCATGGACAAGCTGCTGGCGGTGGAGCTGGAGACGGAAAAGATGAAGTACACGCTCGAGCTCAAGGAGAAGCAGGTCAAGGAGGCTGAGCTGGCGGCCGACGCCGAGAAGGTGACACGCGAGAAGGCGGCGGAAGCTGCGGCGCAGGAGCAGATCATCGCTGCCAAGGCGCAGGAGGAGGCGATGAAGCACGTGCTGCCGTTCAAGCAGAAGCAGATCGAACAGCGTCAGCTCGAGGCCGAGGCGGAGAAGGCCTCGCGCATCAAGCTGGCCGAGGCGGCCGCCGATGCGCGCCGCATCGAGGCCGCCGGCGAGGCCGATTCGCGCCAGAAGCTGGCCGAAGTGGAGGCCTTGCGCCTGGAGCGCATCGGCAAGGTGCAGAGCGAGCAGCTGCAGCGCGACGGCGAGCTCATCACGCGCCATCCGCTGCTGATCCAGAAGACCCTGGCGGACAAGCTCTCGGACAAGATCTCGGTGATCATCGCCCCGCCGCCGGCCGACGGCGGCTTCATCGGCAACGCCCTGCTGGGTGCGACCACGGTCGCGCACAAGGCCACTGCGGAGGGCGCGCAGTGAGCCGCACGCCTGTCCGCCGGGGGCGCCTTGCGCTCCTCCTGCTCGCACTGGTGTGGCTGGTGCTTGCCGGGAGCGTCGGCGCCGCTGACATTGCTGCGCTCTCCGTCGATGCCGCGTTCGGTGCCAGCGCAGCGCCCGCCACCGCCATCGTGGTACAGGACCAGGTGCCGCTGCGCGCGGCGCCGCGCGACTCCGCCGCGCAGCAGGCGGTGCTGTGGCAGGGCGACACGCTGGAAGTGCGCGGTCTGCGCCTGGACTACCTGCAGGTCTACGACCACCGGCGCGAGCGCGGCGGCTATGTGCGCGCCAGCCAGGTGCGGCGCGTCTCGCTGCGCGCCGAGGATGCCGCCGAGCTGCTGGCCGTGGTGCGCTTTCTGCGCGACACGCCGGGTGCCGAGGCGCTGGGTATGGCCTATGTCGCGGCCTACCTCAGGGCCGCACCGGGCGCGGCCATCGGCAGCGAGCCCTTCGCCGCGCTCGGCACCCTGGCCGAGCGTCTGGCGCGGCGCGCATCGTCGCGCCACGCCAAGGCCGACGACGCCGCCATCGCCGCGCACCTGGAAGTGGCGGCAAGCCTCGGCGTCGACCTGCGCGGTTTCGAGCGCGACGGCCGCATGACGCTGTGCTACGCGGGCGACGCCTTTCGCCGCGTGCTCGCCCTGCCGGCGCCGGAGGAGGAACGCGCCCGCGCCGCCCTGGCGCTGACCCGCGACGACTGCATCGATCCTGCCCTGAAGCCGCTGCAGCACTACGAATTGGACCAATGGCGGTCCGAGGTGCTGGCGCGGGTGGTGCGACGCGATCTGCCGGCTTACTGGGTCAATCGCCTGCGCCTGCGCAATGCCGGCGTGCAGGCGGCCCTGGCCTTCGCGCGCCAGCGCCGCGGCGAGGACGCGCACGCCGCGGCGGAACTGGCGCTGCAGGAGCTGGCGGGCGTGGACAAGAACGAATTGGCCGAGGAAGACCGCCTGGCCTACAGCGACGCGGCCCTGCGCGTCGGCGCCTCGCGCTGGGCAGCCGAACCCGTGCCGGCCACGCCGGCGCGGCTGGCGGTGGCCACCGCCGCCGGTGCCGCGCCGGGCGAGACCTGCATCGACCTCGTCGACCGCCGCACGCCGCACCCGACGGTGCTGGCGCACCGCTGCACCTTCGGCGTGGTGTGGACGGCCTCGGCCAGCGCGAATGCTGCCGGCACGGCGCTGGCGCTGGCCGTGCAGCCGCTGGCGGGCTGGCGTGAGCTGTGGGTGTTCCAGCAGGGCGCGCAGGGCTGGCGCATTGACGTGCTGCCGCCCAGCCTGGACAACCCCGAACTCGGCTATGTCGAGTTCGCCGGCTGGGTGCCGGGCAAGGCGCAGTTGCTGGCCGCCCGCGAGGTGCGCGCGGATGGACGCTTCCGCCGCAGCTTCGAACTGCTCGACCTCGCCACCCTGGGCGTGCGCCGCCAGGCCGATCGCCCGGAGGCGCTGAGCACCTTCTATCGCTGGCAGGATGCCGCCTGGAAGCGCCAGACCGTGGCCCTGCGCTGAGCGCTGCGGCGGAGCCAGGGCCGCGACCGGCTCGCGCTCGGCCGCGCCTGGCCGCCCGACCCTTCGCCGCGGACGCAGATCGACACGCCGCAGTGACCGCCCCTCCGCGGCATCGCTGACCTGCCGGGCTCGTGACGCTGCGGATTGGCTGCCGCAATCGGAGGTCCAGGCGGTTCAGAACCTGTAGCGCGTCGGCGCCGTTCGCCGCTCCTTGATCAGCCTGGCAATGAGGCTGGCGGTCCCATCCTGTCCGTCGAGCGTCGAGATGGCCCGCTCGGCCTCGTCGAACCGGCCCAGCTCGCGGTACAGCTCGGCCAGGGTAAGCGCGTCGAACCCGCGCCCTGCCGCGGCGCTGCGGGCGAGCAGGATCTCGCTCAGCCGTTCCATGTTCTGGCGTTGCTCCGCCGTGGGCTCGAACGCAGGGAAGGTGAAGGGGCTGTCCGGTGGCCTGCGGTAGCTGGGCGCCTTGCGTCGAAGCAATCGCTGCCACCAGGTCCTGCGATCGGGGTTGGCAGCCTCCCACGCGGCCTTTGTGGCGGCCTCTTCCGCGTCCCGGTGCTGACGGTACTGCTGCCGGTAGGGATGATTGAGATAGCGCCAATACTCCAGTCGCGCGGCGACCTCCATGGCTTCACTCTGCGCCTGCGCGATGCACTCGGGCAGGCGTTCGTCGGGCACGAACGGGATGGGCGGCAGCTCGCTGGTCTCGGCGGTGCCGATAGTCAGCAAATCCCGGATCAGGACAAACCGCCCGCACTTGCATTGCCGCAAGCCCTCGTCGTTCGGCATCAGCGAGTCTTCGCGCCAGCCGTCCGTCCAATGCTCGGAGGCCATGAAGTTCAGCGAGACGTAACAGGGAAGGACATACCGCGCACCGCAGCAAGGCGCGATCACGATGTGCACTCCGCTGATGCTCGTCATGGGGTCACCTCTGCATCGGGCCATCTGGCCCACACTGGGCTGCCGCCCCTTTCCAAGACTTTGTCGGCCGGGCAACAGCCAAGCAAGCCTTCACCGCTATCCATCGATCGCGTACTGCGCGGCCAGGGGCCGGCGAGTCGCAGGCAGGGTCGTTTCGCCATCATGCCGACTGAGTGCGACTTGGGCGAGCTGCGGGTAGCTTCTCGAACTCCAGCGCCTTGTCCTGCATGGCGAGCTCGTGGCCGCGCTCGCCCTTGCGGTCCAGCCACTTCAAGACCTCGGGCGCCAGACGAAAGGCCCTGCCGAGAAGGCCGCCGAGCAAGGTCTCGATCACCTATGCAGAAGATGATGATCAACGAAATCGAGCTGGCCGAACGGTGGAACCTCAGCCCGAAGACGCTACAGCGTTGGCGTAGCGAAGGCCGGGGACCTCGGTTCATGAAGATGTCCAAGCGCGTCGTCTACCCGATGGACGAGGTCCTCGACTTCGAATCTCAAGCCCTGCGGGCCTCGACCTGGGAGAGCGCCGACGACGTCGTCCGCCCGAACGGCTCGAATCTGATGGACCCGCG
>DAOOVM010000093.1:0-9906 GCA_035370085.1 Rhodanobacteraceae bacterium | reverse complement strand
GGCGTCGACCCGGCCGACCTGGGCCAGGCCGCGGCGCAGGCTGTCGCGGTCGGCGCCATCGTCAGCGCGGCGGGCGGCGTGCACTTCGCCCCGCTGGCGCAGATGAGCGAGGAGCTGTACGCCATCGGCCTGCGCCACAAGCTGATGGGACAGGTAAACCTGGCCCTGCTCGGGCGCGAGATTCTCAACGATGGCGGCTCGATCACCCTGTCCAGCGGCATCCTCAGCGAGCAGCCGATCCGCCAGGGCAGCTCCGCCAGCATGGTCAACGCCGCCATCGACGCCTTCGTGCGTGCCGCGGCGATCGAGCTCGACCGCGGCCTGCGCATCAATGCCGTGAGCCCGAACGTGGTGCAGGAGTCCATGCCCGCCTACGCGCCCTACTTCCGCGGCTTCGACGCCATTCCCGCGGCGCGCGCGGCGCTGGCCTACAGCCGCAGCGTGGAAGGCGCGCAGACCGGGCAGGTCTACACCGTGTTCTGACATCCTGCGCCTTCACCCCCTGGCCACGCACGCCCATGCCCATCGCTTCGGAATCGGAGTTTTCCACCCTGCTCGACGCCACGCGGCGGCAGGCCCTGAGCTTTCTCGGCGGCCTGCCGCAGCGCGCCGCAGCGCCGGCGGGCCTGCCCGCGAGCGCGGACACGATGCCCGACGGCATCGGCGCCGAAGCGGCCCTGACGGCGTTCGCCGCGCGCTACGAGGCCGCGCTGTCCGGTTCGCCCGGACCGCGCTACTGGGGCTTCGTCACCGGCGGCGCCACGCCCGCAGCGCTGGCCGGTGACTGGCTCGCCGGCGCCTACGACCAGAACGCGTCGCACGAGGTCGGTTCCATCGCGGCGGCGCTCGAACGCGCCACCGTGGCGGCCCTGCGCGAGCTGTTCGGCCTGCCGGCGGCATTCCACGGCGTGTTCGTCAGCGGCGCCACGGCGTCGAACACCGCCGCCCTCGCCACCGCGCGCCAGGCGCTGTATGCGCGCCGCGGCATCGACGTCGCCGAGGATGGCCTGACCGCCGCGCCGCCGCTGCGCGTGCTCGCCGGCAGCGCCCACAGCAGCATCGACAAGGCGCTGGCGGTGCTCGGCATCGGCCGCCGCGCCCTGCAACGCCTTCCCACCCTGCCCGGGCGCACCGCGCTCGACGTCACCGCGCTGGCGGCGGAACTCGGCGTCGATCCCGCGCGGCCCACGGTGGTCGTCGCCAGCGCGGGCGAGGTGGGCACCGGCGACTTCGACGACATCGCCACGATGGCGGCACTGTGCCGCGGCCGCGGCGCCTGGCTGCACGTGGACGGCGCCTTCGGTCTGTTCGCCGCCCTGCTGCCGGACAAGTCCGACTGGCTGCGCGGTGTCGAGGCGGCCGATTCGGTCACCGTCGATCTGCACAAATGGCTCAACGTGCCCTACGACAGCGCCCTGGTGTTCACGCGCGAGCCGGCGGCGCAGCGCGCGGTGTTCCGCGCCAGCGCGGCCTACCTCGGCGACAGCGCCGACCCGCTGCACTACACGCCGGAGAATTCGCGCCGCTGGCGCGCCCTGCCGGCGTGGATGAGCCTGGCCGCCTACGGCCGCGCCGGCATCGCCGAGTGGGTGCGCCGCGACTGCGCGCTGGCCGCACGCTTCGGCGCCGGCATCGCCGCGCGCACCGCGCTGGAACTGCTGGACGAGGTACGCCTCAACGTCGTGTGCTTCGCCCTGCGCGAGGGCGGAGCAATCGAACGCGATACCCTGCTGCAGCGCCTGCAGCGCGACGGCCGCGTGTTCCTCACGCCCACCGTGCTGTTCGGCCGACCGGCGATCCGCGCGGCGCTGTCCAATTGGCGCACGCGCGAGGACGACGTGGACCTCGCACTCGCCGCGCTCGACGCCGCGCTGACGGACTGACTGCGGCGCGGCCTCGACCATTGGCGAGCCGCCTGGCGCGGTGCGGGATGGGATACTGCGCGCCCGCCGGGCACCCGCCGATGACCACCCACGACCTGATCCTGCTGCTGACGGCCAGCCTCGCCGCCGGCGCCCTCAACGCCGTCGCCGGTGGCGGCAGCTTCCTCACGTTCCCCGCGCTGGTGCTGGCCGGCGTGCCGCCGCTGATCGCCAACGCCACCAATACCGTGGGCCTGCTGCCGGCCACCTTCACCAGCGCCTGGGCCTACCGCGAGGACCTGGGCGCCGCGCGCGGGCAGATTCCACTGTGGCCCTTCGTCGCGGTGAGCTTCCTCGGCGGCGCACTGGGTTCGCTGCTGCTGCTGCTCACCCCGGACAGGCTGTTCGAGACCATCGTGCCCTGGCTGCTGCTGTTCGCCACCGCCGTGTTCGCGCTGGGCCGGCCGCTGTCGGCCTGGTTGCGTGCGCGCGTCCACCTCGGACTGGCCGCCCTGGTCACCACGCAGTTCGTGATCGGCATCTACGGCGGCTACTTCGGCGGCGGCATCGGCATCCTCATGCTGGCCATGCTCGGCGTCTACGGCATGACCGACCTGCACGCCATGAACGGTATGAAGACGGTGCTGTCGGGCTGCATGAACATCGTCGCTGCCGCCATCTTCGTGCTGGCCCGCGCGGTGTGGTGGCGCGAGGCCCTGATCATGCTTGCCGCCGCGGTCGTGGGGGGCTGGATCGGTCCCTGGCTGGCGCGGCGCGTGCCCCTGCCGGCGCTGCGCGTCTTCGTGGTCGCCGTCGGCATGGCGATGAGCGGCTACTTCTTCCTGCGCTGAGCCCTCCTGCCCGGCCTCAGCCCGCCGCGCGGCGTTCGCGCTGCAGCAGATAGAGGCCGCTGGCCACGATCACTGCCGCGCCGCCGAGCATGCGCAGGTTCGGCGCCGTGTGCCACAGGCCCCAGTCCAAGGCGAGGCCCCACAGCAGCGCGGTGTATTCCAGCGGCGCGATCTGCGAAGCCGCGCTGCGGCGGAAGGCTTCGGTGAGTGCCACCTGGCCGAGCGTGCCGACCACGCCGATGAAGGCCAGCACGGGCCAATGCTCCGGGCGCGGGGCGATCCAGTCGCGCGCACCGAGCAGTCCGGCAAACACGCCCGTCAGGGCGACCATCCAGAACACCAGCGCCTGGGTCGAATCGGCCTGGCCCAGGCACCGCACCAGGATGTTCGACAGGGCGTAGCCGAGAGCGGCCAGCAGCACAGCCAGCCCGGCCCAGCTCAACATGCCCGCACCGCTCGGCCTGAGCACGATCAGCACCCCGAGGAGGCCCACGCCGATGGCGACCCAGCGCGGCGCATCGACGCGTTCGCCGAGCAGCGGTACGGCCAGGGCAGTGATCAGCAGCGGGGCAACGAAGAAGATCGCGTAGGCATCCGCCAGCGGCAGGCTGCGCAGGGCGTAGGCGAAGGCCGCCAGCATCAGCACCGACAGGGCGCCGCGCCACAGGTGCAGGGACCAGCGCACCTGCAGCAGTTGGCCGAAGCCGCCGCGCAGGGCACACCACAGCAGCACCAGGGGCAGGGACACCAGTCCGCGCAGCGAGGCGACCTGCAGCGGGGCGTAGTGGGCCGACAGCACCTTGAGGCCCGCGTCCATGAGCGAAAACATCGCGACCGCGACCAGCATGGCGAGCATCCCGCCGAGTACGCCGCGCCCGCCCTCGCCCATGCCCGCTGCCTCCCACGCCGTCTTCCGCGGCGCCGCCGCCGAGGCGCCCGAGTGTAGCGGTGCCGCCGCCTGGCGTACGCCCGCCGTCGGGTGGGGCGGCGGTCCACAGCGCCGTGACGCAAGCGGGCCGCGGCACCTTGCGGCGCCGCGGCCCGGGATCGCCTCACGGCAGTGACGTCAGTGCTTGGCGCGGGCGATGGTCAGCTTGCCCACGTCGACGCCGAGGTTGACGCCTTCGCCATCACCGGCCAGGGCCAGCGACACGGTGCCCTTGGTCAGCACCTGCGCCGCACCGGACTTCACCAGGCCAGCGTGGGCCTCGGCCTGGGCGTAGTCGCCCAGCACGTCGTCGATGCGGTGCACGTCGCTGAAGCGGCCGTGCCCGTTGTCGATGTGTGACTTGCCCACGGTGAGGCCGCCGCCCTTGGCCTGCAGCACGACGGGCATGGACTGGCCGTTCTCGCAGGTCACGGTGCCGCGCCCTTCGGCGTGCTTGTACAGCGCCGACCAGGTGGTCAGATCGAAGCGCAGCTTGCAGTCCAGCTCGGCATCGGCACGCGCCTCGCGCGGCAGGCAGGCGCCGGCGGCGCAGACGAGCAGCAGGGTGGCAGCGGTGGTGCGGATCGGATTCATGGTGAGCCTCCGTGTGGACGCTGCGTCGGGCAGCGCGGCGCAGTCTCGAAGGCATTGGGTGAACACAGCGCAACCCGCGGCGCCGCGATTCAGGCAACGGTCGGACACATGAACGCGCGCCCACCCGGAACGGCAGCGCGCAGGGCGCAGCCGGCGCGTACCGGCGGTGCGGATGGGGTGTTTACGAAGGCGTAAAGTCTGCACGCTGGCACCGCTGCCCGCGCTTGCCTACAGTGACGCATCGGGTCCCGCTCGCGCGAACGCCCCGGTGCGCACCCCCTTCTCGGGGCAGAGCTGCACTACCCCCGCTGCTCCGATTCGACACGCACCGGTGCGTTCGCGCGGCGGCCCCGGTTCCGGGACCGCCGCCGCGGCAACTCAGCCCTTGCGCCCCGTCTTGCCCGACTTGGCCACCGGCGGCCATTTCGCCGCGTCGAATCCCCCTACCTCGAACTTAAGCGTCACGGGCGGCTTGCCCTTGGGCATCGCCTGGATGCTGACGCGCTTGGCCTTCTGCATCTTCGCCAGGAACACGGCGTCGTCCTCAATGAACATGGCCGGCTCGCCAGTGGGCGGCAGCGAGGCGCGCAGCAGCTGCTCGGGGGCATCGTCGAAACTCACCGCGACGCGACAGTCGCGGGCGCAGGAGAAGCCCGGCGCCGTGCCGAAGAGGTAGACGCTTTGGCCCCAGTCGGCGTGCCGGCGCAGGATCAACTGCACTGCGCTGCCCGCCGGTACGCTGGGCCGGATCGTCGCGGTGTTCTGCGCGCCGCCCTCCATCACGCCGGACTGATACAGCCACAGCGCCGCCAGGCGCCGCTTCCCGCCCGCCTCGCGCGCCACGCCCTCCACCTCGGCCAGCGACTTCTGCACCTGCACCGCGGCCGGCGAGCCGGGATACTTCTTGAGGATCTGTTGGCCGATGGGGGCGGCCAGTTCGAGATTGCCGATGCCGCGCAGCTGCTCGTACATGGCCAGATCCTTGGCCGCGGCAGCGGCCTGTGCGGCGGCAGCTGCCGCCGCCGCATCCGCCGACGGCGCAGGCGGCGCCTGCGACGACGAACAGGCGGCCACCAGGGCCGCAGCGAACAGGGTCAGCGGGCGCGAGGCGCGCGGCAGCATCGGCATGGCGTGAGTCCCGGGGGCCAGGAAAAGGGAGGGCAAGCCTGAGGGCTGCGCGGGGTGTGCGCAAGCGCCGGGAAGCGCCGGCGCAGCCGCCGGGCTCAGGGCGCCGCGCCGGGTCGGTAGAGCCGGGCGAAGAACTCGCGGTGGCGCGCGAAGGTCGGCGTGAGCGCAAGGAACTCCGCCGCCGTGACCCAGCGCGCCGCCGCCACCTCGCGCGGATCGGGCCGCAGGACGTCGCCGTCCGCGCGGGCGCGCCACCAGGCGAGCTGCCAGGCGCCATCGTCGCTCGGGCAAGCCCACAGCGGCGCCACTGGCACCACCTCCAGCCCCAGCTCCTCACGCGCCTCGCGCTGCACCGCGTCCGCCTCGGACTCGCCGGGCTCGAGGCGGCCGCTGGGCGGGGCCCAGTAGCCCGGGCGCAGCGTCCCGGCCGCGCGGCGGATCGCCACGAATCGCGTGCCGTGCTCGATCACCATGACCACCGCCCTGCGCATGGGACGAGGCTAGCAGGAAGCCAGCGGCGCGACGGCCACGCGACGGCGATCGGCGCGGGCCAGGCGCGCCGCGCGTGAAGCACGGTGCGGCGCGAATGCCGGGCACCTTTCCCCGGCGCCGCGAACCGGGCAGGCTTGCGCGTCCCCCATCGCCACCGCCGGCCCATGTCGCCCCGCACCCGCGCCCAATGGCAGATCCACATCTGTGTGCTGCTGTGGGGCTTCACCGCCATCCTGGGCAAGCTGATCAGCCTGCCGGCGCTGCCGCTGGTGTGCTGGCGCATGCTGCTGGTCACCGGCCTGCTCCTGCTGCTGCCGCGGGTGTGGCGCGCGCTGCAGGCGCTGGCGCCCCGCCTGCTCGCGATCTATCTCGGCATCGGCACCCTGGTGGCGCTGCACTGGCTGGCCTTCTACGCCTCGATCAAGCTGGCGAACGCGTCCGTCGCGGCAACCTGCATCGCCCTCGCGCCGGTGTTCCTGGCCGGCGTGGAACCGCTCGTGCTGCGCCAGCGCTTCAACCCGCGCGAACTGCTGCTCGGCATGGCGGTGGTGCCGGGCGTGGCGCTGGTGGTGGGCGGCATGCCGCAGGCGATGCTGCCCGGGTTCGCTGCGGGCGTCGCCTCCGCCGCCCTGGTGGCAGTGTTCGGCGCCCTCAACAAGCGCTACGTGCACGCCGCCGATCCGCTCAGCGTGACCTGCCTGGAGCTCGGCGGCGGTGCCGCCCTGCTGCTGGTGCTGTCCCTGCTGTGGCCGCACGCGGGACCGGCACTGCCCCTGCCGGGCGCGCGCGACCTGTGGCTGCTGGCCGTGCTGGCGGTTGGCTGCACCCTGCTGCCCTTCGCCCTGTCGCTGGTGGCGCTGCGCGAGCTGTCCGCCTTCGCTGCCCAGCTCGCCATCAACCTGGAGCCGGTCTACGCCATCGTGCTGGCCATCCTGCTGCTGGGCGAACAGCGCGAGCTGGGCGCAACCTTCTACGTCGGCGTGGCGGTGATCCTGGCCGCGGTACTGGCCCATCCCCTGCTGGTACCGGCGCCGCGGACTGCGGCGGAGCGATCCGCAAACGGCACGCCCGCGCCCTAGCGCGTGCGGCCTTGTGCACTGTCGGCGCAGGCACGACACTAGGCGCGTTGCAGGGCGCGCGACATCGGCCACGGGGGTGGTCGCCGCGGCGAGGGGACAAGGCAGCAATGAGCGGCATCGGATTCCTGAAACGACTGTTCGGCGGTGGCCGCGAGGCGGAACGGCGCGAAAAACCGCGCGTCAACGCCCGCGAGGGCACGCGCGTGCTGATCGTTGACGACTCCAGCACCATCGTCACGGTACTGCGACGCATGCTGCAGCAGAGCGGCTACTCCACGCTCGAGGCAGGCGATGCCGAGAAGGGCGTGGAAATCGCCCTGGCCGAGCGCCCGGACCTGATCTTCCTCGACATCGTCCTGCCCGGCATGAACGGCTTCGCCGCGCTGCGCCTGCTGCGCCGCGAGCCGAGCACGCGCGCGATCCCCATCATCATGATGAGCGGCAACGAACAGGCCACCGAGCAGTTCTATGCGCAGCGCATCGGCGCCGACGACTTCATGAAGAAACCCTTCTCGCGCGCCGAGGTCTTCGCCCGCATCGAGCGCCTGCTCGACGCGTCGCTGGTGCCCAAGCGGGCCGGCGACGCGACCGCGGCGCGCTGAATGCGCCGCGGCGACCGCGGCCTGCAATCCCTTCCGTAGCGCTGTGCCGACGGCCGACCGGGCCGGGCCGCCCGGTTCGCCTCGCGCACCGCCCCAGCCGTCCGACCGGCGCCGGGCGGCGCTGCGAGTGCGCTGGCCGCCCGGGCGCAACTCGGGCGGCCAGGCGCGGCGGCAGGCCCCGAGCTGCGAGCCGACGCTGTCCGCGCGGCGCGCCTGCACACCGCCTTCACGCCGGGCGCCCGGGAACGCCAACCACGTCACGCAGCGCCTGCCGAGCGCAGGGCAGCACGCCGGCGCGCACCGCCGTAGCCTGTCGCTCACGGAACGCCAGCCTCGTTCCCGGATTTCGCTGGCCTTCCGCCATCCCGACGGAGAGAACCATGCGTACCGAGAACCACCGACGACTGCGCGAGATGCACTGGCTGCGCCACGCCGACCACTATCTGGCCCTGGTGCGCGAGGCCCTGCAGCGCAATCCGCAGGACGATGAACTGCGCGAACTGCTCGACGCCATGGAGGCGGCACGGGCCGCACAGCAGCATCGCCCCCTGCACTGAGCCCGAGGACGCCGGCTCTGCCGGGCGTGGCGTCCGGCCAGCCGAACCACGGGTGCAGCTTCAGGGCACCACGCCGTCAGCGTAGTGGGCGAAACCGCCGAACTGCTGGTCCAGCACCTGGTCCACCATCGGCGCCATGCGGTCCAGCGCGTGTTCGGACGTGCCGCTGACGCGGTAGCTGACGGTCACGTCCGTGCCACCCTCGCGGGCGGCCAGGGCGATGCCCAGCACGCCGCTCACCGCCAGCTCCTGGAACGGTCCCAGCGCCGCCTGCAGGTGCAGCAGCTCGCCGCGCCGCAGCATGACGACGCGGCCATGCTCCGCCCCGCCGTCCTTCCAGCGCTCGCAGAAGCAGCCACCCAAGGCCATGCGCAGGCTGAGATTGCCGCGCTGACCGGACCAGGTGTGCTCCTGCGGCCACCAGCGCTCGGGATGCGCCAGGGCCTGCCAGGCGCGCGCCGGCGGCGCGGCGAGGCGGTAGTGGTGCTCGATCAGCAGGGCATCGGCCGCCGCAAGCTTCACCTCGGCGCGGGCCAACGAGGCCGGCCCCAGCAGCAGCGGCACGAACAGCAGCAAGGACAGCGAACGCGACAGCGCCATCACGCGACTCCCCCAGGGACGATGGCGCACAGTATGCGCCAGGCTGCCCGCGCACCGCGCCGCGCTTGCGGCGATACTGGGCACCTGTCCGGGCCGGTTGAAGTTCATGCGAACTGTCCTCTTCGCCTTGCTGCTTGGCACCGCGCCCGTCGCGGCGCGCACGCCGGACGGCGGCGGCGCGCTCGACGCGGCCGACCTCGCCGACGCGCTGCCGGCGCCGCAGCGCGAGGCCATCGTGCGACAGCTGCAGCGCAATGAGGCGAGCCTGCATCAGGCGGGCCTACTTGCCGCACCCACCGCGGCACCGACGCCGCTGCAGTGGCCGCTGCAGGTGCAGCCGGACTACCCCTACGCCGGCTATTTCGGCGTGTCCAATTTCGTCGACCACGATGCGGCCTTTCCGGGCCACGTGCTCGACTACGCCTGCGGCGCGCGCAGCTACGACACTGCCGGCGGCTACAACCATGCCGGCACCGATTACTTCCTCTGGCCGGCGCCTTGGCGCACCATGGACGCCCAGCAGGTGGCCGTGGTGGCGGCCGCGCCCGGCACCATCGTCGGCCGCAGCGACGGCAATTTCGACCGCAGCTGCGCCATGGGCGGCGCCGACTGGAACGCGGTCTACGTGCGCCACGCCGACGGCGGCACGGCCTGGTACGGCCACCTCAAGAACGGCAGCGTGACGCCCAAGGGACTGGGCGAGAGCGTGGCCGCGGGCGAATGCCTCGGCTTCGTCGGCAGCTCCGGTTCCTCTACCGCGCCGCACCTCCACTTCGAACTGCACGACGCCGCGGGCCAGGTGGTCGACCCGCGCCACGGCGACTGCAACGCCGCGCCGGAGCGCTGGGCCGAGCCGCAGGCCTACGAAGACCCGCGCATCAACAGCCTCAGCCTGCACACGGAAGCGCCGGTGATGCTGGCTTGCGGCACGGTCGACGGCGCGCCTGCGCAGGAGGATCTGCACGACACCGGCGTGGTCGCCCCGGGCCAGGCCTTCTACGTCATGGCCAGCTTCCGCGACCAGCGCCGCGGCGAACCCAGCGTGCTGCGGCTGCGTCGCCCCGACGGTGGCGTGCACGAGGAATGGCGCTTCGACCTGACCGACGGCGGCCTGCCCGGCGATTTCTACGCCGCGACCTACTGGTACTGGCGCCAGGTGCTGCCGGGCGACGCGCCTCTCGGTGTCTGGCGCCTGGAGGCACAGTTCCAGGGA
>DAOOVM010000092.1:0-9938 GCA_035370085.1 Rhodanobacteraceae bacterium | reverse complement strand
TGGATCGGCGTGGCGGCGATCCTGGGTGCAGCGCTCGGTGCCAAGCTGGGCTTCTGGATCGAGGATCCGCGCGCCGCATTCGCCGATTTCCCGGACTGGCGCCACTTGCTGCAGGGCAAGACCATCGTCGGCGCCCTGCTCGGCGGACTGGCCGCGGTGGAACTGGCGAAGTGGCGTCTGGACGTGCGCGCCTCCAGCGGCGATGCCTTCGCCTTCCCGCTGATGCTGGGCATCGCCGTCGGCCGCGTGGGCTGTTTCCTCGCCGGCCTCGCCGACCACACCTACGGCAACCCCACGGCCCTGCCCTGGGGCGTGGACTTCGGCGACGGCGTGCCGCGCCACCCCACCCAGCTCTACGAGATCGCCTTCCTCGGCCTGTGGGCCCTCGTGGTAGCCCGCCGGCCGGCGGCCCTGCGCGGGGAAGGTGACGCGTTCCGCCTGTTCCTGGTCGGCTACCTCGGCTTCCGCCTGCTGGTGGAAGCGATCAAGCCCCTGCCCTACGCCTATTTCGGCGCGCTCAGCGGCATCCAGCTGCTTTGCCTCGGCGGCCTGTGCTACTACTGGCGCGACATCGGGCGCTGGGGAGGGACCGCGTGGGGGCGAAGCTGAGGCCGTACCTGTTCTACGACAGCGCGGTATCGGTCTGCGCCGAGTGCCTGCGCCGCGTCGAGGCGAAGATCCTCATCAAGGACGATCGGGTGTACCTGGAGAAATGGTGCCCCGAGCACGGCCGCGCGCGCGTGCTGATCGCCGACGACGCCGCCTACTACCGCAAGGCGCGCGAGGTGTTCATCAAGGCGCCGGAGCTGCCACAGCGCTTCAACACTGAACAGCGCTGGGGCTGTCCCTACGACTGCGGCCTGTGCCCGGAGCACATGCAGCACTCCTGCCTGTCCCTGGTGGAGATCACCGACCACTGCAACCTGCACTGCCCCATCTGCTACGCCGACTCGGGGCCGCACCGGCCCGGCTTCCGCGACCTCGCCACGGTCGAGCGCATGCTTGATGCGGTGGTGGCCAACGAGGGGGAGCCCGACGTGGTGCAGATCTCCGGCGGCGAACCGACCCTGCATCCGCAGTTCTTCGCGATCCTCGATGCGGCCAAGGCGCGGCCGATCCGCCACCTGATGGTCAACACCAACGGCCTGCGCATCGCCAAGGAGCCCGCGTTCGCCGCGCGGCTCAAGCAGTACGAACCCGGTTTCGAGCTGTACCTGCAGTTCGATTCGCTGCGCGACGAGGTGCATCAGGAACTGCGCGGGGCCCGCCTGGCCGACATCCGCCGCCGCGCGCTCGATGCGCTGAACGAACACGACATCTCCACCACCCTCGTGGTCACGGTGAAGAAGGGCCTGAACGACCATGAGCTCGGTGAGATCGTGGAGTTCGCCCTGCGCCAGCCCTGCGTGCGCGGCGTGACCTTCCAGCCGATCCAGCACGCCGGCCGCGCCACCGACTTCGATCCGGCGCAGCACCGGCTGACCCTGACCGAGGTGCGCCGGCGCCTGCTGGAACAGACGACGGTGTTCCAGCCGGACGACCTGATTCCGGTGCCGTGCAACCCGGACTGCCTGGCCATGGCCTATGCGCTCAAGCTGGACGGCGGCACCGTGCCGCTGACCCGCTTCGTCGCCCCGGAAACCCTCATCGCCCAGGGCCGCAACACGATCGTGGTGGAGCGCGATGAGTCCCTGCGTGCGCACGTGTTCGAGCTGTTCGCCACCAACCACTCGCCGCAGTCGCAGGCCTGTTCCCTGTCCGACCTGCTGTGCTGCCTGCCGCAGGTGCAGGCGCCGCAGGACTGGAACTACCGCAATGTGTTCCGCGTGCTCATCATGCAGTTCATCGATGCGCACAGCTTCGACCTGCGCGCGGTGAAGAAGAGCTGCGTGCATATCGCGCAGCCGGACGGGCGGCTGATTCCCTTTGACACCTTCAACCTCTTCTACCGCGACGGGCGCAGCGAACGCCTGGCGGCCCTACGCGCCGCGGTGGACCGCGGCCTGGGCATGAGCCCGTGAACGCAGGCACAGCGCCGTCCTTCCGATTCCACCGCCCCGGGAGCATGACGACCCCATGAACACGCCCTACCAGGCCCCCGCCGCACCGCCGCCGCCGCAGAAGGATCCCTCGCGCGGCTCCCTACTGGTCGGCTTCCTGCTCGGCTGGGCCGTGCTGATCGGCGCCTACGTCCTCATGGCGATCTTCTACGCCACCCTGGCCGGCATCGGCAGCAGCGGCGCCCTGGGCGGACTGCTGGGCCTGTCTGCGGGAACCTTGCCCTGGGTTGGCCTGCTCGGCCTCATCGTCTACTTCGCGGTGCAGAACAAGCCGCGCAGCGCCCTGGGTGTGGTGCTGGCCATCGCCTCGATGGTGGGAGTGGCGATCCTCCTGGTCGCCGCCTGCTTCGGTCTGCTGGCCACCAACGGCAGCTGGCACTGATCCGCCGCTGGCGCGACAGTCGCGCCAAGCGTTGCGGCCATCGACGGCGAGCGCGCACCGGCCGACCCCCGGCGCCAACGCGCGCCGAGAGACCGGCGACACACTACCCGAGCAGGTCGTCCAGGGCGTAGCGACCGGGCGCGAGGCGGGCGAGCCGGGCGGCGGCCAGCAGGGCGCCGCGGGCGAAGACGTCGCGGTTGCCGGCGCGGTGGGACAGTTCCAGGCGCTCGCCCTCGCTGGCAAAGATCACGCTGTGCTCGCCCACGACGTCGCCGCCGCGCAGGGCGTGGAAGCCGATGTCACCCGCTGCGCGCGCGCCGGCCTGACCGCTGCGGCCGTGCACGGCGCGTTCGTCCAGGCCTACGCCGCGGCCGGCGGCCACCGCTTCGCCCAGGCTCAGGGCCGTGCCTGAGGGGGCATCGAGCTTGCGCCGATGGTGCATTTCCACGATCTCGCAGTCCCAGTCCGCGAGCGCCTGCGCCGCGCTGCGCGCGAAGCGCAGCAGCAGGGCGACACCAAGGCTGAAATTCGACGCCCACAGGACCGGCACCACCGCGGCCGCGCGCTCCAGCGCCTCGCGCTGACTCGTGCCCAGACCGGTCGTGCCGCTGACGAACGCGGCGCGGCGCTGCACGGCCAGAGCCAGGGCCGCATCAAAGGCGTGCGGGCCGCTGAAGTCGATCAACACGTCAACCGGCGCGTCCGGATCGAGCGCGCTGCTGAACTCGAGGTCGGGCACATCGGCCCCCAGCACCTCGCGCAGCGGCCGTTCCACCAGCCCCGACCCCGGGCGCACCAGGGCGGCACTGACACGCAGGTCCGGCTGCTCGTGCACCGCCCGCAAGAGGGCCTGTCCCATGCGCCCGGAGGCGCCGTGTACCGCCAGATGGATCGGACCCATGCCCATGCCGCGCTCCTGCCGGGGAATGCGCCGATTGTGGTCGGCACGGGCGCAGGCGACAACCGCCGCCAGCCCGCCGCGCGCCTCAGGACGTCATGCGATCCCAGAACTGCTTGACGCCGTCCAGCCAGGAGTTTGCCCGCGGCGTGTGCTTGGCGGCATCGGCGTCGGCAAAGGTCGCCTCGAACTGTTCCAGCAACTCGCGCTGCGCCTTGGACAGCTTGACCGGCGTCTCCACCACCACGCGGCAATGCAGGTCGCCCTTGTGGCCGCTGCGCACATTGCGCACACCCTTGCCGCGCAGGCGGAAGAGTTTGCCCGTCTGGGTTTCCGCCGGGATCTGGATCACCGCTTCGCCGTCCAGCGTCGGCACCTTCAGCTCGGCCCCCAGCGCCGCCTGGGCAAAGCGCACCGGCACCTCGCAGTAGAGGTCGTCGCCGTCGCGCTGGAAGATGGCGTGCTCGCGCACCCGCACTTCCACGTACAGGTCGCCCGGCGTCGCGCCCGCCGGACCGGCCTCGCCCTGCCCCGCCAGGCGGATGCGGTCGCCGCTGTCCACGCCGGCCGGGATCTTCACCTGCAGCACGCGCTCGTCCTGGACACGGCCTTCGCCGTGGCAGCTCTTGCACGGGTTGGCGATGGCCTTGCCGGTGCCGCCGCAATGCGGGCAGGCCTGCTGCACGGAAAAGATGCCCTGCTGCATGCGCACACGACCGTGGCCACGACAGGTCGTGCAGGTCGTGGTCTTGCCGTCGGCAGAGCCGCTGCCGTGGCAGGGCTCGCACGGCACCAGGGTCGGTACCTCGATGGAGCGCTCGACGCCGGCGACGGCCTCTTCCAGGTCGAGCTCCAGTAGGAAGCGCAAGTCGGCACCGCGGCGCGGCCGCGCGCCACCACGCCCGCCGCCCATGCCGAAGATGTCGGAAAAGATGTCGCCGAAGATGTCGCCCACGTCGCCGTGGAATCCGCCCTGGCCGCCGCCCACGCCGGCCTCGAAGGCGGCGTGGCCGTGGCGATCGTAGAGCGCGCGCTTCTGCGGATCGGACAGGATTTCGTAGGCCTCCTTGGCCTCCTTGAATCGTTCCTGCGCGTCGGCGTCCGGATTGCGGTCAGGATGGAACTTCATGGCCAGGCGGCGGAAGGACTTCTTCAGTTCCTCCTCGCTGGCCGTGCGTTCCACGCTGAGGGTCTCGTAGTAGCAGCGCTTGCTCATGCCTTCGATCTCGGCTCAATCCGTCCGGCGCAGCCGGTGGGCGTGTGCGGGCGGCGCGATCGCGCGAAGGCATCGAGTCGGCCCCCTGCCGGTGCGCCTTGACGTCCCCGGGCCGCGCCCGACGCGCGACCCGGGCCTGCGCAACTCGCCCCGGCGCCGGGGCGAGGCGCGGCTTACTTCTTGTCCTTGACCTCGGTGAACTCGGCGTCCACCACGTCGTCGCGCGGCGGCGGCGGCGGCGCACCGGCTTCGCCCGCGGGTCCCTGGCCAGACTGGGCCGCGGCGAGCAGCGCCTGCGCCAGCTGCTCCGCCTTGGCGGTCTTGGCCTCGATCTGCGCCTTGTCGTCGCCCTTCATGGCCTTCTCCAGGTCGGACACGGCCTCCTCGATCGGACCGATCTGCTCGCCACCGACCTTGCCGCCGTGTTCCTTCAGCGCCGCACGCACCGCGTGCACCACCTGGTCCGCCTTGTTGCGCGCACCAACCAGCTCGTGGAACTTCTTGTCTTCCTCGCGATTGGCTTCGGCGTCGCGCACCATGCGCTGGATCTCGTCCTCGGACAGACCCGAGCCCGCCTTGATCTCGATGCGCTGCTCCTTGCCGGTCTTCTTGTCCTTGGCCGAGACGTGCAGGATGCCGTTGGCGTCGATGTCGAAGGTGACCTCGACCTGCGGCATGCCGCGCGGCGCCGGCTCGATGCCGGCGAGATCGAACTTGGCCAGCGACTTGTTGTAGCGGGCCTGCTCGCGCTCGCCCTGCAGCACGTGCACGGTGACGGCGGTCTGGTTGTCCTCGGCCGTGGAGAACACCTGGGTGTTCTTGGTCGGGATGGTGGTGTTCTTCTCGATCAGCTTGGTGAACACGCCGCCCAGGGTCTCGATGCCCAGCGACAGCGGGGTCACGTCCAGCAGCAGCACGTCCTTCACGGTACCGCCCAGCACGCCGCCCTGGATCGCCGCGCCCACGGCCACGGCTTCGTCCGGATTGACGTCCTTGCGCGGATCCTTGCCGAAGAAGTCCTTCACCGCCTCCTGCACCTTGGGCATGCGCGTCTGACCGCCGACGAGGATGACCTCGGTGATATCGGAAACCTTCAGGCCCGCGTCGTGCAGCGCCACGCGGCAGGGCTCGATGGTCTTCTTCACCAGGTCGTCCACCAGCGCCTCCAGCTTGGCGCGCGTCAACTTGATGTTGAGGTGCTTGGGACCGGAAGCGTCGGCCGTGATGTAGGGCAGGTTGACCTCGGTCTGGTGGCTGGAGGACAGCTCGATCTTGGCGCGCTCGGCCGCGTCCTTCAGACGCTGCAGCGCCAGCGGGTCGTTCTTCAGGTCGACGCCCTGCTCCTTCTTGAACTCCTCCACCAGGAAGTCGATCACGCGCTTGTCGAAGTCCTCGCCGCCGAGGAAGGTGTCGCCGTTGGTGGCCAGCACCTCGAACTGCTTCTCGCCGTCGATCTCGGCGATCTCGATGATGGACACGTCGAAGGTGCCGCCGCCGAGGTCGTACACGGCGATCTTGCGGTCCTTGCCGCCGCTCTTGTCCAGGCCGTAGGCCAGCGCCGCCGCGGTGGGCTCGTTGATGATGCGCTTGACTTCCAGGCCGGCAATGCGGCCGGCGTCCTTGGTCGCCTGGCGCTGGCTGTCGTTGAAGTAGGCCGGCACGGTGATCACGGCCTCCGTGACCGTCTCGCCGAGGTAGGCTTCCGCGGTCTTCTTCATCTTGGCCAGCACTTCGGCCGAGATCTGCTGCGGCGCCATCTTCTTGCCGTCGGCGGTGGCCACCCAGGCGTCGCCGTTCTCGTGCTGCACGATGCCGTAGGGCACGAGATCGAGATCCTTCTTCACCTCGGCGTCGGTGAACTTGCGGCCGATCAGGCGCTTGACCGCGTAGAACGTGTTCTTCGGATTGGTCACCGCCTGGCGCTTGGCCGAGGCGCCCACCAGCACTTCGCCGTCCTTCGTGTAGGCCACGATGGACGGGGTGGTGCGGTCACCCTCGGCATTCTCGATGACGCGCACCGAGTTGCCGTCCATGATGGCGACGCAGGAATTGGTCGTACCCAGGTCGATGCCGATGATCTTGCCCATGATGCTCTCTCCCGAAAATTCGTGGCCCCCAAGGGCCGTCGTTGCCGCGCAATCTGTGGCTGGCGCGCAACAATCTCAAGTGTGCGGCCGGCAATTCTCGCCGGGGCGCGCTATTTCGCCACCATCACCAGGGCCGGCCGCAGCAGGCGCTCGTTGAGCACGTAGCCCTTCTGCAGGGTGCTGACCACGGTGCCCGCGGCGCGATCGCCGCCGTCCACCATGCTCATGGCCTGGTGCAGCTCCGGGTTGAAGGCCTCGCCGGTGGGGTCGATGGCCTTCAGCCCGTTGGACTCGGCCACCTTCAGCAGGGCCTTGAGGGTGAGCTCCATGCCCTCGCGCAGCGCGGCCACGTCGCCGGTCTGCACCGCCAGGCCGCGCTCGAGGCCGTCGCACACCGGCAGCAGCTCGCCCAGCAACTTCTCGTTGGCAAAGCGGCGCGCCTGCTCCAGATCGCGCTGCAGTCGCCGGCGCTGGTTCTCGATCTCGGCGCGCTCGCGCAGCAGGGTGTCGCGCATGTCGGCGATGGTCGCCTCGGCCTGGGCCAGCTGCTGGCCGAGCTGGTCGACTTCGGCCAGCACGGCGGCCGTGGCCTCACTGGCAGCATCGGCGCCAGGTGCGCCCGCAGGCGCGGTAGGGTGGGTGTTCTCCATAACGGCTCCGGCAAGGAAACGGCGGCCCGGCGAAAAACGGGGCGCGGATGATACTGCAGACGACATGCGCGGAAGACGCGGCACGGGCCGCGGCCCCTCGCTCCCGCGGCCGGGATGGGGGCCGCGGCACGCGGATTCAAGCCCGCGGCAGGCTCAGCGCGCGCCGCCTTCCAGCGGTCGCGCCAGCACGTTCGACAGCAGGCCAGCCGTGGCCTGCACCACCGGGATGACGCGCTCGTAGGCCATGCGCGTGGGACCGATCACGCCCAGCACGCCCAGCACCCGCCCCCCCACCCCGTAGGGCGCGGTGACCAGGCTGAAGGTGTCGAGCGCGGCAAAACCCGACTCCTCGCCGATGAACAGGCGCACGCCCTCGGCGCGGGCGCAACGCTCCAGCAGGCCGAGCAAGTCCTGCTTGCGCTGGAAGGCGTCGAAAAGGTCACGCAGGCGCTCCATGTCGGCGGGCTCCGGCCCGCCCATGAGGTTGGTCTGTCCGGCCACGAACATATCGGACTGGCCAGGCACATCGAAGGCGCGCTGCGCCACCTCCACGGTCGCGCTCATCAGGCGGTTGAGCTGCGCGCTGGCCTCGGCCATGTCGCGCACCAGGCGCCGGCGGATCTCTTCCAGGCGCAGCCCGGCGAAATGGGCATTGAGAAAATTGGCCACCTGCTCCAGCTCGGCGGCCGCGTAGGCCCGCGGCGTCTCGATCACGCGGTTCTGCACCTGGCCGTCGGCGAAGACCAGGATGACCAGCAGGCGCGCCCCCTCCAGGGGCACGAAGTCGATGTGGCGGAAGGCGAACTCGTCGTGGCGCGGCACGGTGACCACGCCCACGAAATGGGTCATCTGCGACAGCAGGCTGGAGGCGCGGCTGAGCAGATCGGGGGCCGGCGCCGCCGCCGGCAATTCGCGCCGCATCTCCTCGACCTGGGGCGCCTCCAGTGGCCGCACCTCGAGCAGGCTGTCGACGAACACGCGATAGCCGTGCACCGTGGGCACTCGACCGGCCGAGGTGTGCGGGGCGGCCACCAGGCCCAGCTCCTCCAGATCGGCCATGACGTTGCGGATGGTCGCCGGGCTCACGTCGAGACCGGAGGACTTCGCCAGGCTGCGCGAGCCCACCGGCTGGCCCTCGGCGATGTACTGCGCGATCAGCGTGCGCAGCAGCTGGCGCGCACGGGCATCGAGTTGCAGAGTCGAGGGAAGGCTCATGGGAACGGCGCAGACATGGCAGCGGCACGCTAACAAGGCGCGTCGAGCAGGGTCAATAAGGCCACCGCACCGCACTTGCAAGGGCCGGCGGCGCGCCTTGGCGCCCTGCAGTCGCCGTGCTAGCGTGCGCGCCCGCACCGCTGCCCCGCCGGACACCCGCCGCCCGCATGCTGCGCTCCCTCTACGTCAAGGACTTCGCCATCGTCGGCGAGGTCGACCTCGCCATCGATGCCGGCCTTACCGTGGTCACCGGCGAGACCGGTGCGGGCAAATCGCTGCTCGTCGATGCCCTGCTGCTCCTCTCGGGCGCGCGCGCCGATGCGGCAGTGGTGCGCGCCGGTTGCGAGCGTGCGGAGCTGGCCGCGGAGTTCTTCCTCGGCGATGCCGCCGCGGCGCGCGCTTGGCTGGCGGAGAACGAGCTTGACGACGGCGACAGCTGCCAGCTGCGCCGCGTCATCCGTGCGGAAGGCGCCTCGCGCGCCTTCATCAACGGCCGCCCCGCCACCCTGGCGCAACTGGGTGAGCTGGCCACGCGCCTGATCGGCATCCACGGCCAGCACGAGCACCAGGCGCTGCTGGACAGGGCGCAGCAGCTGGCCCTGCTCGACGCCTTCGGCGGCCATGCCGAGGCGGCACAGCGCGTGGCCGCACTGGCCCGGCGCTGGCGCGAGGCCGGCAGCGCCATCGCGCGCCTGGCGGGCGGCGCCGACCACGCCGAGCGGCTGGACTGGCTGGAGCACCAACTCAAGGAACTGGACCGCCACGCCCTCGGCCCCGAGGATCTGGCGGCCCTGGAGGAACGCCATCGTCGCCTGGCCAATGCCGGTCAACTGCTGGCGGGCAGCGCGGCGGCGGCCGAAGCCATCGACGGCGACAGCGAATTCGCCCTGCTGCCGGCGCTGGGCCGCGCCCAGAACGAGATGGCGCGGCTGGCCGAGCTGGACCCGCGCCTGGCCGGCGTGGCGGAACTCGTGGATGCCGCGCAGATCCAGCTCGGCGAAGCCGCCGACGCCCTGGCGCGCTACCGCGACGCCCTCGACCTCGATCCGGACGCCCTGGCCGAGTGCGAGGCGCAGCTGGCGAAGCTGCACGAACTGGGACGCAAGCACCGCGTCGCGCCCGCCGGGCTTAAACAGCACGCCGACGCGTTGCGCGCCGAGCAGACGCGGCTGCGCGATGCCGGCAGCGAACTGCTGCGGCTCGAACGCGAACGCGCCGCGCTGACACAGGAGTACGCGGCGGCCGCGCAGACCCTGCGCCAGGCGCGCGAGGCCGCGGCGCAGCGCCTCAGCGCGAGCGTGAGTGCACTCCTGGGCGAACTGGGCATGGGCGGCGGCCGCTTCGAGGTTGCCCTGGAACCCTCAGGACGCGACGAGCCGGATGCGCTCGGCAGCGAGCGCGCGGAGTTCCTCGTCAGCGCCAATCCGGGC
>DAOOVM010000091.1:0-9948 GCA_035370085.1 Rhodanobacteraceae bacterium | reverse complement strand
CCCTTGGGGGTGGTCCCGTTACCGGGAGAAATCAGATTGGCGGCAGCTCCACGCCTGGAGGCGGCGGCGGCAGTTGTGCGGCGAGCGATTCGAGTTCGGCGTGCTTTCTGCGGTCAGCCTCGAAGTGATGGCGGATGTTGAAGTCGTTGGCGTCCACGAGGTTCTTCTCGGCCATGATGTTTTGGCGCTGGCGCCAGCTGGTGACCTCGCGGCCTGTCACCGGGCACTTGTAGTGGCATTCCCGTTGCACGAAACCGAAGGCCGCTTGCGGGATAATGGACATTGCCGCTTTGCAGCAGCTCGGCGCGTTCGACTCGCACTCGGAAACGCGGTTAAATAGCTCCCGCTCGCTGCCACAGTCGCGGCACCGATAGAGGTAGGTCGGCATGAAGGACTTCCTGTTTTACGTCACGGCGCGGACGCTGGGGCTGTTGCCATTGGCCGCAGCACCGATGTTTGCGGGCGGGTTTCGCATTGAAGTGCTGCTCGGCGTGATGGGGTTTTTCGCCGGCTTCTGGTCACTGGTGTACGGGATCAAGGCCGTCGTGACCATGCATCCGCGGCTTCGCCACCTTGATACGCCGCTGCACCAGTCGCCCCCACGCGAGCCGCTTCCTGCGCCGCCCGCATCGCCTTTGCGAATCGAGGATCGGCGAGAAGGTTAGCGATGGCGGATTGCTGATTCGCCGGAACCTTGGCCAACAGACTGGCCGCCTCGCTCGGATTGAGCATGGCTTGCTGCACCAGGGCCAGCGTCTTTTCGCCGTAGTGGGCGCGCAGCGGGTTCAGGGCTTTGGCGGGAAGCCATCCCAGAAACCCGGTAATGCCGGCCGCGTCCTGAATCTTGGAGGCGCCCACCGCCTTCTGGACTGTATCCGAGCCAATGGATTTTCCTTGGCTTGACGTGCGCGCCATGCGGTCGAGGTCGGATCGCACAGCGCCCACCACGCCCTGCTGCTCTGGCGTCATCAGGCGTTCCGCCGTTTGCTTGCGGAAGCCGGTGGCCGCCTGAGCCACGCGGTCAAGGTCATTCGCGGCCCGGCCAAACTGCGCTGCTGACAGAACGGGATTGCCGTTCGCATCCAGCGTCGCGCTGGACTTGCCCAGTAGCTCCGATCCCATGCGTACCTGGCCGGCTTCCCGGCTCATCTGGGCATAGTCCTTGAGGTACTGGCGGAACTGCGGCGCCGCCTTCCCGATCTGCGCATCCAACGCCGTCTTGATGGTCATCAGCTCGCGCGTGGCCGCTTTCGCGGCTTCGTTGTTCGCCCCTGCGCGGCCGCTCAACAGGTCGCCAATGTGTTGCCGCACGTTGTAGAGATAGGCCACGTCGTTGCGGTCGCCGGACTTGAGCAAGGCGCGCACTTCGGCGATGACGCCCTGCACTGCCGGACGCCCTTCGCGGGACCGGATGATGCTTTCCGACAGCCCGATTACCGGGCGCGTGTCCACGCCGTCGAGCTTCTTCGCCGCATTCAGCAGCGGCAGCGTGGCGGCGTTGCGCGCCTGCTCAATCTGCTGGGCTGCGCTTTCCTCGGCGCCACCAAACGCACCGCGAAGCGCGTCCACCCTGGCCGCATTGTTGGCCTGCGCCATCTGCGTGACCTGGGTGTTGAACTCGGGCGACATGCTCTGCAACGTGCGCTGCAGGCCCGACAGGCCCACATCGTCGGCGGCCTCGGCGGTGGTCTGCGCCGTTCCGGGAACGAACTGCTGCCCCGGCTTGCCGATTTTGCTGGCGTCGGCCGCGGCCTCGCGCAGAATCTGTGCCGCGGCCCGTTCTCGCGCCGCCTGCGTGACGTTCGGAAGCATGTCTTTCAGTACGGAGTTGGCGAGTTTCTTGACGTTTCCGACCGTAACCGAAAGTGCACTTCCTCCCACCTTGAGCGCGCCGCCCGTGAGGGCGCCGAAGAGCCCGCCAACGGCCACTTGCTTGGCCTTCTCGCCGGCGAAGTTGCCATCGGCCACCGGATCAAAGGCGGCCATGGCCGCACCCTGCCCGCCACCCGCGCCCATGGCGCCAAGGATGGACGACGGCGCCCCTCCGGCCAGTGCGGCAGGCAGCGTGGCGGCGATTTTGCCAATGGCATTGCCCACGGTGCCCGCTGTGGTGCCCCGCAGCGCCTTGTCCGTCTGCGCCTTGTCCTTGGCGGCAGCGTCGGCGGCATCGGGGCTCATGGCCATTCCGGCCAGTAGAAGGGCCGGATTGATGGCCGCCAGGGCGCCCGCACCCCATAGCGAGTGGGCCGCATGCGCCTGCAGCTGCTCTGCGCCCATAGCCACGTCGGTCATCCCAGACCCGATGCCGGCCAAGGTCCGTTCAGTGGTGGACATGCCTTCGGTCGGGTTCGCCGCGGCGCCCTGCGCCTTGATCATCGCCGCGATGCGACGCGCAGCGTCCACGTCTCCGGCCGCGTGCGCGTTCCGAAGGGCTGCCATCAGGTCAGGCATCACAGGCCCCCGTACTTCTTGAGCAGGTCTTGGTCGCTCAGCTGCTGCGGGGCGGCGCCCTGCGCGCCAGTGCCTTGCAGAATGGCCGCCTTCATGTCGGCGATCTTGCGCTTGAACTGTTCAAGCTTGGCCTTGTTGGTGTCGTCCTTGCCGAACAGCGCCGGGGCGTACCGGTCGCGCGCCTGGGCAATCTCGTCCTTGCCGATGGCCGCGCCGGACTCCACGCGCAGCAGGTTGGCAATCGCCTCGTCCAGGTGCGCGTTGGCAGGCCCAGACATGGCGTTGCCCCACGCCTTCGGTGCGCCGTTTTCATCCACGCCGCCCTTTTCGTACTGCGCCAGGGCTTGTTCGGCCGCCGTCAGCAGGCCCAGTTTGGTGCGGTTGTCGGCCGACACCGGCTGCGGCTTCACGTCCACACCGATCTTCTCGCGCATGGCCTGCTGCGCCTGTTCCGGCGTCACCACGCCCGACTGCAGGGCGGCGGCGATGTCGGCGAATGGGCCACTTGCGCCCTGCTGCCCCAGCACCAGAGCCTTGATCTGCTCGGGCGAGGCGTGCATCTGCTGCGCCAGCGAAATACGCCGCTCGAGTTCCGACGGCTGGCGCGCTCCGGCCTCAATGGCTGCCTTCTGCCGGGCAAGGTCCAGCTGCGCCTTGCTGTAGTTCGGGTCCGGCGTGAACTGGCCCGACTGCGGATCGAAGATGCCGCCGTCCTTCCACTCCTTGGGCGCGTAGTCGCGCTTTGCCTGGGCCTCGGCCTGCGCCTTCTTTTGCGCGGCCAGTATTTCGCGCTCGAACTTGCGCTGTTCGTCCGCCATCTGCTGCTGCCGCTGTGCCGCAGTCTGCTGACTTTGGAGGTCGAACTGGCGCTTTAGGATGTCGGAGAGCTTGCCTTCCTCCTTGTCCATCATCCGGCCGCCAAGGAAGCTCTGCAGCGCAGAGCCGAGGACGCCAGCGACGCCGGAGTTCGGCACATAGCCGGACTGCATCAGCTGCTGCGCCATCTGCATCCGGCGCTGGTTCTTTTCTTGGTCAGAAAGCAGTTGCGCGTACTGCGAAGCGAAGTCCGGAAAATCAGCCATTTTCCAGCGCCTCCACGCGTCGTTGCAGTTCCTCGTTTCGGGCCATCAGGGCGCGCACGCTGCCGAGCAAGGCGCCCATGAAGTCGATTTGCCGGATGACCGGCTTTTCTTCCAGGCCCAGTTCGCGGTTGAAGTCCTGCGCGTAGGTGCCGAGGTGCGTTTCCTCGTCGCCCTTGTACTTCCAGCGGTCGAAGCGCACGGCATTCAGGGCGCGCAAGCAGGCTTCCTCATCCGCAGCGCCCAGCGAATCCTTTGCGTTCTCGTCACAGAAGTACGACGCCAGAGCCGCCGCAATCGCCGCATAGTTCTGATTATTCGCGTTCTGCTGCTGCTGATTTGCCTGCGCCTGGTTGACCTGTGCGTTGTACTGATTGTTGTACGGCGACAGGACGTCGATGTTCGGTGCGCCGTTCGCGCCGGGGATCAGGCTCATCAGGGGCATGAGCCGCGACTGGTCTTGATTCAGCAAGCTGTTGTTGTACTGCGTCGTGCTCTGGCCTGCGCCGAACAGACGCATCAAGTTCTCGAAATCCTGCTGGTCCTGGCCGGCGCCAAAGGTCTGCTGAAACCGCTGTTTGTCCCAGTCCAACTGCGCCGCGTTGTTGCGCGACGCTTCGGCCGCCATGGAATTGGTCGCGTTTGCCTGAGCCATTTGCCCTTCAAGGCTCCAACGGGCTTTTTGCAGCTCATTTGCAAGCTGCGACTGCGACAGGCCTTGCCCAAAGGCTTGCCCCTGCGCCTGCAGGCCCTGGCCGAACGCCTGATTCCGCGCAGAGCTGTAGGCGTCATTCTTGCCGCGCATGAAGTTGTCATAGGCGGCCTGGTATGCTTCCGTTCCAGGTGAGAACCCGCGGCCGACCATCTGCTGCTCAAAGTCGGCCTGCGCTTGCTTCCACTGCGGGTCTAGGTTGCGCTGGGCTTCGCCATAAGCGGCGTCGCGGTAGGCCTGGAACGAGTTCAGGATGTCCGGCGAGATGTTGACCTTCACCGGGTCAATGCCATTGATCGCCCCCTGATACCCGCCGCCGCTTCCGGCATACGTTCCGGACGCTGCACCGCCTGGCGTCATCGGTACACCATCGGGGTTGTTCCCTGGCGATGGCCCGCCACCAAAGATGGGCGGCCGAGGCCCGGAAGGAGCCGGTTTGCTGGCGGCTCGATTGATGGTCACAGCATTTCCCACGGCGTACTGCGGATTCGTGCCCGGCTTTGCCGGATCAATCGCCTGTACTCCGGGATTCGTCACAGCGCCGCCTGCCGCCTGATTTGCGGTCCGCATTCCGAGTGTTGGCTGCCCGATTGGCTTGATCATTTCGGCTTCCTCTGCGGTTGCTGCGGAGGTGTATAGGGGAGCGGCTGAAAATTCTGCGCCGGGGCGCTCGCATCGATGCTGCCCGGCGTCTGCGGGGCCGGCATGTAAGACTTTGCCGGATCGGCCTTGAGCTGGTCCTGCGACAGGCCGTAGTGCTTGCCGACGTTACCGGCCATCTTCGCGGCCAGGTTCTCGAACTCGACCGGGAACTGCAGGCGCTGGCTGTCCGTCATGGCGTTCCCAAACGCCTTGTTCACCACGCCCTGCATGGCCGGAGACAAGGAGGTCTGCTGCGTCGGGCGGCCGTCAGGCCCCATGACCCATTGCGAGCTGCCAAACGGCGTTGCTGTGTTCGTGCGGTTCTCGCCGGACTGCAATGCAATCAGCATCGACGGGTCTGGCGCGGATGGCATCTTGGTCGATTTCTTGCCCACGGGCATTCCTCTTTGAGCATTCCAAACACGAGGACATCAGTGCCTTGGAGAGCACGCCGTAGACGGCCCTCTTGGGTGAATCCGAGTCGTTCAATCAGGGCCAGCATTGGCCCATTCGTGGCCTTAACGCGGCAGGTGATGCGCGTACAGCCGAGCATTCCGAACACGTAGTCGGAGACCGTGCCGAGCAAGTCACGGGACATTCCGCGTGGCGTGGCCGCCATGAAGAGTTCGCAGTCCTCGCCAGTCCAGGAGTCCACCCCGAACACGGCGACGATGCGGTCTCCCTCTACGCGCCCGATGAAGCGCGCGGCGGGCGATACCTGCGCTTCCACGGCTGCTTCCAGCGCAGTGCGCAGGGCCTCGCCGGAAGTGATCACTGCATCGGGATCCCGACAGGCGACGCCGCCACCTTGGCTGCCTGAACCTGTTTCAGGGTCGCGTCCGCATCCGCCTTGCGCGCATCCGCGGCAGCCTTCTGCGCTTTGCTGGCCGTTTCAATCTGCGCGCTCTGGTCCACCAAGGACTGCAGCTGCTGATTCTGTGCGGACAAGTCCTCCACCTGTTTCTGCGCCTGGCGCAGGGCCTGCTCGTACTGGCCCATTTGCGCCTGCAGCTGCGCCATCTGCTGTTGTGCTTGCTGCTGCACCTGCTGCGCCTGCTGCTGCGATTGCTGCACCTGCTGCCCGAGCTGCTGCAACTGGGCTTGGCCGTTCGGCAGGTTTTCCAAGGCGTCTTCGAGCTGCGTGCCGTACTTGAAGCTGCGCACCGTGAAGGTGATCAGCTGCGTCGCAAGGTCAGCCGGGATGATGTTCTGTGCAACCGCCGGAAGCAGGGTGTTCATGGCCTGCGTGACCGATTCCAGGAACTTCATTCGCCCCTGCTGCTCTGCTTCCTCGTCCTTGGCGACCGTCGAATCGGTCTCCACGTCGATGGCATAGCACCGCAGCACGTCCGAGCGCAGGGCCTCCATCATGTCCGGCGTGAGCTGGACGGAGGTCATCATGTAGAGCTGTTCGGGCGTGAAGTGCTCTGCGATCAGCTCCGCCATGATGCGGAAGATCGACCGGAACCACTCATTCACCTTGGCCTGTTTCTGCGTCAGGCGCACCGACGCCCACTGGCCCTTGATCTGCTGCGCCGTCGCCGTTTCGGTGGCCTTCGTGGCGCCGCGGATGATGTCGGCAATGCCCAGTGACTCGAAAATTGCGTTCTTCGCTTGGTCGCGCAGCTGCAGCAGCGTGTTGACGGTCTGGACCTTAGTGCTGTTGTCCTGCTTCGCCACGACGGCATCGAAGCCGGCCGAGCCGTTCGCCTTGTTCAGGCGGTCCAGGAGGTTCGGCACCGGCACCAGCGTGCCGTCCTCGGCGTTCGCCAGCTTCACCAGCTCGCCGAGCTGTGCGTCGTAGAACCCAACGTCCTTGATCTGCTCGGTCAGCGCAATGATGCGCTTGGTCAGCTTGTTGACGTAATCGAACTGCGCCTGGACGAACTTGTAATCGGGGTGCGGCTCGTACTCGCCGGACGCGATGTTGTCGAACAGCGGCGGTGGGCAGGGATAGAACCCCTTGAGGCGCAGCGGATCGTCGTCAACGCGCAGGAAATCCTTGTGCGCCTCGCACAGGTACAGAACGCGCCGGGTTTCGCGGTCCCAGATTTCATAGACCACGTACAGCTGTTCGTACTTTTTGGCGCCCTTCGGAAGGTCCGGTGAGCCTTCGGACGTTCCGTCACCGCTAATCGTGACCCCGAATTGCTCGTTGATCTCTTCGCGGCTCAGCAGGTGGTCAAACGCCACCCATTCGACCTTTTCCCAATCTTTCGCCGGCTCCCAGCGGAAGCGGTTCCAGGGGAAATACTCCAGATGCAGCGACTGGTAGGCCAGCACCTGCGAGGTCATCGGCTCGCCGGTCTCATCGTCCAACACCTGCTCGCCGGTTTCCTCGTTCGTCACCGGCTCATCCGTCGTGCCGGCACTGTAGACAATGCGGCACTGGCCAAGGCCCGTCACAAGGAAGTCATTGACCGCGCGATGCGACGGGGCAACGAACTCCTCGGAGTCGATCATGTAGTCCAGGGCGCGTTCGATGCACTGCGCCATCACCTTCTGCGGGCCGGGCTGGTCCGCCCAGCGGCGGCGCACGTCCGGCTTCGGCGTGTTCGCATAGATGGCCGAGTGTTCGATCTGCACCGTGCTCCAGAACAGCGGGAACAAGGTCTTGCGCTTGTCCTGGCGGTCATCGAAATAGGCGCCTTCGGCGTCCTTGGCGGCCTCACGGAACTTCTTGTGGGCCTTCTCCTCGCGTGCGATCCGGTCTAGCCAGACTTTGCGCGGGTCTTTTTCTTTCGCCATTACCAGCTAGCCGCCTTCGGAGGTTGGAAGAAATCGCCCACCACGAATCGATCCGCGATCACGGCCGGTTTCGGTTCCGGCGTGCGAGTCGCGGCCCACGTCTTGTCGAGGTACGCGCCGATCAGCGCGCAGGTATCCACAGCGTCGTCATGCTTGCCGGCTGGAAAGCGCAGGCACTGGTCAAGCACGCGCTCTGCCCATTCCTTGCGCGGCCAGAACACGCGCCCTGTCGCGGTCATGGCCTGAAACGGCCTGGCTCGCGCTTCCTTGCTGCCGTTCGATGTCGGCATCCACTCTGTCGCGGTGTAGACGCGGCGCTCGCGCATGCGCCGGTCAAGAAACGGTTCAACGGCGCGGCGGATCGGCCCTGTCTCGCCGATGAAGCGCAGCGGCTTCCACCGGTCCGCCCGATCCAGCAGTGCGTCGCACCACACGTCGGCGGTCTCCTGCCCGCTCCACCAATCCAGCGCGTACAGGTCGCCGGTGGAATCCACGCCCCACACCGCAAGCTCGGTGTAGTCGCCGCCCGAGTCAGTCACGGCAAAGTCGCCTGACATGTAGATGTTCAGGTCGCGCGGCAGGGCGTCGTAGTAGCGCCACCAATCGCGCTGGAAGTAGGTGCCTTCCTCCGCCGTAGGCGACTGCTGATAGAGGCTCAGCCAAGCGCGCGGGCCGACCACTGTCCGCTTGCGCTCCAAGTGGTCGATGGGCTCCCACTCTGGCCACAGCGCCTCACCGGGGGCACGCCCCAATGGGTCGCGCTCCATCGCAATCGCCGGCAGGCTGATAACGCGCCACTGACCACCGTCTCGCTTGTCGCCCTCGGAGGCCAGGATGCGGCCCGCCAAGTCGTCCTCGTGCCAGCGCGTTTGCACCAGCACAATCGCTGCGCCCGGCTTCAATCGGGTATAGAAGTCGGTTCGATACCACTCCCACGTCCGCTCGCGGATCAGCTCGCTGTCCGCATCCTCGCGGGATCGAACAGGGTCATCGATCAGCCCGAGGTCCGCGCGGAAGCCCGCGATGGCGCCGCCAACGCCGGAAGCGAGGTATTCGCCGCCCTTGTTTGTGGCCCAGCGTCCCGCCGCCTGATTGTCCTTGGCAATGCCAAACCCCAGCGACTGGGCGTGCTCCTGCACAAGGTTGCGCACGCTGCGGCCCCACTTCTCGGCCAGCTCGGCCGTGTGGCTTGCAGCGATGACCGATTTCGTGGGGTTTTGCGCGAGGAACCACGGCGGGAAAAGGCGCGAGGCATAGGTGCTCTTCGCGCTGCCCGGCGGCATGAAGATCGCCAGCCGGTCATTTTCCCCGCGCGTGATTGCCTCCAACTCGCGGATCAGCAGCCCGTGGTGTCGCGCCGGCTCGAACCCTGCGAGCCTGGCCCACTCAGTGAGTGAGCTGCGAATCGCCCGCCGCTGCAAGAGCGTCCGGGCTGCATCCTGCGGCGATAGCTGCAAGCTCGTCATCGGTAAGCTCGCTGGCGCGCCGCAGCGAGCCGTCCGAGCTGGTCACATCGACCGGGATCAGGCGCGAATAGAGCTTGTAGAACTCGGTTCGGTTGTCGATGGCCCACGCCGTGAGTGCATCGACACCGCCCGCGCCCTCGAACGCCAGCTGGAAGGCTTCTTTCGCCTTCTTCGTCAGCTTGTTCTTTGATCCCAGCTTCCGCCCCATGCCAGCGGCAGGGGGGCGGTAGCCCTTGTGCGCAGGCATTACGGCAGGTAATCGCCGTAGACGTACACGTCGCACGTCGCCGCCGAGCCGTGCGCCACGCCGACGCGGACATACACCGTCGAGGCGGTGAAGCTGTCCGAACTGGCGATGGTGCCGTCCACGTACTTGGTGGCCGCGGTCAGGCCGGTGCGCGTGGCCGCCGTCACGATGGCCGTGCCGCCGCCGCCTGTGGAGGTGTAGAGGCCAACGGTCGCCGACGACGCCGCAAGCGACGTGCTCGCATGCGTGATCGTCACGCGACGCGGCACCCATTTCTGGTTGCCGGTCGGAAGGGTGATCGCGGTATCGCCCACGGTGTTGAGGTCCACGCCCTTCACGAAGGCGAAGGGGGCGCCACTGTTGCCAAGCTCTGCCATGTCAGTTCTCCAATTGCTATTTGACGGCCCGACGAAGGAACATCTGGCCAAGGTCGGCGACACTGCCGCCGGTATTCACAAATCCACTTCCAAGGGCCGCCATGGTCATCCCAGGGTCTGCGCTCTGCCACCCATAGCCAAGGCCGCCTCCGGTTGACTGCCCGCTGATATTGTTGGCCGGGAGCCGCGGAGCATTGCCCATCGGCGCTTGCCCTCCCCCCTGCCC
>DAOOVM010000090.1:0-10207 GCA_035370085.1 Rhodanobacteraceae bacterium | reverse complement strand
GGCGCGGCTGAGGGAGGCGAGCTTCAGGTTTTCGAGCGTGCGGCCGGTGCGCTGCGCCCAGGCGCGGATCGCCTGCAGCTCGCCCACCTGTTCGCGCGAGGCCAGGCGTCCTTCCTGGCTGGTCTGTTCCAGGCGGTGCAGACACAGGTAGTTCGCGCGCCCCTTCAGCAGCGCGGTCTTCAGGCGCGTGCCCAGCACCTGGCGCACGCGCGGCAGATCGCGGTGGAACAGCTGATCCTGCAGCGTCTTGGTACCGGTCGACACGATCACGCGCTTGCCCGAGCACAGCGCCGGCACGAGGTAGGCAAAGGTCTTGCCTGTACCGGTACCGGCCTCGGCGATCAGCGTGTGGCGCTCGGCGATGGCCTCTTCGACGGCCTCGGCCATGAGCTGCTGCGCTTCGCGCGGGGCGAAGTGGGGCACCTCGCGGGCGAAGGGCCCGTCGGGGCCGAGGAGCTCGCGCGCGGCCGCCGTCATGGCCCGCGCCGGACGCGCGCCGGGCTACGCGGGCGATGCGGCGCCGCTCCGTAGCGGGCGCGCGCCGACGGCAACTTGCACCCCCGGGCAGGAATCCCTGTCCCGGCCAGGCGCCGGTGCAGCGACGGCGCCGGTTCCGCCGCGACTGCCGTCACATGCGCACCGGGGCCTTCACCGCGCAGCTCGCCAGCTGCGCGCGTGCGCTGTCGGCGCCGGCTGCGTCGCCGGCGGCCTCACGCAGCTCCACCACGGTCTGCCAGTTGCGTGCGCACAGACTGCCCACGCGCGGACCCAGGTCGTAGGACTTGCGCGCCAGACCCTCGGCCTCCGCATAGCGGCCCTGGGCGATGGCCAGCTCGGCGCGGTACTGCAGCAGCTCTGGCGCATCCGGGGCCAGACGCAGGGCGCGGTCCACCTGCTGCATGGCCTCGGCATAGCGGTTCTGCGCCTCCAGCGCCTCGGCCTGCCGCAGAAATCCTTCCACGGCCGGGTCGCGCAGCGGCTGCACTTCCACGGCGGAAGCCATGCTGCGGCCGGCTTCGCGGATGCCATGCACCATGCCGCCGGCCTGCGGCGGCGGCGCAGGCTTGACCGGTGGCGCAGCCTGGCCGCAGGCGGCAAGCGCCAGCACGAGGGCGCAGGGAATGGGGGAACGCGGGAGTTTCATGCAACGGATACCTGGGTCCATGGGCTTGCGTCTCGCTGCGGATCAGTCGGCACCGCGGCCGCCGCGGAAGAAATCGCGGATTTCGTCCATCAGGCAATGATCCTCCTCGCTCGGCGCGTAGCCGGCGATGAAGGGCAGCTGGCGCGCACCGCGGCACTCCGCCGCGGTGCGGTGGCCCGACTCCGGCGCCACCCAGGCCAGCTCGATGCCCTCGCCCAGGGGGCGCTGCAGCGGCTCGCTGGGCAGGTCGCGGAACAGCGCCGACCACACCTTGAGGGCACCCGTGGCCCCCATGAGTCCGGTGGGCTTGTTGTCGTCGCGACCGACCCAGACCACGGCAAGATGGCTAGCGGTGTAGCCGGCGAACCAGCTGTCGCGGGCGTCGTCGCTGGTGCCGGTCTTGCCCGCCGCGTGCAGGCCGGCGAGTCCGCCCTCCGCCAGCGCATGCGCCGTGCCCGACACGGCCACCTGCTGCAGGGCGAAGTTTACCAAGCGGGCCGCCTCCACGTAGTCGCCGGCGCCGGAGCGCGTGGCGTAGCGGTGCAGGGCGCGCCCCTGGGCATCGAGCACGCCGCGCACCGCCTTCAGCGGCAGGGCATGCCCGTCGGCGGCGAAGTACTGGTAGAGCTGCGCAACCTCCAGCGGCGCCAGCTCCTGCGCCCCCAGCAGCAGCGAGGGATTGGGGTTGATTTCCACACCCAGGCCGAAGGAACCCAGCAGGCCACGCACGCGGTCGACGCCGACCCGCAGGCCCAGCTGCACGGTGGCGAGGTTGTAGGAGTGCACCAGGCCGTCGATCAGCGGCACGCGGCCATGCGCCTCGCGGTCGGCGTTCTGCGGCATCCAGGTCTTGCCGCCGGGCTGCGGCAGAGCCACCGGCGCGTCGTCGAGCAAGGTGGCGAGGGAGTAGCGCTGGGGCTGCGCCAGGGCCGCGAGATAGACGAAGGGCTTGACCAGCGAACCGATCGGGCGGCGCGCCTGCAGCGCGCGGTTGAAACCCTGCGCATCGGCGTCGCGGTCGCCCACCACCGCCTCGACTTCGCCGTCGGTGGCCCGGGTGAGCACCAGGGCGCCCTGGGTTTCGGCCTGGCGCTTGCCCAGCGCCTCGAGCGTGCGCGCCAGCGCGCGCTCGGCCAGGACCTGCGAAGACGGCGCCAGCGTGGTCATCACGGTCAGGCCGGCGCCGCGCAGGGCGGCATCGTCGTAGTCGCGCGCGAGCTGCGCGCGCACCAGGTCGAGGAAGGCGGGATAGCGGTCGCGCGGCAGGCCGGGCGTCTCGGCGATGCCCAGCGGCTGCGCACGGGCGCGCGCCAGTTCGTCCTCGTCGATCAGGCCGGTGTCGCGGAACTGCTGCAGCACCAGGTTGCGCCGGGCCAGGGCGCGCTGCGGCGCGCGGCGCGGGTCGTAGTAGCTCGGCCCCTGCACTAGGCCCACCAGCAGGGCGATGTCGGCCGGCTGCAGGCTGGCCAGCTCGCGGCCGAAGTAGAACTCGCCGGCCGCGGCGAAGCCGTGTACCGCCTGCCCTCCCTGCTGGCCCAGGAACACCTCGTTGACGTAAGCGTCGAGAATGCGCCGCTTGTCGTAGCGCGCTTCGATGAGCAGGGCCAGCAGGGCCTCGTTGACCTTGCGCAGCAGGTTCTGGCTGCGGTCGAGGAACAGGTTCTTGACCAGCTGCTGGGTTAGGGTGGAGCCGCCCTGCACCACGCGGCCGGCCACGAGGTTGGCCCAGGCCGCGCGCGCGATCGCTCCTAGCGCGACGCCGTGGTGGTGCTTGAACTCGCGGTCCTCCACCGCCTGCAGGCCGGCCAGCAGCAGCGGCGGCAGCTGCGCCAGGGGCAGCACGCGGCGCTCCTCCTGTTCGGCGCCGTACAGCGTGGCGATGCGCGCCGGATCCAGACGCAGGCGCTCCAGCGCCTGGTCGCGGTCGAGGTCGCGCAGGGCCGCGACGCGGCCGTTCTCGAGGCGGATCTCCACGTGACGCGCGGCCACACGCCCGTCGACGTCGGCATAGGCGCGACGGGCGACGACGAAGCGGCCGCTGCCGCCCGTACTGCCGTCGCGCATGAAGGTGCCGGGCAGGCGCGCACCCGCCACCTCCTCGTAGCGCGCGGCGGTGAGTTCGAGCAGCAGGGCGTCCGCGTCCAGGCGCTGACCCGGGGCCAGGTCCAGCGGGCGCGCGTAGACGCGCGTGGGCGCGGTCCAGGTGAGGTCGTCGAAACGGGCGCGCACCTGGCCATCGAGGTACACGATGTAGGGCAGGAGAAAGCCGGCGGCAGCGCCCAGCCCGAGCCAGCAGGGCGCGCGCAGCCAGCGCCAGATGAATCGCAGGAATGCGGCAAGACGGGCGAGTCGGGGCAAGGCGGGAACAGCGGCGGCGAAGGCGGCGGCAGTGTAGCCCAGGCGGCATGGCAGGCATCGGGCCGATCCGCGATAATGCCCGGCCTTTCGCGCCAAGTTTCGGCGCCCATTCAGGATTTTCCCTCCGTGCCCAGTTCTGCCGGCGCCCTCGTGCGCGTCCTCGTCCATGGCGACAGCCGCGCCGATGCCGCCTGGCTGGAGGACCTGCGCCAGGGCCTGCCGGACGCGGCAACGCTGGTCCTGTGCGGCGCCCAGGCCGAAGGGCCGGGCGCGGCGCTGCGCCGTCCGGACTTCGCTGCCGACAGTCCGGCCGCGCTGCTGGCGGCGGCACGCGCGGCGTACCCGGGCGACCATCTGGCGCTCGTGCGCAGCGGTACGGCGCTGCCGCCGCACTGGCTGGCGCGCCTGCGTGCCGCGCTGGCCCTGGACGATGCGCTGGTTGCGAGCCCGCTGGACAACACGGCGCCCGAGCGCTCGCCGCTGCCCACGGGCGCGCACTCGACGCTCGCCGCCGAGGCCCTCGACCGCTTCGTCTGCGCCTACGGCTCGCGCCGCGCCTGCGGCACCGACGCGATCTCGCCGCTGCTGTCGCTGTGGCACGGCGCGCGCCTGGCACGGGTGGACATCGCCGAACTGCAGGGCACCACGCTGCCCGCCCGCTGGGCGCCGTTGCGCGCGCTGCTGCTCGACCATCTCTACGTGGCCGATCCGGCTCGCGCACTGCGCGGTCCGGCGGCGCCCGCTCCGGGCAGCGACGCGCCGCCACCGTCGCCGCTGGGCACCGTGCGCGCCGCCCTCGGTGACGCGTTGCACGCTCCCCCGCCGAGCGCACGCCACGGTCTGGACGGCCGCCCGGTCCTGCTGCATGTACTGCACGGCTGGGGCGGCGGGGCCGAACGCTTCGTGCGCGACCTGGCCGCGGCCGACAGCGCCCACAGCCACCTCGTGCTGCTGGCGCGCGGTACCTATGCGCGGCGCCGCTATGGCGAAGTGCTGGAACTGCACGATGGCAGCCTCACCGGGCCCGCCCTGCACCGCTGGCCGCTGTCGCGCGCCATCGTCGACACGTCCCTCGCCGATGCCGACTACGCCGCGGTGCTGGCCCAGGTGCGCGCCGACTTCGCCCCCGCCGCGGTGCTGGTGTCGTCCCTCATCGGCCACAGCCTGGACGTGCTGCGCACCGGGCTGCCGACGGTCGTGGTGGCCCACGACTGCTACCCGCTGTGGCCACTGCTGCACCGCGACTTCGGCGATCCCGGCCTGGCCTTCGACGCCGCGCAACGCGCCGCCGACCTGCGCGGCGCCGGCGCCGATTACGAGTTCGCCGAACGCGACCCGCGCCACTGGCAGGCCCTGCGCGACGCCTGCGTGGCGGCGGTGTGCTCGGCACAGGCGCATCTGGTGGCTCCCAGCCGCAGCGCCCTGGCCAATGTGCTGCGCCTGGCCCCGGAATGGCGCGCGCTGCCGCAACGGGTGATCGCGCATGGACTGGCGCCCTGGCCGGCCGGTGGCGGCCCGCTCGCCGCACCCGACGACGCCGAGAGGCGGCCACTGCGCCTGGTCCTGCCCGGCCGTGTGCGGCGCAGCAAGGGCGCCGAACTGCTGCGCGCCGCCCTGCCCGGGCTGCGCGGTCACGCCGAGGTGTTCCTGCTCGGCGCCGGTGCCGATGGCATGGACTTCTTCGGCGAGTGCGGCGTGCACGTCGTGCTCGACTACCGGCGCGACGAGTTGCCTCAGCTGCTCGCCACGCTGCGCCCGGACGCGGCCCTGCTGCTGCCGGCGGTGGCCGAGACCTTTTCCTACACGCTGTCGGAGTGCTGGAGCCTGGGCCTGCCGGTGATCGCCACGCGCGTGGGCGCCCTGGCCGAGCGCATCGCCGAGGGCGAGACGGGTTTCCTCGTCGCGCCGGACGGTGCGGCCGTGGCGACGCGGGTGGCGCAGCTCGCCGCCGACCGTGGCGCGCTGCAGCGCGTGCGGGCGAATCTTCGCACGCACGCGCCGCGCACGCTGCACGCCATGGCTGTCGACTATGCCGGCCTGCTGGCACCGCTGCTGGGCGCGACGCCGGCGACCACAGTCGCTGTGGCCGGACCCGATGCCCTGCGCGCCGCCGACCTGGCCGAGCGCGCCGCGGCACAGGCGGCCGAATTGCTGCGGCAGCGGCGCCAGCTCGCCGAGCAGCAGGCCGAGCTGGGGCGCCGTGCCGACTGGGCCCTTGGCCTCGACCGCGAGCGCCGCCGCGCCGTCGCACGCATCGACCAGCTGCAGGTGGAGCTGGGCGAATCCACGCAGTGGGCGCAGGGGCTGGACGCCGAAGTGCGGCGCCTGGCACCGCTGGCCGCTGAACGGGAAGCGATGCTGGCCAGCACCTCCTGGCGGCTCACCGCCCCGCTGCGGACGGCCAAACTGCGCTGGCGCAACCTGCGCACGCGCCTGGCCTTCCTGCTGGGCCGTCTGCGCACGGCCTGGCAGCGCACGCGCGGCAGCCTGCGCCGCCGCGGGCTGCTGGGCACGCTGCGCCGCGCCCGGCAGGAGCTCGCCCGCGGCACGCCGACACTGGCGCCGGTCGCACAGGCGCCCGACGAGCGTTTCGCCCCGTTCGCCCTGCCAACCTCGGACGCGCCGCGCGTGTCCGTGGTGATTCCCGTGTACAACAAGATCGCCTACACCGTGGCCTGCCTGCGCTCCCTGGCGCAGCATGCCGACGCGACGCCCTTCGAGGTGATCGTCGTGGACGACGGCTCGAGCGACGCGACGGCGGTGCGGCTGGCGCAGATCGACGGTCTGCGCGTGCTGCGCAATGCGCAGAACCTCGGCTTCGTCGGCTCCTGCAACGCCGGCGCGGCCGCGGCGCGCGGCGAGTTCGTCTTCTTCCTCAACAACGACACGGTGGTCACGGCCGGCTGGCTGCAGGCACTGCTGTGCTGCTTTTCCGAGGAGGCCGACGCGGGCCTGGTGGGCGCCAGGCTGGTCTATCCCGACGGTCGCCTGCAGGAAGCCGGCGGCATCGTGTTCCGCGACGGCTCGGGCTGGAACTACGGCCGCTTCGATGATCCAGGCGACCCGCGCTACGGTTTCCGGCGCGAAACCGACTACTGCTCGGGCGCCGCCATCCTGATCCGGCGCGAGTTGTTCCAGCGTCTGGGCGGTTTCGACGCGCGCTACGCCCCGGCCTACTACGAGGACACCGACCTCGCCTTCGCCGTGCGCGCAGCTGGGCTCAAGGTGTACTACGAGCCACGTGCAACGGTCATCCACTTCGAAGGCATCAGCGCCGGCACCGATACCACCAGCGGCATGAAGCGCTACCAGGTGGTGAACCGGGATAAATTCCGCGAGAAATGGGCCGCAGCGCTGGCGCACCAACCGGCCCCGATCGACGACGCCCGGGACGCACCGCGCGCTGCCACCTTCCGTGCACAGCGGCGCATCCTCATCATCGACGCCTGCACGCCGACGCCGGACCAGGATTCCGGCTCGCTGCGCATGGTGAACCTCATGCGCCTGCTGCGCTCGCTCGGCTGGCAGGTGAGCTTCTTCGCCGAGAATCGCGCCTACGTCGCCGGCTACACCGAAGCGGTGCAGGCGTTGGGCGTGGAGGTGCAGTACCACCCCTATCTGGCCGACCCGGTGCGCTTCTTCCGCGAGCGCGGCGCCGAGTTCGACGCCATCGTTCTCTCGCGCCACTACATCGCCATCCACTACCTCGGCCTGGCGCGCCTGTACGCAGCGCAGGCGCGCCTGGTGTTCGACACCGTGGACCTGCACTACCTGCGCGAGCAGCGCGCCGCCGAGCTCGCCGACGACGCGGCGCTGCGTCGCCAGGCGGCGCAGACGCGCGCGCAGGAACACAAGCTGATGCGCGAGTGCGATGTCACCCTGGTGGTGAGTCCGGTGGAGCAGGAGTTGCTGGCACGGGAGTTGCCGCAGGTGCGCGTGGAGATCCTGTCCAACGTGCACGAGGTGCACGGTTGCCGGCGCCCCTTCGCCGCGCGTACCGACCTGGTCTTCGTCGGCAGCTTCCAGCATCCCCCCAACGTCGACGCGGTGCTGTGGTTTGCGCGCGACGTGCTGCCGGTCGTGCGGGCGCAGCTGCCCGAAGTGCGACTGCACGTGATCGGCCAGCCTGTGCCGGCGGAGATCGCCGCGCTGGCCGGCGAGGGCCTGGTGGCGCACGGCTTCGTCGCCGATCTCGAACCGTTCATGGACGGCTGCCGCGTTTCGGTCGCCCCGCTGCGCTACGGCGCGGGCGTGAAGGGCAAGGTCAACATGGCCATGAGCTACGGCCTGCCGGTGGTGGCCACACCCATGGCCGTGGAGGGCATGCATCTGGTCCAGGGCGATGAAGTGCTGGTCGCCGCCGATGCCGGCGCCTTCGCCGCGGCCGTGCTGCGCCTGTACGGCGACGAGGCCCTGTGGCAGCGCCTGTCGCGCGGCGGCCTGGCCAACGTGCAGCGCCACTTCAGTTTCGCGGCCGCGCAGCAGGCGCTGCAGCGCATCCTCGGCTGAGGCCCGGCACGCCGCCGGCTCAGGTCAGGCGCGTTTCCCCCTGCGCCGCGCCGGCGCGACCGAAACGGCGCTCGACCAGGCCGATGCCACCATCGGCGGCGCGCCACGCCAGGGTGCTGGCGCGCGTGCCGTAGGCCTCCCCGCGCACGAAGATCGCGGAAAGCAAACGCTCGCGCTCGCGCGGTATGCCCGTGTCGGGCAACTGCGCATCGGCGGCCGGCGTTGCATCGCGCAGCAGGTCCAGCAGGCACTCATCGCGCGGCGCCGCGCCGGCGGCCGCGGCGAGGGTGCGGCAGAAGCCGGCGCGCAGGCGCTCCATCTTGGGCCAGGGCGCATCCAGCGGGCCGTTGCTGACCAGGTGCACGCCGGGCGCCAGGCGCCGCGCGCGATCGCGCGGGCTCTCCAGGCACCAGACCGAGCGCGCATCGCCGACGACGAGGTTGAAGGGCGCGAAGTCGCCGTGCCGCCGGCGCAGTTGCGCCACGTAGGCGTCCGGCGCGTCATGACCGAGCACGAAGTCACGCACCAGGGCGCCGCGCGAACGCGGCCCGTGGCGCGGGTCGGCCAGGCGCACATTCGTCACCGCGGCAAAGCGGCCGTCGCGGCGCAATGCGAGCCAGCTGCCGCCGGCCTCGAGGTCGCGGCCGCCGACCACCTGCGGTGCCTCTGCCCAGGGCGCCGCCGGCGCGCTGGGCCGTGCATGGAACTCATCGCGGTTGCCGAGCAGCAGCACGGGGCGCTGCGGCACGACGTCGAGGGCGATCAGCAGCAGGCACACGGCGCGCAGGCCGGCAGGGGCCCGGGTCGATCGGCCGCGGCTTCCGGGGGGCGCCTCACTGCGCCAGTTCGCGCAGCTTCTGCTCGACCGGCGCCAGCCGCGGATTGGCGGGGCTGATCTGCCGCGCCAGCGTCAGCGCGCGGCGCGCGTCGTCGGGCCGGTTCTCGCCGATGCGCTGTTCGGCCAGGTCGAGGTAAGCGTCGGCCACGCGCGCCCGCATGCCCGGCAGGGCGGCTTCGCCCGGCGACAGCTGCGCCAGCGTGTCGGTCATGTCGCGGGCCCGATCCGGTTCGCGCACCGCCAGCGCCTGCGCATACAGCTCGCGCGCGCGCTGCGGCAGCGCCTGCAGGCCGGCCAGGGCCTGCGCATTGTCGGCGTCGATCGCCAGGGCCGCGCGGTACTTGTCATAGGCGCTGTCGCCAGGCGGCAGCATCAGGCGGCCGGCCGCTGCGGCCTTTTCGGCCTCGCCGACCAGTGCGGCGACGCGCTGCAGTTGCTGCGGCGACAGCACCGGTCGCTGCGCGGCGATCGCTGCCTGCTCGCGCAGCTCGCGCAGACGCGCCCGCGCGGCGGCCAGCTCGGCCCCGTTCGGCGCCAGTAGCGTGGCCTGATTGAGCAGACGCTCGGCGGCGGCGGCATTGTCCTCGTCCAGCGCCGCATTGGCCTGCACCACCAGCGCCTGCGCCACCTGGCCAAGGCCGGCGCGCGCGCGCGCGTTGGCCGGATCACGGGCCAGCACCGCCTGGAACAGCGCTAGCGCGTTGTCCTCGCCGCCGCCAGCGATGCGGCCGGCACGCAGCAGCTCCTGCGCGCGCTTGAGCTGCGCTTCCAGCGCGGCGCCAGCGGATTCGCGCGCCTTGGCCAGTTCCGCGCGCAGGTTGGGGATCGCGGGATCGCTGGGCAGCGTGCGGGCGAAGTCCTCGAGGCGCGCCGTGGCCTCGTCGAGCTTGCCCTGGACCAGCAGCTCGCGTGCCTGCGCGGCCAGGGCGGCGCCCACGCGCTTGAGCCCTGCCTGCGCCAGGCTGTTGCCGCTGTCGAGGGCGAGCACGCGCTGGTATTGCGCCACCGCGCCGTCCGCCTCGAGCAGGCGCCCGGCCGCCAGAGCCTCGTCGGCACGGCGCAGCAGGTCCTCAAGCTGGGTGCCCGCCGCCTCCTGCCGCTTGAGGTCGGCCTCGGCCTGGTCCACCGCGGGCCCGCCGCCGAGCACGGCCCGCGCGTCGGCCAGGCGCGCATGCGCGCCGGCGAAGTCATTGCGGCCCGTCGCCTCGCGCGCCTGCGCCAGCAGCGCCTCGCCGACGCGACGCAGGCCGCTGCGCGCCAGGTCGTTGTCGGCATCGATGGCGCGAGCGGCCTCGTACAGGGCCCGCGCGCTGTCGGGCGCGCCGCTGAGTCGGCCCGCCTGGGCGGCCTGGTCGGCG
>DAOOVM010000089.1:0-10391 GCA_035370085.1 Rhodanobacteraceae bacterium | reverse complement strand
GGCGGCGGCGGCGAAGCCGAGGTAGGTGGCCAGCTTGAGCGGCGCGGACGAGAACGAGGTGATCCCCTCCAGGGCGAAATTCCACAACTTCCAGTAATTCCATTTGGTCTGCCCGGCGTGGCGCGGGTCGCGTTCGTACACCACGCTGGCCTGGCGGTAGCCCACCCAGGCGAACAGGCCCTTCATGAAGCGCTGGCGCTCGCGCAGCTGGCGCAGCGCATCGACCACGCGCCGGCTCATCAGGCGGAAATCGCCCGTGTCGCGCGGAATGGGCTTGTCGGTGAGGCGCTCCATGACGCGATAGAAGGCGGCGGAAGTGAGCTTCTTCACCGCGGTCTCGCCGGCACGCGAGGCGCGCGTGCCGTAGACGACATCGTAGCCTTCGCGCCAGAGCGCGACGAACTGTGCGATCAGTTCGGGCGGGTCCTGCAGGTCCGCGTCGATGACCACCACCGCGTCGGCATCGCAGTGGTCCAGGCCCGCGGTCATGGCCAGCTCCTTGCCGAAGTTGCGGCTGAGCCTGAGGGTGGCCACGCGCGCATCGGCGGCGCGCAGCGACTCCATGACGGCGAAGGTGTCGTCGCGGCTGCCGTCGTCCACGTACAGCACGCGGCAGTCGAGGTCGAGGGCGTCGAACACCGCAGCGAGGCGGCGCTGGAATTCACGCAGGCCCGTGGATTCGTTGTAGGCGGGAACGACGACGCTGAGGCTGGGCATGGCGGGCCGGGCGCTGGGGCAATCGCGGGATGCTAGCCGAGGCCATGTGACAGCTGGAATCGAGCAGCACTTGACATCCCGTCACTTATTTCGATAATTCCGGAACTATGAAAACGCAGCCCGCCCTGCTGGCGCTCAAGGCGCTGGCCCAGGAAAGTCGTCTCGCCCTGTTCCGCCTGCTGGTGCAGGCCGGCCCGGAAGGACTGGTCGTGGGCGAACTGGCCGAACGCACTGGCCTGCCGGGTGCCACTCTGACCAACCATCTGCACGTGCTGCGCCGCGCCGGGCTGGTTCGCGACGAGCGCGACGGCCGCCGCATCCTGTGCCGCGCCGACTACGCGCGCATGAATGCCCTGCTCGCCTTCCTCACCGAAAACTGCTGCGCCGGCCGCGACGCTCCCGGCTGCAGCGACATCGCTGCCTGTCCACCCTCGCCCACCAAGAGGTCCGCGCCATGAAACGCTTCCACGTCCACGTCAACGTTGCCGATCTCGAGCAGAGCATCCGCTTCTACAGCACCCTGTTCGGCAGCGCGCCCAGCGTCCGCAAGGCCGACTACGCCAAGTGGATGCTCGACGACCCGCGCCTGAACTTCGCCATTTCCAACACCGGCCGCGCGCCGGGCTTGGACCACTTGGGGCTGCAGGCGGAGGACGCCGCCGAACTCGGCGACATTGGCGCCCGCCTGGCCGCCGCTGACGCCGTGGCGCTCGCCGAGAGCGGCACGACCTGCTGTTACGCGCGATCGGACAAGCTGTGGGCCGAAGACCCGCAGGGCCTGCGCTGGGAAAGCTTCCTCACCCACGGCGAGGCCACCACCTACTACGCCAGCGAGTCGGCATGCGCCACGAGCCCGGTCTGCGCCACCGCGGAAGCAGCGGTCGCGGCACCCTGCTGCGGCCCTGCGGCCAAGGCCTCGGGCTGCTGCGCATGAACCCGCGCCCGCGCCTGCTGTTCGTGTGCGTGGAGAACGCCAACCGCAGCCAGATGGCCGAGGCCTTTGCGCGCTCCCACGGCGGCGACCGCGTGGAGGCGCACTCCGCCGGGTCGCGCCCGTCCGGCGCGGTGAACCCGCGCGCCATCGCCTTCCTGCGCGAGCGCGGCATCGAGCTGTCCGGCCAGTCCTCCAAGTCGCTGGACGCCTATGCGGACACACCCTTCGATGCGGTGATCACCATGGGCTGCGGCGACAACTGCCCATGGATTGCCGCGCCGCGGCGCGAGGACTGGGCCCTGCCTGACCCCAAGCACCTGTCCGACGAGGCGTTCCGTGCCGTGCGCGACGAGATCGAGCGGCGCGTGCTGGCGCTGCTGCACGACCTCGGGGTCCCGGCGTGACGGCGCCGGCGCAGCGCCTGCTGGCCGAGGCGCTGGGTACGGCGCTGCTGCTCGCCATCGTGGTCGGATCCGGCCACATGGGCGAGACCCTGGCGCAGGGCAATGCCGCTGTGGCGCTGCTGGCGAATTCCACCGCCACCGGTCTGGGGCTGTGGTGGCTGATCGTGCTGTGCGGCCCGGTGTCGGGTGCGCACTTCAACCCCGTGGTGAGCCTCGCCATGGCCCTGCGCAGAGAGCTGGCATGGCGCACGGCCGGCGCCTACGTGGCGGCGCAGTTCGCGGGAGCCCTCGCGGGCGTAGTGCTGGCCCATGCCATGTTTGGCCTCGACCCCATCGCCCTCTCCCAGCACACCCGCAGCGGTGTGGGACAGCGGCTGAGCGAGGCCGTCGCCACGGCGGGCCTGCTGCTCACCATCCTGCTCGGCCGGCGCAGCGCACCGGGCGCCGTGCCGGCGCTGGTCGCCGCCTACATCGCCGCGGCCTACTGGTTCACCGCATCGACTGCGTTCGCCAATCCCGCCGTGACCCTGGCGCGCGCCTTCACGCCGACCTTTGCCGGCATTCGCCTCACCGATGTGCCGGGCTTCGTGCTGGCCCAGGGGCTGGGTGCCGGCCTGGCGCTCGTCCTGGCGCGAGGGCTGGCCACCGCGCATCCCGCCGACGCCACCGTCAGTGCATCGCGCCCGTCCGGGTAGAATCCGCGGTCCTGGACTGCGCACAGCGACCGTGACCTCGAACGAATTCCGCATCGCCGTGCTGATCTCCGGGCGCGGCTCCAACATGCGCGCCCTGCTCGACGCCCGCCGCGAGGGCCGCCTCGCCGGCAACATCGTCCTGGTGGGCAGCAATCGCCGCGGCGCGGCGGGTCTGGCCGTGGCCGAGGCCGAGGGCATTCCCACCGCCAGCCTCGACGCGGCCGCCTACACGGACCGCGCCGCCTACGACCGCGCGCTGTTCGAGCGCGTGGCGGCCGCCCGACCCGACCTGGTCGTGCTGGCCGGATTCATGCGCATTCTCGATCCGGCCGTGGTCGCGGCCTGGGAAGGGCGCATGATCAACATCCACCCCTCGCTGTTGCCGAAGTATCCGGGGCTGCACACGCACGAACGCGCGCTGGCCGCGGGTGATGCCCTGCACGGCGCCAGCGTGCACTACGTCACGGCCGAACTCGACGGCGGCCCGGTGATCGCCCAGGCGGAGCTGGCCGTGCGCGCAGGCGACACGCCCGCGTCCCTGGCCGAACGCCTGCTGCCGCGCGAGCACCGCCTGCTGGTCGCCTGCGTGGACGCAATCGCGCGCGGCCACGTACGCCTGCGCGACGGCCGCGTCGAGCACGACGCCAAGCCGCTGGCTGCGCCCCTGCAGTTGGCCAGCGACAGCCGCTTGCACGAGCGCTGAGGACCACAGACGTCGCTCCGGCCTAGCGTTCAGGCCTGCGCCGGCACACTGTCCCATCTCGCCCGCCCCAGGAGTTGCGCATGCGCCGTTTCCTTCCGCTCGGACTGGGTCTGCTCGCCGCCACGGCCTGCGCCGCCCCGGCTCCGTTCGATCTTCACTACGTGGTCAGCCGCGACGGCAAGGCCATCGGCACCTCGCAGGTGCGCCTGGCGCCAGCGCCCGGCGGCGACTGGAGCCTGGTGACCGAGACCCGCGGCACCAACGGCATGGCGCGCCTGCTGGGCCTGGAGGTACGCGAGCAGTCGCGCCTGCGCTGGCGCGAGGGGCGCCCCGAGGGGTTGAGCTACGACTACCGCCAGGACGCGGCCATCAAGCACAAGCAGCGCCACGCCGAGTTCGACTGGGGAGCCGGTGAGGTGCAGGTCAGCGAAGGCAGCCGGGAGTACCGCTATGCGGTGGACGCCGGCACCGTCGACCGCCATGCCGTGGCCCTTGCCCTGGGCGAGGCCCTGGCTGCCGGCCGACGCGAGGCGCAGCTCGCCGTGGCGGTGAAGGACCACGTGGAGCAGCAGCAGTACCGCGTGGCGGGGGAAGAGGAGCTGCGGCTGCCCGCCGGTAACTACCGTACGCTCAAGGTCGAGCGCACCGACGCGCCGGGCAAGATCGTGTCCTGGTACGCGCCGCAGGTCGCGCCCATGCCCGTGCGCCTGGAGCAGACCCAGGGCGACGGCTCGGTCATCGTGATGGAGCTGCAGCGCGTGGGCGGCGGCTGAGTCCGCCGGCGCAGGTACCCATGCGGTGCGGCAGCCGCCGCGCCGCGGCCAGCCTCAGGACGGCAGGCGCCGGATGCGCGCGCCCAGGCCGCCGAGTTTTTCCTCGATGTTCTCGTAGCCGCGATCGATGTGGTACACGCGGTCGACCACGGTATCCCCCTCGGCCACGAGGCCGGCCAGCACGAGGCAGGCCGAGGCACGCAGATCGGTGGCCATGAGCGGCGCGCCGGTCATCTTGGGCACGCCCTTGATGATGGCCGTATTGCCTTCCAGGCGGATGTCCGCGCCCAGCCGCTGCAGCTCGTGCGCGTGCATGAAGCGGTTCTCGAACACCGTCTCGGTGATCACGCCCACGCCCTCGGCCACGCAGTTGAGCGCGGCGAACTGCGCCTGCATGTCGGTGGGGAAGGCCGGATAGGGCGCCGTGGTGATGTTGACCGCGCGCGGACGGTTGCCGCGCATGTCCAGCTCGATCACGTCTTCGCTGACGTTGAGATGGGCGCCGGCGTCCTCCAGCTTGGCCAGCACCGCATCCAGCGTCTTCGGCCGTGTGCGCTTGGCCACGATGCGCCCGCCGGTGATGGCGCCGGCGACGAGGAAGGTGCCGGTCTCGATGCGGTCGGGCAGCACGTCGTAGTGGGTGCCGTGCAGGCGCTCGACGCCTTCGATCGTCAGCGTGGCCGTACCCGCACCCCCGATCCTTGCGCCCATGGCGTTCAGGCAATTTGCCAGGTCCACCACTTCGGGCTCCTGCGCCGCGTTCTCGATCACCGTGGTGCCGCTGGCCAGGGCCGCGGCCATCATGATGTTCTCGGTGCCGGTGACGGTGACGAGGTCGAGATTGATGCGCGCGCCCTTCAGGCGCCTGGCGCGGGCCTTGATGTAGCCGTTCTCCACCGTGACCTCGGCGCCCAGCGCCTGCAGGCCCTTGATGTGCAGGTCCACGGGCCGCGAACCGATGGCGCAGCCGCCGGGCAGGGACACCGTGGCCTCGCCGAAACGCGCCACCAGCGGCCCCAGCACGAGGATGGACGCACGCATGGTCTTCACCAGGTCGTAGGGCGCGAAGTAGTGGTTGGCCGCGCGCGGATCGACATGGATCTTCATGCGCTCGTCCACCACCAGCTGCACGCCCATCTGGCCGAGCAATTCCATCGTGGTGGTGACGTCGTGCAGGTGCGGCACATTGCCGATGCTCATCGGCTCATCGGCCAGCAGCGTCGCCGCCAGGATCGGCAGCACCGCGTTCTTCGCCCCGGAAATCCACACGTCGCCCTGCAGGGGGGCGCCACCGGAGATAACGATCTTGGCCATGGGAGTGCGCAGAATCTCGAATCGGTAATCGGGAACCGCAGGCGCCGGTCATGCGCGGATGCGGAGCCTGGCGGGAATCGCTCGCACGACGCCCGATGCCCCGCGCCCTACTGACCGGCTTCCTCCGGGGTGAGGGTCTTCAGCGACAGCGCATGGATGGCGCCGCCCATGAGTTCGCCCAGGGTGGCGTAGACCATGCGGTGGCGCGCCAGCGGCGGCTTGCCGGCGAAGGCAGCACACACCACGCGCGCCTCGAAGTGCACGCCGTCGGCACCGCTCACCTCGGCACGCGCACCGGGCAGGCCGCTTTCGATCAGATGCTGGATGGTCTGGGTGTCCATGGGGAGCGCTGAAGGTGGCAGGTCGCGGGCAGGCTGCGACGGCGGCCGGTTCGACCGCGTCCGGGGCAGCGGACCGGGGCAACCGGCTACAATGGGGGGCGCGAATGGTAGCGGAATTCCGCCGCCTCGCCCAACGCCGAGACCATGAAACCCATTTCCCTGCTGCATCCGGCACTCCTCATGAACGCCCACCTCCAGCCCCGTGCCGTCGCCTCCGCCGGCCATCCGCTGCTCAACCTGGAGCGGCTCAAGGCCAGCGCCGTCGCGGTGATCGCCACCGAGGCGCGCGCGATCGAGGTGCTTGCCACGCGCATCGACGAATCCTTCCAGCGCGCCTGCCAGCTCATGCTCGAGTGCCCGGGGCGCGTGGTGGTGTCGGGCATGGGGAAGTCGGGCCACATCGGCCGCAAGATCGCCGCGACCCTCGCCTCCACCGGCACGCCGGCCTTCTTCGTGCATCCGGGCGAGGCCAGCCACGGCGACCTCGGCATGATCACGCACAAGGACGTGGTGCTGGCGCTGTCCAATTCCGGCGAGACCGACGAACTCCTCACCATTCTGCCGCTGATCCGCCGCCAGGGCATTCCGCTGATCGCCATGACCGGCAACGATTCGTCCTCGCTGGCCGGCATGGCCGACGTGCATCTGGACGTGTCCGTGCCGGCCGAAGCCTGCCCGCTCGGCCTGGCGCCCACCGCCAGCACGACGGCGGCCCTGGCGATGGGCGACGCCCTGGCCATCGCCCTGCTGGAAGCGCGCGGCTTCACGGCCGACGATTTCGCCCGCTCGCATCCCGCCGGTTCCCTCGGCCGCCGCCTGCTGCTGCACATCGGCGACGTGATGCACACCGGCGAGATGGTGCCGCGCGTGCACCGCGATGCCTCCCTGTCCGAAGCCCTGGTGGAGATGACGCGCAAGGGCCTGGGCATGACGGCCGTGGTCGACGCCGAGAACCGCCTGCTGGGCGTGTTCACCGACGGCGACCTGCGTCGCGCCCTGGACGATGCCGCCATCGACCTGCGCCGCACGCCGCTGGCCTCGCTCATGACGCCCAACCCCAAGACCATCGGCGCGGACAAGCTGGCGGTGGAAGCCGCGCGTCTGATGGAAGACCACAAGATTCACGCCCTGTTGGTGGTCGATGCCGACAATCGCGTGGTCGGGGCCCTGAACATCCACGACCTCCTGCGCGCGCGGGTCGTGTGACCCGCCGCGGGCCTGCCGACCGCGGCGGCCCACCCCTGCACTGCGGGGCAGGGCGCGGTCCGCGCCCCCCGACCACCGCCAGCCTCCACACCCGGAAACCTCCGCGATGACCACAGCCGAACACCTGCCCGTCCCGGCCGCGATCCTGCAGCGCGCCGCGCGCGTGAAGCTGGCCGTGTTCGACGTCGACGGCGTGCTGACCGACGGCAGGCTCTGGTACGCGGCCGACGGGCACGAGCTGAAGGCCTTCCACGTGCATGACGGACTGGGCCTCAAGCGCCTGCTGGCCAACGGTATCGAGGTGGCCATCATCACCGCCCGCATGTCGCCGCTGGTGACCGAGCGCATGGCCGAACTGGGCGTGGCCCACGTCTACCAGGGCCAGGGCGACAAGCTGGCCTGCTTCGAGCAGCTGCGCGGCGCGCTCGGCCTGGCCGCCGACGAGGTCGCGTACACGGGCGACGACCTGCCGGATCTCAAGGTGATGCTGCGCGTCGGTCTGGCCATCGCGCCGGCCGACGCCCACCCGTGGATCGCGGCGCGCGCGCACTGGCGCACGCAGCGTGCGGGCGGTCGCGGCGCCGCACGCGAGGTGGCCGACCTGCTCCTGGCCGCGCAGGGCCGCGCCGACGGCGAACTCGCCCACTGGTCGTGATGGAACGCCGCAGCGTCCTAACCATTGCCCTGCTCGCCCTGGCCGCCCTGGCGACTCAGGCGTTGCTTTGGTTCATCCGTGCACCCGAAGGGCCGCCCGCCTTCGTCGGTCCGCCGCGCTCCACCTACACGCTGGGCGAGTTCGAGATGCACGCCCTGGACGAAGCCGGCCAGCTCAGCTTCACCGTCACGGCCCCGCGCCTGGCACGGCGCAACGACGACGGTTCGATGTGGGTGGAGGCGCCGCACTTCGTCGTGGCCGGCAGGGACAGCGCCGACTGGAAGGGCGAATCGGACAACGCCTGGATCAGCAAGGACGGCGCAAGAATGCTCTTGGCGGGCGCGGTGGAGATGCACCGCGACGCGCAGGGTAAGATCAAGCCCGCCCGGGTGGAGACGCGCGACGTCACCGCCTGGCCCAAGGACAAGAAACTCGAAACGGCGGCCGACACCGTGATGACCCAGCCCGGCGTGATGCAACGCGGCACGGGCATGAAGGCCGACCTCGGTACCCACCAACTGGAACTGCTCGCCAATGTCCACGCCACGTTCGCGCCCAAGTCGCAACGCTGAAGTCCTCACCGCCCTCGTTCTGCTGGCGCTCGCCCCCGCCGCCTGGGCGCTGAAGAGCGACCGCGAGCAGCCGCTGGACATCCACGCAGACAGCTCCAGGACCGACCAGAAAGCCAACGTGACCGTGCTCAGCGGCAACGTGCGCTTCGTGCAGGGCACGGTGAAGGGCGATGGCGCCCGGGCCACCCTGCGCCAGGGCGACGACAACCAGGTCCGCCGCGTGCTGCTGGAGGGCAAGCCCGCGCACCTCTCGCAGCAGCTCGACGGTGGCGGCCAGATGCGTGCGCAGGCGGCGAACATCGACTACGACGCCGAGAGCAACACCGCCGTGCTCACCGGCGAAGCCGTGGTCGTACAGGAAGGCCGCGGCGAGTTCCGCAGCGAGCGCATCGTCTACAACACCGACAGCGGCGAGATCACCGGCGGCACGCAGGCACCCGGCGGCGGCGTGCACATGATCGTGCAGCCCAAGGCCAAGCCGGCGACCGCAGCGGAAAAGAAGAACTGATGCTCAGCGCCAGCGGGCTCAAGAAGCGCTACAAGCAGCGCGAGGTGGTGCGCGACTTCGCCTGCACGGTGAACCAGGGCGAGGTGGTGGGCCTGCTCGGCCCCAACGGCGCCGGCAAGACCACCTGCTTCTACATGATCGTCGGCCTCATCGGCGCCGACGCCGGCACCATCCGCCTGGACGACACCGACATCACCGGCCTGCCCATGCACGCCCGCGCCCGCCTCGGCGTCGGCTATCTGCCGCAGGAAGCCTCGGTATTCCGCCGCCTGACGGTGGCGGAGAACATCCTCGCCATCCTGGAGTTGCGCGACGATCTCGACGGCAAGGGGCGCCGCGCCGAACTGGAGCAGTTGCTGGACGAACTCCAGGTCGGCCACGTCGCCACACAGAAGGGCGCCAGCCTGTCGGGCGGCGAGCGGCGGCGTGTGGAGATCGCGCGCGCCCTGGCGGCGCGGCCGCGCTACATGCTGCTGGACGAGCCCTTTGCCGGGGTGGATCCGATCTCCGTAGGCGAGATCCAGCGCATCGTGCGCCATCTCAAGGAGCGCGGCATCGGCGTGCTCATCACCGACCACAACGTGCGCGAGACCCTGGGCATCTGCGACCGCGCCTATATCCTGGCCGAAGGCGCGGTGCTGGCCAAGGGCGCGCCGGCGGCGATCCTGGCCAACCAGCGCGTACGCGACGTCTACCTCGGCAAGGAATTCCGCATGTAGGCCGCCGTCAGCGCGCACGCGAGGGCATGTGCCAAGCGCCGACGATAGCGCATTTCGGCCGATTCACCCACGCCCCGATCCGGATTAGGATGGTCGCGCCAAGGGGATGTGAATGAAGCCTGCGCTCCACCTCCGGCTGCACCAGCAGCTGGCGCTGACTCCGCAACTGCAACAGGCCATCCGCCTGCTGCAACTCTCCAGCGTGGAGCTGGAAATGGAGCTGCGCGAAGCACTTGAATCCAATCCCCTGCTGGAACTGCCCGAGGAGCTGCCGCCGGAACCGGCGGAGGCCCCCGAGACCCCGCACGCCAGCCACGAGTTCGAGCACGCGGCGCAGGCCGCCGACCAGGCCGCCGGCAGCGAGCGCGACGGCGAGGGCGAGGAACCCTACGAGCCGCTCGACGCCGACTTCTCCCACGCCCCGCGCGGCCCCGCTCCGGACGACGAGGGCCTGGAGCCGCAGGAGCCCGAACGCGAGGATCTGCGCGACCACCTGCTGTGGCAGCTCAATCTCACGCCCATGTCGCCGCGCGACCACGCCATCGCCGCGGCCATCATCGAGGCGGTGGACGACGACGGCTACCTGCACGAGCCGGTCGAGGCCATCCAGCAGTGCCTGCAGGGTATGTTCCAGCCCACGCCGGCGGAGGTGGAGGCGGTACGCCACCGCGTGCAACGCTTCGATCCGCTGGGCGTGGCCAGCCGCAACCTGGCCGAATGTCTGGACGTGCAGCTGGAGGCCCTCGACCAAGCCGCACCGGGCGTGGCGCTGGCGCGGCGCATCGTGGCCGAGCACCTGGAGACGCTGGCGAAGAACGAGCGCGGCCGCATCGCCCGCGCCCTGCGCGCC
>DAOOVM010000088.1:0-10562 GCA_035370085.1 Rhodanobacteraceae bacterium | reverse complement strand
CCCTTCTATCTCATGGTTCCGGCGCCGCTGCTGCATCCGATGATCGCGCTCGCCACGGCCGCCACGGTGATCGCCTCGCAGGCGGTGATCTCCGGCGCGTTCTCGGTGACGCGCGAGGCCATCCAGCTGGGGTACCTGCCGCGCATGGAAGTGCGCCACACCTCCCACGAGACGCGCGGCCAGATCTACCTGCCCGCAGTCAACCGCATGCTGCTGGCCTTGACCCTGGCCGTGGTGCTGGGATTCCGCTCCTCCTCCAACCTGGCCGCGGCCTACGGTATCGCCGTGGTCGGCACCATGAGCATCGATTCCATCCTGGTGATGTTCGTGGCGCGGCGCATGTGGGGCTGGAGCCGCCTCGCGGTCGGCGTGCTCGGCTGCACCTTCCTCGTGGTCGATTTCGCCTTCCTCGGCGCCAACCTCGACAAGGTCGAGCACGGCGGCTGGTTCCCGCTGGCCCTGGGCCTGGTGATGTTCACCGTCATGACCACCTGGCGGCGTGGCCGCGAGCTGGTGATCCGCGAGATCAAGCAGGCCGGCCTGGCGCTCAAGCCTTTCATCGAATCGATTGCCGAGCACCCGCCGCTGCGCGTGCCCGGCACGGCTGTGTTCCTTACCGCCCAGCTCGACGCCGTGCCGCACGCCCTGTTGCACAACCTCAAGCACAACAAGGTGCTGCACGAGCGCAACGTGATGCTCAATGTGGAGTGGCTGGAGACGCCCACGGCCGAGGAGGAGGAGCGCATCGAACTGCGTGCCCTCGGCGGCGAATTCCACACTCTGGTGCTGCGCTACGGTTTCGCCGAGTCGCCCGACGTGCCGGAGATGCTGGCACGCTGCGAGAAAGCGGGCATGGCCTTCGACATGATGGACACGACATTCTTCCTCTCGCGCGAGAGCATCGTGGCTTCGGACCGCCGCGGCATGCCGATCTGGCGCGACAAGCTGTTCGCCTTCATGCAGCGCAATGCGCTGGCCGCCACGGCCTTCTTCCGCATTCCCGGCAATCGCCTGATCGAACTCGGCACCCAGGTCGAAATCTGAGCGCCAGGGACGGCGCGAATGCCGGAAACGCAGGAGCGGTTTGCGGCTGGCCCAGGGACGGCGCGAATGCCGGAAACGCAGGAGCGGTTTGCGGCGAGCCCAGGGACGGCGCGCCGCTGCGGTCGGTGCCGGGCAAGGCCGCGGGTTGCCACAGGCAGGCGGCGGGCCGTGGCGCCGCCGCGGAGGGCGCGCCGACCGTCATGTTTCTGTAACCTTGTCCTTTTGCCGGGACAGGGCGCGGAATGGCGGGTCGGGAAGCGCAGTGGCAGAGGTGGGCGGGCGGGCTGCTCGGCCTGGCGGTCTTCGCCGTGGCCGGCTTCCGCGTGCTGGCAGGCGAGGCCGGTGGGCTGGAGCGCGTGTACTGCCTGGTCGTGCTGCTGTGTCTGGCCCTCGCCGCGGCGGCGCTGAGCGGCCGCCCGGGATTCGGCCTGTTCCTCGCCGGTGTGCTCGGCCTGATCCTGCGCTACGCCAGCGACACCAAGGTGGCCCTGCTGCACGCGCCGCTGCTGATGCCCGATCTGCGCCACGCCTTCGATCCGCAGACCCTGTCGGTGTTCCTCCATTACGAGGGCATCGTGCGCGCCGGGCTGGGTGCCGGCCTGGGCGGCGCGCTGGCGCTGGCGCTGGCCTGGCGCTGGAATGGCCCGGACCGGTGGCGGCGTGTGGCCTCGCGATCGCGGCGGGTCCTGGCGCGGGTCGTGGCCTCGGGCGCTGTGGTGCTGCTGGCTGGGTTCACTCTGGGGCCGCACGGTCCCTTCGCCCGGCTGCATGCGCTGCAGGTGTGGGAGTTTCTGCTCAGCACCGGCCCCAATCCGCTGACCGCGTTCTTCCTCTCCACCACGCGCATGCAGGTGCACATGCCCAGCTATGATCCGGCCGCTGCGGCGCTGCGCGACTGGAGTGCGCCGGCGCCGCCGCCGTCGGCGCGCCGCCCCGACCTGCTGGCGGTCCTGGAAGAGAGCACCTTTCCGCCGCGCCTGCTGGCGCTGTGCGATCGCCCCGAATGTGACGCGGCCCTGTTCGCCGAGGACGCGCGCACGGTGGGCGGCGGCGACCTGCGGGTGCATACCTACGGCGGCGCCACCTGGGTCACCGAGTTCGCCTTCCTCGCCGGCTTGCCACATACGCTGTTCGGTCCGGCGGGCATCTACGCCCCCTATGACCTGGCGCCGCGCCTGCGCCACTCGCTGGTGCGCACGCTCAAGGCGCAGGGTTATCGCACCGTGGCCATCTACCCCATGCGCCGCGACTTCGGCAACGCGCAGGCCGCCTATGCCGCCTACGGTTTCGATGCGCTCTACGACGCCGTGGACCTGGGTCTGCGCTGGGAGTCGCCCGACACCGAGTACGCGCAGCGCGTCGCCGAGATCTGGCAGCGCGAGCGCGCCCAGGCCGGCGAGGCACCGCTCTTCGTCTTCGCCCTGACCATGCGCCAGCATGGCCCGCACCGCGATCCGCTGGAGTCCTTGCCGCCGCCCTTCAACCGTCCCCTGTTCCCGCAGGCCAATGCCGCCACCAACCTGGCCCTGGGCAACTACCTGGCGCGCCTGCACCAATCCGATGCCGCCATGCCCACGTTCGAACATCTCGTGCTGGACGGTCCGCGCCCGGGCGTGCTGCTGCACTTCGGCGACCACCAGCCCGCCTTCGACGGCCTGGAGATGGGCCTGGAAAAGCGCGTGCCGCCGGGTCTGGAGGGCATCGCCCACTCGCTCACCTACTACCGCATCAAGGCGAGCGGCGCCGGCGCGCCCCTGCCGCGCTATGCGCTCACCGACGTGTCCTTCCTCGGTGGCCTGCTGCTGCAGGCGGCAGGCCTCGACCCCGGGCCCTATTTCGGCGCCAACATGCGCCTGCGCGAGGCCTGCGCCGGGCGCTTCCTGGAGTGTCCGGACGCCACCACGCTGCAGTCCTACTACGCGGAAGTGTTCGGTCGTCAAGGCGTGCTGGCGCGCTGACGTTCATCTGCGCTTGGGGGCGGAAACCCGCATAATCGCCGCCCAGCCTCCCCGCCCCGACCGCTCGTGAACGATCGCGTCATCTCCCCCGCCGCCAGCCGCGAGGACGAACTCCTCGACGCTTCGATCCGCCCGCAGAAGCTGGGCGAATACCTCGGCCAGGAGGCGGTGCGCGAGCAGCTCGGCATCTACATCGAGGCCGCGCGCCGCCGCAGCGGCGCCCTCGACCACGTGCTGATCTTCGGCCCCCCGGGCCTGGGCAAGACCACCCTGTCCCACGTCATCGCCAACGAACTGGGGGTGAATCTGCGCACCACCTCCGGCCCGGTCATCGAGCGCGCCGGCGACCTGGCCGCGCTGCTCACCAACCTGCAGCCGCGCGACGTGCTGTTCGTGGACGAGATCCATCGCCTCTCGCCGGTTGTCGAAGAGGTGCTGTACCCGGCCATGGAGGACTTCCAGATCGACATCATGATCGGCGAGGGGCCTGCCGCGCGCTCGATCAAGCTCGACCTGCCGCCCTTCACCCTGATCGGCGCCACCACGCGCGCGGGCCTGCTCACCAGTCCCCTGCGCGACCGCTTCGGCATCGTGCAGCGCCTGGAGTTCTACACGCCCGAGGAGCTGGCGGCGATCGTGCGACGCTCGGCCAAGATCCTCGGCATCCCCTGCGATCCGCAGGGGGCGGCGGAGATCGCACGCCGCTCGCGCGGCACGCCGCGCATCGCCAACCGCCTGCTGCGCCGTGCCCGCGACTACGCCGAGGTGCGCGCCGGCGGCACCATCACCCTGGCCGCGGCGCAGGCGGCGATGGACATGCTGAAGATCGATCCGGAGGGCTTCGATGCCCTGGACCGGCGCCTGCTCACCACGATCATCGACAGTTTCGAGGGCGGTCCGGTGGGCGTGGAGTCGCTCGCGGCGGCGCTGTCCGAGGAGCGCGGCACCATCGAGGACGTGCTTGAGCCCTACCTGATCCAGCAGGGCTTCCTCGTTCGCACCGCGCGTGGACGCATGGTCACGCCGCGGGCCTACCTGCACCTGGGACTCACACCGCCGCGGCGGGCGGCTGCGCCCGACCTGTTCGCGCCGCGCGAACCCGGCAGCGGGGGGGCGCCGTGACGCCCGGCGATGCGTTCGCCTTTCCGGTGCGCGTGTACTGGGAGGACACGGATGCCGGCGGCGTGGTCTACCACGCCAGCTACGTGCGCTTCCTCGAGCGCGCGCGCACGGAGTATTTCCGCGCCCTGGGCATTGAGCAGGATGCCCTGCGCAGGGACAATGACGTGCTGTTCGTGGTGGCGGAGCTGCGCCTGCGCTTCCTGCGTCCGGCCCGCCTGGACGACTACCTCGAGGTGGGGGTGCGCCTGCACGAGCGCCGTGCGGCCAGCCTCGCCTTCCACCAGACCATTCAGCGCGTGGGCGACGGCGAACTACTGGTCGACGCGCAGGTGCGCGCGGCCTGCGTCAGCGCCACAGCGCTGCGCCCGCGCGCCATTCCCGACGGACTTCTTGCGGAGACGAGCACATCATGAGCGGTGAACTCAACGTCCTGGCCCTGATCCTCGGCGCCAGCCTGTTCGTCAAGCTGGTGATGGGCGTCCTGCTGCTGTTCTCCTTCCTGTCATGGGTGATCATCTTCCGCAAGAAAGCCATGCTCGACCGCGCCATCGGTGGCGCCAACGAGTTCGAGGAGCGCTTCTGGTCGGGGGCTGACCTCGCCGGCCTGTTCCGCGAGGTCAGCGGCCGCGGCAACGACATCAGCGGCATCGAAAGCATCTTCGAGGGGGGCTTTCGCGAGTTCGCGCGCCTGCGCCAGCGCCGCGGCCTGGACCCACGCACCATGCTGGAGGGAGCCCAGCGCGCGATGCGCGTGGCCGCCACACGCGAGATGGACCGCCTGGAGCAGAGCCTGGAGTTCCTCGCCAATGTCGGCTCCATCAGTCCCTACGTGGGGTTGCTGGGCACGGTGTGGGGCATCATGACGGCCTTCCAGGGGCTGGCCAACGTCAAGGAGGCCACCATCGCCATGGTGGCGCCGGGCATTTCCGAGGCGCTGATCGCCACCGCCATGGGCCTCGTCGCGGCGATCCCTGCCTCCTGGGCCTACAACCGCTATTCCAACAAGCTCGAGCGCGTGGCCGTGCGTTACGACACGTTCGTGGACGAGTTTTCCTCCATCCTGCAGCGCCAGGCGCATGCCGACGACCACGGTTGAGCGCGCAGGTCGCGACCCCGCAGCGCCCGTGCCCGCGTTGGAGTGAGCCATGCAATCCAGTTACAAGAGCCGCAAGCGGCGCAAGCTCAAGGCCGACATCAATGTCGTGCCCTACATCGACGTGATGCTGGTGCTGCTGATCATCTTCATGGTCACCGCGCCCCTGCTCAACCTCGGTGTGGACATCCAACTGCCGCAATCCAATGCCAAGGCCATCCAGAACGACAAGGAGCCCATCGTCGTCAGCGTGGACCGGGACGGATCGCTGTATCTCACCCTGTCGGCCGCTCCGCGCGAGGCCATCGACGCCGATGCGCTGGTCAAAAAGGTTTCAGCTTTCCTGCGGCAGAATCCCCAGGTCCCGGTGCTGGTGGGCGGCGACGAGCGGGTGGACTACGGCAAGATCTACCAGGCCATGGTGCTGCTGCAGCAGGCCGGCGCGCCCAAGGTGGGGCTCATGAGCCGGCCGCCGGAGCCTGCGCGCTGACGATGGCCGCGATAGAGACCTCCGGTGACCGCGCCCGCGCCTGGCTGCTGGCCCTGGTCGTGCACCTGGCCGCGGTCGGCCTGATGTTCGTGGGTCTGTGGTGGACACGCAGCGCCGTGGTGGTGACGCCGCCCGGGCCGGTGATCGAGGCGGTGCTGGTGGGTCCGGCGCAGGCACCCAAGCCGCGCGCCAGCAAGCCCAAGCCGGCGCCGCCCAAGCCCGAGCCGAAGGAAGAGCCCAAGGTGGAGCCCAAGAAGGCCGAGCCCACCGAGCCGGTCAAGCCCGATACGCGCGAGCAGGAGCGTGTCGCCGCGCTCGCCGCCGCGAAGGCCGAGACGGAGAAGAAGGAGCAGGAAGAACGCAAGCGCCAGCAGCAGGTGCTGCTGGAAGAGGAAAAGAAAAAACAGGAAGCGGCCGAGAAGAAAAAGAAGCTGGAAGAGGAGAAGCAGCAGCAACTGGCGGACAAAAAGGCGCGCGAACTGGCCGACAAGCAGAAGAAGCTGGAGCAGCAGCGGCTGCAGGAGCTGCTCGAGGCTGAGGAAGCCAAGACCGGCGGCGAGGGCAAGGACGACAGCTTGCTCGCGCAGTACATCGCCGCCATCCAGAACGCCGTTACCAACAACTGGCTGCGGCCGGACAGCGCGCCCGCGGGCCTGCGCTGCACGCTGCACATCATCCAGATTCCCGGCGGCGAGGTGATCTCCGCCAAGGTCAGCAGCCCGTGCAACGCCGATGCGGTGACGCGGGATTCGATCGAGCAGGCGGTGATGCGCGCGTCGCCTTTGCCCTACCAGGGATTCGAACAGGAATTCCAGCGCGACATCACGTTCAATTTCCGCTTCGACGGATGAGAGGTTTTTCCATGCGCATGCGCTCACTGTTCCGCCTCGCTGCCACCGCCGTGCTGGCCGCGTTCGCCCAGGGTCTGCTGGCCCAGGGCCTGACCATCGACATCGCCAACGGCAATCCGACGGCGCTGCCCATCGCCGTCGTGCCCTTCGCCAACGAGAACGCCGGCCTGCCGCCCGAAACCGACGCGGCCGACGTCGTGCGCATGGACCTGAACCGTTCCGGCCAGTTCCGGGCGCTGCCCAAGGGCGACGTGGTGGAGTTCCCCAGTCGCGGCAGCGAGATCAAGTTTCCCACCTGGAACATGCTCAAGCAGGCCTACATCGTGGTGGGCCGCGTCGGCGATGCCGAGGGTGGCGCCCTGCGCGTGGAGTTCGAGCTGTACGACGTGGCCAAGCAGGAGCGCCTGCTGGGTCTGGCCATCACCGGCCAGCGCTCCGACCTGCGCGGCGTCGCGCACCAGATCGCCGATCTCGTGTACGAGAAGATCCTCGGTGTGCGCGGCGCCTTCTGGACGCGCATCGCCTACGTCACCGCCACCGGCACCAGCCCGAACATGAGCTACGCCCTGATGGTGGCCGACTCCGACGGTTACAACCCGCAGGTGGTGGTGCGCTCGCGCGAGCCGCTGCTGTCGCCCAACTGGTCGCCCGACGGCAAGAAGCTGGCCTACGTGTCCTTCGAGCGCGGCGATTCCGCCATCTACATCCAGGAAATCGCCACCGGCGCGCGCCAGGTGATTTCCAACCGCAAGGGCATCAACGGTGCCCCGGCCTTCTCGCCCGACGGCTCCAAGCTTGCCCTGACCCTGTCCTATACCGGCAATCCCGAGATCTACGTCATGGACCTCGGCAGCCGCGAGCTGACCCGCCTGACCAACCACTTCGCCATCGACACCGAGGCGGCCTGGATGCCGGACGGCCAGAGTCTGCTGTTCACGTCGGACCGGTCGGGCAAGCCGCAGCTCTACCAGGTGCCCGCCGGCGGCGGCGAGGCGACCCGCCTGACCTTCCAGGGCGAGTACAACGCCCGTGCCTCGATTTCCTTCGACGGCAAGAAGATAGCTATGGCGCAGGGCGCCGGAAATGTGTATCGTATTGCGGTTTTGGACCGGAGCCGTGGCTCCGGGCAGATGACCGCCATCTCGCCCGGCAGCGTGGACGAATCGCCCAGCTTCGCACCAAACGCAAGCATGCTGCTGTACGCCGCCACGGAGGGACCCAAGGGCGTGCTGTACGCCGTCTCGGCCGACGGCCGCGTGCGTCAGCGTCTCGTCCTGGCCGACGGCGATGTGCGCGAACCGGCCTGGGGGCCGTTCCGCCAGCGCTGAATCGATTCCGCAAGACAAGAACGACGCCGGTTGCTCCGGCGCAAATCCAAGAAGCTAGTCCGATCACCGTCAGCCCACTGTTCCAAGCGAGGATTCCACCATGAACCAGACCTTCCGCGTTGCCGTTGCCGCCCTGTTGTGCGTGGGTGTGGCCGCGTGCGCCAAGAAGACCACCGTCAAGCAGCCGGAGACGACCCCGGAGCGCCAGGCCAGCACCGAGCGCGCCACCTCCGGCAAGTACACCCGCGACAGCCTCGACACCGACGCCTGCCTGCGCCAGCGCGTGGTCTACTTCGATTTCGACAAGAGCGAGATCAAGCCGGAATTCCAGGCCCAGATGGCCTGCCATGCCGAGTACCTGCGCCAGTTCCCGGATGCTCGTGTGTCGCTGGAAGGCAATGCCGACGAGCGCGGCACGCGCGAGTACAACCTCGGTCTCGGCGAGCGCCGCGGCAACGCCGTGCAGAGCGCGCTGAGCGCCGCCGGCGCCTCCTCCGGCCAGCTCAACGTGGTGAGCTACGGCGAAGAGCGTCCGACCTGCAAAGAGCACAACGAAGGTTGCTGGTCGAAGAACCGTCGCGTCGAAATCGTCTACACCGCCAAGTAAGGCGACGGGACGACGATGCGCAAGATCGGCACCCCAGGTGTTCGCATCGCGGCAGTGGCGGCCCTCGCGGCCGCCACTGCGTTTCCGCTGACCGCTGGCGCCGAGCGTTTGAGCCTGGCCGAGCGCGTGGCCGCGCTGGAAGAGCAGGCCCAGGCCGGACGCGGCAACCTCGATCTGGTCAACCAGATCCAGGCGCTGCAGTCCCAGGTGCAGCAGTTGCAGGGGCAGGTGGAGGAGCTGCGCCACCAGCTCGACGAGGCGAAGGAACGCAACAAGCAGCAGTACATCGACCTGGACTCGCGCCTCGGGCGCCTGGAAGGTCGCAGTCCGGGCACCGCACCCGCGGGCCAGGCGTCGGCCGACAACGGCCAGTTGCAGGACATCCAGCTCGGCGCGCCGCAGGGCGACGCGGCGAGCCATGCCGATGCGGCCGCGGCGGCGGCACCGGCCGACGGCTTCACGCCACTGCCCGCGTCGCCTGCCCCGGCGGCCACGCCTGTGCAGGACCTCGGCACCGCCGCGCCACCCGCCCCTGCGCCCGCGCCGCGTCTCGATCCCGCGGCGGAGAAGGCGGCCTACGACGACGCCTTCGGGGCACTCAAGGACGGCCGCTACGCCGAATCGGCGCGGCGCTTCCAGAAATTCATCGACACCTATCCCGGCGGAGATCTGACCGCCAACGCGTACTACTGGCTTGGCGAGAGTTACTACGTCACGCAGAACTACCGCGTGTCGCTGGAGGCGTTCCAGACCTTGCTCAAGAAGTACCCTGACAGCCAGAAGGCGCCCGACGCCCTGCTCAAGACAGGCTACTGCCAGTACGAGATGAAGCAGTGGGACGTGGCCGAGGCTACCCTCAATCGTGTGGTGCAGAAGTACCCCGATACCACGGTTGCGCGCCTGGCCCAGGGCCGCCTGCGCGCCCTCAAGCTGGAAGGCAAGCGCTGATCCGGCGCAGGCGGGCGTTGCATGGCCGCTCCTGTTGAATCCGCGGCGGCCGGGCGCGGCCCGGCCGAATCCGACGCCGAGCGCCTGCGCGTCACCGAAGTGTTCTGCTCCATCCAGGGCGAGGCCGATGCCGTCGGCTGGCCCACCGTGTTCGTGCGCCTCACCGGCTGCCCGCTGCGCTGCACCTGGTGCGATACCACCTATTCCTTTCACGGCGGCGAGTGGCGTTCGCTCGACGCACTCCTTGGCGAGGTGGCGTCGCACGGCGTGCGCCGCGTCTGCGTTACCGGCGGCGAGCCGCTGGCGCAGAAGCGCAGTCTTGCCTTGTTGCGGCGCCTGTGCGACGCCGGTCACGAGGTGTCGCTGGAAACGTCCGGCGCGCTGGACGTGGCCGCAGTCGACGCGCGCGTGCGCAAGGTGGTGGACCTGAAGGCCCCGGGCTCGGGCGAGGTCGGCCGCAACTTGTGGGACAACCTCGCGCATCTGCGGCCGCACGACCAGCTGAAATTCGTGCTGGCCGACCGCGACGACTACGACTGGGCCGCAGCGCGACTGCGCGAGCACGACCTCGCCGCGCGATGCCAGGTGCTGTTCTCGCCCGTGGCCGGACGCCTGCAGGCGCGCGATCTGGCCGAGTGGATCCTCGCCGATCGACTGCCCGTGCGCCTGCAGCTGCAACTGCACAAGCTGCTCTGGGGCGACACCCCGGGCAAGTAGTGCTGGCCTCCACCCGTTGGCGCGCCGACACCCCGCTGCCAGCCGCGCCGCCTCGCACACCACCACGGACCCGCCCATGACACGACGCGCCGTAGTCCTCGTATCCGGCGGCATGGATTCCGCCGTCGTGCTGGCCATTGCCCGCTCCCAGGGCTTTGCCTGCCACGCGCTCAGCGTGGCCTACGGCCAGCGCCACGTCGCCGAGCTGGCCGCGGCCGAGCGTGTGTGCGCGCAACTCGGCGCGGTGGAACACAAGACGGTGACCGTGGACCTGCGCAGCATCGGCGGCTCCGCCCTGACCGCCGACATCGCCGTGCCGGAGCAGGGCGGCAGCGGAATCCCCGTGACCTACGTGCCGGCGCGCAACACCATCATGCTGTCGGTGGCCCTGGGCTGGGCCGAAG
>DAOOVM010000087.1:0-10675 GCA_035370085.1 Rhodanobacteraceae bacterium | reverse complement strand
CGCCACAACTCGTCGCCGCCCTGCCCGCGCGCCCGCGCCGATTCGCCGCCGCGCAGCGGCCCAATGCATCTCAGGCACCGACACCGCCCTTCCCCGCCCGAGCCCGCACCGCCATGGACCGCCCCGAACCGAACGCCGAACTGCGCCAGACCTTCGAGCCGCTGCGCACCGCCTTCGCCGTGCTTGCCCTGCTGCTCGGCATGCTCGCCTGCGCCCGCGCCGACAGCGTGCCCGTCGCGCCCCGCGCCGCGGGCGTGGCGGCCGCGGTCGCCGCGCCCCCCGCCGAGGACGCCGACACGGTCCTGGACACGGGCGCCGGCCTGTTCGCCCTGCTGCTGGCGCTCGGCCTCGGCCGCACCCGCCAGCGCCACTGAGCCCGTCCCCTTCCCCGCCCGCACTCTCCGGAGACCGCCATGGACCTGTACCTGCCCGACGACTTCATTCCCCACGCCGACTACGCCTGGACCGACACGCTGCCGGCCGCGCGCAGCCGCGAGGAGATCACCCTGCCGCGCGCCGGCGACGACTGGCTCGGTGGCGAAGCCCTGCCTGCGCCGGCTCTGTGCCGCGACCTGCGCAGCGCCGCGGCGCCGATCTGGGAATAGCCGCGCGCGCCCGGCCCGGGCTCAGCTGGCCTCGAAGCGCAGCACGAAGGCAGCGCCGCCAAGGCCTTCCGATCCCCGCACCTGCAGCGTGCCGCGGTAGCCCTTGACGATGTCCTGCACGATGGACAGGCCGATGCCGTGGCCCTGCACGCGCTCGTCGCCGCGCACGCCGCGCTGCAGGAGGTAGTCGATCTTGTCGGCGGGTATGCCGGGGCCGTCGTCCTCCACGGCGATCTCGATCCCCGCGCGCCGCGCGCCGCGCCCGGCGGGCAGGCGGCGCACGCTCAGCAGCACGCGGCCGCGCGCCCACTTGAAGGCGTTTTCCAGCAGGTTGCCCAACAGCTCCATCAGATCGCCCTCGGCGCCGAAGAAGCGCGCCTCGGCGTCGATGTCGAACTCGCACAGCACGTGCTTGGCCTTGTAGACCTTCTCCAGGCTCTGCACGATGCCCTCGGCGGCGGGCTCGATGGCCAGCGGCGCGGAGAACACCTGGTGGCGGCTGGCGGTGGCGCGCGAGAGCTGATAGCTGACGATGTCGTGCATGCGCTGGGTCTGTTCGGCCACGCTCTGGCGCAGGCGCGCGGCGTCGCCGCTGTCCAGCTCGCTGCGCAGCACGGCCAGCGGCGTCTTCAGGCTGTGCGCCAGGTCGGACATGGTGTTGCGGTAGCGCTCCAGCTGCTCGCGGCCGAACTCGATCATCTCGTTCAGGCTGTGCGCCAGCAGGGTCAGTTCGGGCGGGTAGTCGCCGGGCAGGCGCTCGCGCTCGCCGCGCATCACCTGGTCCACGTCGCGCTTCACGCGGCGCAGCGGCGACAGGCCCCAGCGCAGCAGGCCGAGCTGCAGCACCAGCAGGGCCAGGCCCAGTCCGCCGAGCCAGCGCGCCAGGGTGCGGCGGAAGGCCGCGATCTGGCGGTGGAACGGCGCCTCGCTCTGCGCGACGTGCACGGTCAGCGCGAGCGGGCGGCGCGTGTCCACCTCCCAGTTGACGCCCAGGCTCATCACGAACAGGCGTCCCACCGCGGTGTCGACCGGCCCCTCGAAGTGTTCGCTGTTGGGCGCCAGGCGCGCGCTCAGCGGCACGGCGCGGCCGAGCGCCGAAGCCGATTCCCAGTGCAGGCCGTCCCCGTCGCCGAGGATCACCGCGTACAGACCCGAGCCCGGCCGCGCGAAATCCGGATTGGGCGGGGTTTCCGGCGGAATGAGCTTGAGCCCGCGGCTCACCTCGATGCCGGCAAGGTAGGCGTAGACGTAGCTCTGCAGGCGGTCGCGCACGCCGGCCACGGCGGCGTCGTAGTAGGCCTTGTCCAGGGCGACGCCGGTGAGGCCGAGAAACGCCGCCAGCGCCACGAAGGCGGCGAAGGTTGAGCGCGCCTGCAGCGACAGCGGTCGCCGCGCCATGGCGGGCCCTACTCGCGCGCGGCGGTCGCGCCGCCCTCGCCGTTGCCCTCGGCGGCCTCCTCGCCGCCGCCGTCGCTGCGCGCCAAGGCGAAGCGGTAGCCGCGGCCGCGCACGGTCTCGATCGGCTTGAGTGCGCCCTCGGGATCGAGCTTGCGCCGCAGGCGGCCGATGAACACCTCCAGCACGTTGGAGTCGCGGTCGAAGTCCTGCTGGTAGATGTGCTCGGTGAGATCGGCCTTCGACACCAGCTCGCCAGCGTGCAGCATGAGGTACTCCAGCACCTTGTACTCGTAGCTGGTGAGGTCGATGGGCTTGCCCTCCACGCTGACGGTCTGCGCGGTGGTGTCCAGCACCACCGGCCCGCACTCGAGCAGGGGCTTGGTCCAGCCGGTGGCGCGGCGCATCAGCGCGTTCAGGCGTGCCAGCAGTTCCTCCACGTGGAAGGGCTTGACCAGGTAGTCGTCGGCGCCGGCCTTGAGGCCTTCCACCTTGTCCTGCCAGGAGGAGCGCGCGGTGAGGATGAGGATGGGGTACTTGCGGCCGTCGTCGCGCAGCGCCTTGACCAGATCCATGCCCGGACGCTTGGGCAGGCCCAGGTCGATCACGGCCACATCGAAGGGCACTTCCTTGCCGAGGTAGTAGCCCTCGTCGCCGTCGGCGGCGGTGTCCACGGCATAGCCCTCGCGCTTGAGGCGCGCGGCCAGGGTCTCGCGCAGGGCGACTTCGTCTTCCACGAGCAATATGCGCATGTCCTCACTCCGTGTCGGTGGTTGGCGCCGCGGCGCCGGCCTAGCGGCCCTTGCCGCCCTTGTCGTTGCGTCCCGCCTCACGCGCCGGCTCGGCCGGCTTGTCGTCGGCCGATACCAGCACGCGGCGCACACTGCCCTCGCGCGTCAGCACCTTGATGCGGTACACCCTGCGCTTGCCCACGTCCACTTCCTCGGCGGCGAGCACGCGCCCCTGCGTGTCCTTCTGCACGCGCTCCACGGCCTGTTCCAGCGTGACCTCGGCGGCGCGCGGCGCAATGCCCGGCAATGCCGTCAGCAGGACAGCGCAGCAGACCAGCGGATAGCGACGGACCATGCGGGCATCTTAACGGCGCGGTGCAGCACCGCAAGGGCGGCGCAGTGTCGGCAGCGCGGATTGAATTCGGCCTGAATCCGCGCGACCGGACCGCGCGGACGTGCGCCACCGCCGGCCGCGCTCAGAAAATCTCGCCCACGCAGCAGCGCAGGCTGCCGCCGGCCTTCTCGATCTCGTGCAGCGGCACGGCCTCCACTGCGTAGCCCCAGGCGGCGAGGTCGGCGCGCTGCGCCGCGGTCAGCGCCGCCGCGGCGCGCGCGGAAAACCACACCGCATCGTCGCTGAGGGCGAGGCAGTTGCCGGCATAGTCGGCCTTCTGCGCCGGCGTGAGCGCCAGCACGCGCGGCGCGTACAGGCGTGCGATGGCGTCGGCCGCACGCGCATCGGCGAAACCGTCGCGGGCGATCACCAGGGCGCGGCCGGCCAGCACCGACATCACCACGTTGGTGTGGTACTCGCCCGGCGCCAGCGGAAAACAGAAGGTGAGCGCAAGCCCGAAGGCCTCGTGCATGGCGCGCGCGCCGGCCTCGTCGCAGCGCTCGGACAGGCCGCAGTAGCCGATGCCGCGGGCGCGGTCGATGACCAGGCTGCCGGTCAGCTCGGCCACGAAATCGCCGTCGGAGAGATCGATCAGCGAGCGCCCCAGCACGTCGCGGAAGAAGCCGCGGATGTCGGCCCGCGCAGCCTCGCGCCGGCGCACGGCATGTCGCATGCGGCCAACGATGGCGCGTCCCGGCGCGGTGGCGAAGACGTTGTTGGGAAACACCGCATCGGGCGTGGCCGCATCGCCGGGAAAGCACACCACCGGCAGGCGCCGCGCCAGCGCCGCGGCGAGGGCGGCGTGCTCGGCCAGGGCCTGCGCCGCATCGATGCGCTGATCCATGGCCATGTAGCGGTTGTCCTGCGCCGACTCCGCCGCCAGGCCCAGGCCCAGCGGCGTGACCAGGAAGGCGCCGCGCGCGCTCGCCGGACCGCGCGGTGGCAGACGCTCGGGCGCGGCCAGGCGCAGGAACTCGGCGGGATCATGCACCAGCATGGTCGGCACTCCGGGGCGATCAGGGCGCGTAGTGTGCCAGCGCCGCGTCGAGGCGCGTGCGGTCGAACCCCTGGATCGCCGTGCCGTCCACCAGCAGCAGTGGCGTGCCCTGGCCCCCGCGCGCCTGCCACTCGGCCCGGGCCGCGGGCGAGGCGTCGATGTCGCGTTCGGTCCAGCTGAGGCCGCGGGCCTGCAGGTAGGCGCGCGCCTGGCGGCAGTAGGGGCAGTCGGCCGTGGCGTACAGGACGATGTCGGGCGCCGCGCGTGCCGGCGCGGCGGCAGGCCGGGCATCCGTCGCGGCGGCCGGGGGGGCGGGCGGCGCGGAAGCGGCGGGCGCCGTATCGGCGCGGCAGGTGCCGGTGTCGGCCAGGGCGAACAAGGCGGCGGTCGTGCCGGCCAGGGCCCATTTGGACAGATTCATGGCAGTGCTCCATCGCGCGGCCAGGGTGCCGCGGCGGCGATGGAGCGCGCGCAGGCCGCGCAGGTTCCCTAGGCCGCGGCCGAATGCGGCGAGGCGAGGCGCGCCAGCGCCGAGTCGATGACCTCCCAGCCGGCCTCGTCGCGGTGCGCCTGCTCGGACAGCACACGGCGGAAGGCGCGCGCGCCAGGCAGGCCCTGGTACAGACCCAGCAGGTGCCGCGCGATGTGCTTCAGGCGCGTGCGCCCGCCGGCGAGCTCGCGCTCCACGTAGGGGCGCAGGCGTGCCAGCACGTCCTCGCGCGTCGGCAGCGGCGTGCCGAACAGGGCCAGCTCGGCCCGCGCCAGCACATAGGGATCGTGGTACGCCGCGCGCCCCAGCATCACGCCGTCGACGTGCTGCAGGTGCTGGGCGATCCCGTCCAGCGTGGTGATGCCGCCGTTAATGACCACGGTGAGCTGGGGGAATTCGCGCTTCAGGCGATACACGCGCGGGTAGTTGAGCGGCGGCACCTCGCGGTTCTCCTTCGGCGACAGGCCCTGCAGCCAGGCCTTGCGCGCGTGCACCACGAGCGTGCCCACGCCCGCCGCCACCAGGCGCTCGGTGAAGTGCAGCAGGTCGGCGTCCTCGTCCTGCGCGTCCACGCCGATACGACACTTCACCGTCACCGGCACGCTCACCGCGTCGCGCATCGCGCGCACGCAGTCGGCTACCAGCTCGGGCTCACGCATCAGGCAGGCGCCGAAGCGGCCGCTCTGCACGCGGTCGGAGGGGCAGCCCACGTTGAGGTTGATCTCGTCATAGCCCGCCGCGGCGCCGTGCCGCGCCGCCGCCGCCAGCTCGGCCGGCTCCGCTCCGCCCAGCTGCAGCGCCAGCGGATGCTCGGCCGCGTCGTGCGCCAGCAGCTGCGCGCGGTCGCCGTGCACCAGCGCCGCCGCCGTCACCATCTCCGTATACAGCAGCGCATGCGGCGCCAGCAGCCGATGAAAATAGCGGCAGTGTCGGTCGGTCCAGTCCATCATGGGGGCGACGCACAGGCGCCAGAGGGAGGGGCTCATCGGTTGACCGGATCGGGGTGGAACGGGGTCCGTGCAGCACGACACGGGCCGCGCGGGGCGCGCAGCATAGTACCGCCGCGCCGCGCAGGCGAACGCCGCAGCGCCCCGCGGCGGCTGGGCTGGACTTCGCGCTCCCGCGGCAGCGCGCGTGCGCTGCACTGCCGCGGCCCCGATGGCCGCATGAACCAGACATCATCATGGTCGCCCTGGACGCCCACAGGGCGATGAGCACGCAGGCACTGCAGTCCGGGCGCATCCGCGCGGGGCTGCTCGACATCCTGCCGGGGCCGGGTCGCCTCGACGCGACCTTGCGCCACCGCGGCCAACACGCCCGGGCGACACCCTCCGCACCGGCGTGAGCCGGCGCCGGGCCGGGCTGTCGAATCGGTAAGGTTCGGCGGCCGCACGATTGACGTGGATCAAGGAAGACGCCGCGCACGGGCGTAGCGTCCGGGGCGCCCGCCAAGAGGGGTGGCGTATGAAGACGAGCGGTTTTCGGTTGGCTGCGCTGGCCGTGCTGGTCACGTTCTCGCTCCCCGCCGCGGCGGTGGATGTGGAGGCCGCCAAGGCCCTGGCGCGGCAGAACAACTGCTTCAAGTGCCACGGCATCGACAAGGAGAAGGACGGCCCCGCCTACAAGGCCGTGGCGGAGAAATACCGCGGCAAGGACACGGCCGAGGCGCGTCTGATCGAGCACATCACCTCCGGCGAGAAGGCCAAGTTCCCCGACGGCCACGAGGAGGAGCACAAGATCGTGCAGACCTCGCCGCCCAAGGACATGGACCAGATCAAGAACCTGGTCGACTGGATTCTTTCCCTGTAGCACCCCGCGGAGCCGCCCGGCTCCATCGCAACGCTGCTGGCCTGGGGAGGTCGACATGAAGCGGATGCCGTGGTGGCAAGTGGCCGTGTGTGTCCTGCTGCTGGCCCTGGCCGGTTCAGCGGCGGCGCGCGCAGACGAGGGCGTGGCGGCGCAGCGCCAGAAGCGCGACGCGGTCTGCACCAAGTGCCATGACGAAACCGAATCCAGGCCGATCCTGGCGATCTACCAGACGCCGCACGGCGTCAGCGCGGACGGGCGCACGCCCAGCTGCCAGTCCTGCCACGGCGAGAGCGAGAAGCACCTCGCCGGAAATACCGACGGCAAGGGCCGCCCGCCGCCGGACATCGTCTTCGGCACGCGCCACAGCAGCGCGGGCTATGCGGCCAGCGGCGCCGCGACGCAGTCGGAGGCCTGCCTCACCTGCCACAAGGCCGGTCTGCGCATGCACTGGCCGGGCAGCCAGCACCAGGTCAACGACGTGCCCTGCGCCAGCTGCCACCGCGTGCACGCGACCAGCGATCCAATGCTGGTCAAGTCGGAACAGCCGACCGTCTGCTTTACCTGCCACAAGGAGCAGCGCGCGCAGATCCGGCAGATCTCCAGCCATCCGCTCGACGTCGGCAAGATGGCCTGTTCGGACTGTCACAACCCGCACGGATCGGCCGGTCCCAAGCTGCTGGCGATGAACTCGGTGACCGAGACCTGCGCCACCTGCCACGCCGAGAAGCGCGGCCCCTTCCTGTGGGAGCACCAGCCGGTCAACGAGGACTGCACCAACTGCCACACGCCGCACGGCTCGAACATCGCGCCGCTGCTGAAGTCGCGACCACCCTTCCTGTGCGACGAATGCCACGACGGACCGCACAACAGCCAGGCCGCCTACGGCACGGCGGTGGCGGGGCTGCAGGGCGGCGGTGTGCTGCCGGGCGGCAATCCCAACAGCAACGCCGTAGGCCGCGCCTGCATGAACTGCCATGTGATGGTCCACGGCTCGAATTCGCCCGCCGGCGCCTTCCTGCATCGCTAACCGGAGATCGCCATGAACACGCGTGATCGCCGTTTCACCGGCCGCATCCTCCCCCTGGCGGTGCGCGCGGGCCTGGCCGCACTCGCCGTGGCGCCGATCGTGTCGCCGGCGCAGGACGCCGAGGAGGGCGACACCCGCGCGCTGACCTGCCCGACCAACTATGTCGAGCTCGGCGCGCTGAACGTGCCGACGGACTCACCCAAGTTCGGCGAGTATTCGGGCCTGGATGCGTCCGGCGTGTACGCGCTGGCCGACTTCGGCCTGCGCGGTGGCGACGCCTGGTGCCAGGGCAACGGCACGCGGCGCTGGCAAGCCGCCGGCAGCGACCTCGGCACGACGTCGCGCGCGCTCTCGGTCGGCGTGGCCGACCAGGGCCGCTGGAGTCTCGGCCTGGACTACGACCAGCTGCGCCACTACACCGTGAACGGCGATTACCACACGCCCTTCCTCGGCGCACGCGGCGACAATCTGTTCCTGCTGCCGCCGGACTTCGGCGTCATCAACACCACCACGACGACGGCCAACGGCGTGCTCACCAGCTCGAACAAGGGCACGCAGACCCTGACGCCGACGCAGCTAGCCGCCTTCCACCGCGAGGACGTGTACAACCAGCGCAACAACACCGGCGCGAGCGCCGGCTACGCCATCAACCGGCAGTGGAACCTCAAGTTCGACTTCAAGCGCCTGGACGAGTCCGGTGCGAAGCTGATCGGCGCCGGCACCGACGCCTATAACCTCACCTCGGCGGGCGGGTTCAACTTCGGCGGGGAGCGCATCCTCATCCTGATGAACCCCACCGAATACCGCAACGACACCTTCAACCTCGCGCTGAACTGGGTCGGCCACCGCGGCTATGCCAGCGTCGCCTACTACGCCTCGCTGTTCCACGACGACTACAGCGGCGTGTCCTTCGTCAACCCGTTCGTGTCCGGCGGCAGCGGCAACGCACCCAACCCGGCCAGTGGCACCGTGCCGGCGGGCGGTTTCCCGCTCGACACCATGAGCACACCGCCGAGCAACCAGCTGCACCAGCTGAACCTCACCGGCGGTTACGTCTTCAGCGCGGCCACCAAGCTGACCGGAGGCATCTCCTACGGCCGCAATACGCAGAACGCGAGCTTCGACGGCACCTACACCACCACGCCGGACACGGCGCCGGAGCTGCCGGTCGGTTCCTTCGACGGCCGCGTGCTGATCAAGCATGCCGACGCGCGGCTCACCCACCAGTGGAGCGGCGCCCTCACCCTGGGCGCGGGCTTCAAGTACAACGAGCGCGACAACACCTCGGCCTCGCACGAGTACACCTGGCGCGACCTCGGCGGCGAGGAGGTGACCAGCATCAACATCCCGATGAGCAACAAGCGACGGCAGGCCGACGCCGCCGCCGACTGGCGCATCGATTCGCGCCAGCGCCTGCACCTGGGCTACGAGTACGAGCACATCGACCGCTGGTGCGGCAACGCGCTGGCCAACCACGCCCAGGGCGAGCTGTCGAGCGCGAATGCCGGCTATTACGTCGTGGCCAGCTGCGTGCAGGTGCCGAAGAACAGCGAGGACCGGCTCGTCGGCAGCTACCGCTTCCGCCCGAACGACAGGCTCGAGTTCAACGCCGGCGTCACCCACGCCGACCGCAGCGCCGAGGTCAATCCGTCCTTCTACAACCCGATGCAGTCCAACAGCCAGGGCTTCGAGAACTACGGCTACCTGGCCTTCTTCGACGCCTCGCGCCGGCAGAACCTGTACAAGGCCGGCGTCACCTGGCAGGCCACGGACCGCTTCAGCGTCGGCCTCAACGGCCGCCGCACGCGCGACGACTATTACGACTCGGCGCTGGGAGTGCAGCACGGCGATTCGGCCAGCGCCAACCTCGACCTGGAGTGGAGCGTCACCGAGTCGGTCGCCTTCGGCGGCTACGCGAGCTGGCAGCGGCGCACGCGCGACCTGCTCAGCGCCGCCGGACGCAATGCCGTGGCCCCGCTCACCACGCTGTGGTCGAACACGCTGGCTGACCGCGACAACACGCTGGGACTGAACGGCCGCCAGAAGGGCCTGCTCAAGGGGCGCTTCGACCTGTCGGAGGACTTCACCTACGGCCTGAGCAAGTCGAAGTACTACACGACGCTGCAGGGAACAGCCGAGGCGCAGGGCAACCACGGCACCTCGCCCAACATCTACAGCAAGCTCACCCAGTTCCGGGTGACGGGCAGCTACGCCATCAACCCCGCCTCGCAGCTCATTGCCGGCTACCTGTACCAGCGGCTGAAGTCCAACGACTACTTCTACAACGCCTACCAGTACGGCTTCACGCCGGCCACGCTCCTGCCGACCAACCAGCAGGCGCCGAACTACTCGGTGAACACCGTCTTCGTCGCCTACCGTTATTCATTCCGCTGAGCGCGAGAGGAACGCCATGAGCGCCGAGCACCCCGGCTTCCTGCGCAGGACTTGGCGCACGCTGCGGCGTCCCTCGGCGCGCTGGTCGGTGCTCGCCCTGCTGCTGGCGGGCTTTGTCGGCGGCATCATCTTCTGGGGCGGATTCAACACCGGCATGGAGGCCACCAACCGGATGGAGTTCTGCATCGGCTGCCACGAGATGCGCGACAACGTCTACAAGGAGTACCAGCAGACCATCCACTACGCCAACCACTCGGGCGTGCGCGCCATCTGCTCGGACTGCCACGTGCCGCACGAGTGGACGCCCAAGCTGGTGCGCAAGCTGCAGGCGAGCAAGGAGCTGTGGGGCAAGCTGACCGGGTACGTGGACACGGCGGAGAAGTTCGAGGCGCACCGCATGGAGCTGGCCACGCACGAGTGGGCGCGCATGAAGGCGGTCGATTCGCGCGAGTGCCGCAACTGCCACAGCTTCGAGGCGATGAGCAGCGACAAGCAGCGGCAGTCGGTCTACAACAAGCACATGAAGGCCAAGGCCGACGGCCAGACCTGCATCGACTGCCACAAGGGCATTGCCCACCACCTGCCCAAGGAATACCGCGACCCGGACGAGGAGTAGTGCGGCTCAGGCCCAGCGCGGTGCGAGCGCCTGTGCCGGGCAGATGCCCGCGGCGCCACGGGTCGAGGCAGCAGACGGCCTTGCGCGCATGTGGGAGCTTGCGGATAGTCGCGCGATCGCCACGCGGGCAGACACCGTGAACCGCCACTCCGAGCTTGCACCCATCGGACCGCCGCCCCGGGACAGCGTCCCATCGCCGCGGTGGCGCCCGGCATGA
>DAOOVM010000086.1:0-10730 GCA_035370085.1 Rhodanobacteraceae bacterium | reverse complement strand
CCAGCAGCACGAACGTCGCGCTCGCGGCGCTGCGGCGATGACGGGTGTTGCGGCCGACGGCGGGAAACGGCGGGCTGGCATGGGAGGGTACTCCGGCGACAGGGGAAACCAAGCCACGCAATCGCAATCCGGCACCGGCGCCTATCATCCGCCACCCGGCCCCTGGCGGTTCATCGCCCGAGCGTCCACGCCGCCGGAACCGTTCGCGCCGTCGATGGTGCGGGTTGTCCCGAGCAGGTTGCAGACGATGCGTCCGGCGGTGCAGTAATTGCTGCCGCAAGTCAGCGCCCGGGCCGCGCACAGCACGACGGTGGGCGCCGCGGTGCTCGGCAGCGCGGCGGCCAGGATCTGGCGCGGCGCCCGCGCCGACGCCTTCCTGCGCGGCGGGCGCGCCGTCGATCCCGGCTTGTGCCGCCAGGACATCGACTGCACGGCTTGCTTCCCCGCGCGGGCCCGTCGCTGCGCAGACCGCATACCGGTGATACCGGGTCGGGCCCGGCGGCGCGACCATTGCGCCAAAGGGCAGTGGGCGGACATCGCGCCCGCCTCACGCGGCTTGACCTGGATCATCGGCTGGCCGTTCGCACCGGCGCATGCTCCCCGCCGTCGCGGTTTGACGCTTTCTTCGAGTCGACCCGGTTACAAGGCCGCCATGCCGCATTGCCGCCGCCATCATCGATGGATTGCCGTGATCGCCCTGCTGGGACTGCTGCTGCAGCAGTTCGCGCTGGCGGCCTACGCCTGCCCGATGGGGCGTGGTGGCGCGCACGCGGCTGCCGCCGCGCCGTCCTGCCATGGTCAGGAGGAGGCGAGTGATCGCGGCGATCCCGTGCGCTGCCAGGCACATTGCCATCCGCAGCCGACCTCGGCCGACCACGCGCCGAGCCCCACCGTACCCGCGGCGCTGCTGCCGGCTACCACCTGGTGGCGCGGCGAGGACGCGGGGCAGCCGGGGCATGCCGCGGCGCCGCGTGCCGAGCTCATGGCGCGCGCCACGGCGCCGCCGCTGAATGTGCAGCACTGCAGCCTGCAGATCTAGGCCACCGCGACTGAGTCGTCGGCAGCCGCGCCCGTGCGCGGCCGGTTCCGTCCCGTCGTGGAGTGGCCATGTCCCGTTTTCTGCGTTTCGATCGGCGCCTGCGTGTTGCCGCGGCGGCCCTGCTTGCCTTCTGCCTGGTGTCCGGCGCCGACGCGGCGTCCCTGTCCCTGTTCGAAGCGGTGCGCGCGGCCGAAGCGCAGTCGCCCGAGCTGGACGCCCGCCGCGCCGCACTGGCGGCGGCCACCGACGCCGTGCTGCCGGCCTCGCAGCAGCCCGACCCGCAGCTCGTCGCCGGCATCGAGAACCTGCCGCTCGACGGCGTCGACGCCTACCGCATCGGTCGCGACAACATGACGATGCGCAAGGTAGGTCTGATGCAGACTTTCGTGCGCGGGGAGAAGCGCCGCCAGCGCGGCCTGCGTGCCCAGGCCGAGGCCGCGCGCGAAGAGGCCACGCTCGCCGCCAGCCGCCTCGCCGTGCGCGAGGCAACGGCGCGCGCCTGGATCGCCTGCGCCACGGCAGAGCGCCGGCTCGACCTGCTGCACGAGCTGGGGCCGCGCGCCGACGCCGCGGTCGCCGTCGCCGCCGCGGCGCTTGCGGCGGGACGCGCCGCTGCGGCCGACGGTCTCGCCGCGCAGGCCGCCGTGGCCATGCTGCAGGACCGCCTCAGCGATGCAGAACGCGAGCGCGCCGATGCTCGCGCCGAGCTGGCGCGCTGGTTGCCGGAAGCCGCAGAGCGCGAACTCGGCGAGGCACCGGATTTCGGCGAGCTCGGCCGCGCGCCCGAGGCATTCCTCGCCCACGCCGACCGCCACCGCGAGATGCTGACCTACGCGGCGGCCGAAGCCGAGGCGCAGGCGGAGCTGGCGCTGGCGCGGCAGGAGACACGTCCTGACTGGTCGCTGGAACTGGCCTACGCCCGGCGCGGCGCCGGCTTCGCGGACATGCTGTCGCTGCAGGTGCGGGTGGATCTGCCGCTGTTCGCCGCGCGCCGCCAGGATCCGGCCATCGCTGCGCGTCGCGCCCGCCTGGACCAGGTGCAGGCCGAGCGCGCCGACGCACTGCGCCAGCATACGGCCAGCCTGCGCAAGACCCTGGCGGCCTGGCGCAGCGCGCGCGATCGCGCGCAGCGCTACGAGCGCGAGCTGCTGCCGCTGGCGCAGGCGCGTGCCGACGCGGCGCTGGCGGCCTATCGCGGCGGCCGCGGCGACCTCGCTGGCACGCTCGCCGCCTTCGACGCCGCGGTGGAGCAGCGCCTCGCCTACTCCGATGTGCTGAACGCCGTGGGCCAGTCCTGGGCCAGCCTCTACTTCGCCTTTGCGCAGGAGGACTGACCGTGCGCACGCTTCCCGTTCTGCTCTGCGCCGCCGCGGCATTCGCGGCCGGCGTCGCGGCCACCGCGCTGTGGCTGCCCACCCGCGTCCCCGCCACCACCGACGCGCCGGCGGCGGGCGCCGCGCGCCGTGTGCTCTATTGGTACGACCCGATGGTGCCTGGCCAGCACTTCGACAAGCCGGGCAAATCGCCCTACATGGACATGGCCCTGGTGCCGCGCTACGCCGATGACGACGCGCCGGCACCGGGCGCACTGCGCATCGACCCGCGCCTGGTGCAGAACCTCGGCGTGCGCAGCGCCGTCGTGCGGCGCGGCGTGCTGGCGCGCACGCTGCGCGCCAGCGGGACCCTGGCCTTCGACGAGGGCGCCGTCAGCCTGGTGCAGGCGCGCGTGGCTGGCGTGGTGGAACACCTCGCCGTGCGCACGCCGCTGGCCAGCGTGCGGCGCGGCGAGGTGCTGCTGAGCCTGCTGGCGCCGGATTGGACCGCGGCGCAGGAGGACTACCTCGCCCTGCGCGGCGCGGGGTTCGAGTCGCTGCGCACCGCGGCGCTGCAGCGGCTGCGCTTGCTCGGCATGGAGGAGGCGCAAATCGCCGCGATGCAGCGCGCAGGACGCGCCCAGGTGGCCATCGCCGTCACCGCGCCGCGCGACGGCGTGGTCGGCGAGCTGGTCGTGCGCGAGGGCGCGACGGTGCAGGCGGGTACGCCGCTGCTGCGCATCAACGGTCTGGATACGCTGTGGCTCGACGTGGCCGTTCCCGAAGCGCAGATCGCGCAGGCGACGCCGGGCGCGCGCGTCACGGCGCGGCTGCCGGCCTTTCCCGGCGAAGAGTTCGCCGGGACGGTCAGCGCGCTGCTGCCGCAAGTCGACGCCGCTACGCGCACGCTCACCGCACGCGTGGTGCTGGAGAATCCGCAGCACCGCCTCGTGCCGGGCATGGTTGCCGAAGCGTCGATCGCCACCCCGCCCGGCGCGCCGCAGCTGCTGGTGCCGAGCGAAGCGGTCATCGCCACCGGCACGCGCAGCGTGGTGATCGTGGCGCAGGGGCAGGGGCACTTCCGCGCGCAGGAGGTCCGCACGGGTGCCGAGGCGGAGGGTCAGACCGTGGTGCTCGACGGGCTCGCCGAGGGCGAGCGGGTGGTCGCGTCGGCGCAGTTCCTGATCGATTCCGAGGCCAGCCTGCGCGGCACCCTGGCGCGACTGCAGGGGCAGGACGCGGCCGCGCCCCCGACCGACGCCGCGGCGCCTGAGGCAAGGCCAGAGGCTGCAGCGCACCCCGACGGGGCCGCCGAGACGCTCGATGCCAGCGGCCGCATCGCCGCCATCGACGGCGCGCGCTGGCGCATCGACACCGACGCCATTCCGGCACTGGGCATGGGTGCGATGGCGATGGACTTCCACGTGCCCGCCGAGGTCGGTGCCGGTACGCTGCGCCCGGGACAGCGCGTGCGCCTGCGCTTCGTGCGTGGGGACAACGGCTTGGAGGTTACGCAGATCACCGCCGAGCCCGCGCGTGACGCCCCCGCGCACCGGGGGCATGCACCGGGCGGTGCGCCGTGATCGCGCGCCTGATCCACTGGTCGCTGGCGCATCGCGTATTCGTGCTGCTGGCCAGCGCGGTGCTGGCGGCGGCGGGCCTGGTGGCCCTGCGCCACACGCCAGTCGACGCCCTGCCGGACCTGTCTGATGTGCAGGTGATTGTGCGCACCAACTGGCCCGGCCAGGCGCCGCAGATCGTCGAGGACCAGGTCACCTATCCGCTCACCACCGCGCTGCTGTCGGTACCGGGCGCGCGCACGGTGCGCGGCTATTCGTTCTTCGGCGAGTCCTTCGTCTACGTGCTGTTTGCCGACGGTACCGACCTGTACTGGGCGCGTTCGCGCGTGCTGGAGTATCTCGGCCAGGCGCAGGCGCGCCTGCCGCGCGGGGCCAGCGCGGCCCTGGGCCCCGACGCGACGGGGCTGGGCTGGATCTACGAGTACGCCCTGGTAGACCGCAGCGGGCAGCACGATCTTGCCGAGCTGCGGGCCCTGCAGGACTGGTTCCTGCGCTTTGAGCTGAAGACGGTGCCCGACGTGGCCGAGGTGGCCACGCTGGGCGGCATGGTGCGCCAGTACCAGATCGTGCTCGATCCGGCACGCCTGCAGGCCTATGGCCTGACCCACGCGGCGGTGCGCGAGGCCGTGCAGCGCGCCAACGGCGCTGTCGGCGGCGCGGTGCTGGAATTGGCCGAGGCCGAGTACATCGTGCGCGCGAACGGCTACCTGCAGTCGCTGGACGACCTGCGCGAGGTGCCTCTGAAGACCGGCGCCGGCGGCGTGCCCGTGCGGCTGGCCGACGTCGCGCGCGTGCAGTTTGGACCGGAGATGCGCCGCGGCGTCGCTGACCTGGACGGCGAGGGCGAGGTGGTGGGCGGCATCGTGGTGATGCGTTCGGGTCGCAATGCCCAGGCCACCATCACCGCGGTGAAGGCGCGCCTGGCGGCACTGCGCGCCAGCCTGCCGGCGGGCGTGGAGATCGTGGAGACCTACGATCGCTCCCAGCTCATCGGTCGCGCCGTGGACAACCTGCGCGGCAAGTTGGTCGAGGAGTTCCTGGTTGTCGCCGCGGTCTGCGCGCTGTTCCTGCTCCACCTGCGCTCGGCGTTCGTGGCGATCGTCGCGCTTCCGCTGGGCGTGCTGGCGGCCTTCCTCGTGATGCAGTGGCAGGGTATCAACGCCAACCTACTGTCGCTGGGCGGCATCGCCATTGCCGTGGGCGCGATGGTCGACGCGGCGGTGGTGATGATCGAGAACGCGCACAAGCATCTGGAGGCTTGGCAGCTCGGCCACGCCGGCGCCGCGGCCGATGCCGCCACGCGCTGGCGTCTGGTGGGCGAGGCCGCAGCCGAGGTGGGGCCGGCGCTGTTCTTCAGCCTGCTGGTGATCACCCTCTCGTTCCTGCCGGTGTTCACGCTGGAGGCGCAGGAAGGGCGTCTGTTTGCGCCGCTCGCCTACACCAAGACCTGGGCCATGGCGGCAGCGGCGGGACTGTCCGTGACCCTGGTGCCGGTGCTTATGGGGTACTGGATTCGGGGGCGCATCCCCAGCGAGGCGGCCAATCCGCTGTCGCGCGCGCTAATCGTCCTGTACCGGCCCGCGCTCGCTGCGGTGCTGCGCCGTCCGCGAGCCACGCTGGTGCTCGCGCTTTTGGTCCTGCTGGCCACGCTGTGGCCGCTGTCGCGCCTCGGCGGCGAGTTCCTGCCGCCACTGGACGAAGGCGACCTGCTGTACATGCCCACGGCGCTGCCGGGCCTGTCCGCGGGCGAGGCGCAGCATCTGCTGCAGCTCACCGACCGCATGATCCGCCGCGTGCCCGAGGTGGAGCGCGTCTTCGGCAAGATCGGCCGCGCCGACACCGCCACCGATCCTGCTCCCCTGGAAATGATGGAGACCACGGTGCGCCTGAAGCCGCGCGCGCGGTGGCGCCCCGGCATGACCCCGCAGCGCCTGCTGAGCGAACTGGATGCGGCCGTGCAGGTGCCCGGTCTCACCAACCTGTGGGTGCCGCCGATCCGCAACCGCCTGGACATGCTCGCCACCGGAATCAAGAGCGCCATCGGCATCAAGCTCGCGGGAGGCGATCTGGCCACACTGGACCGCGTGGCCGCTGCGGTGGAGGCGGCGGCACGCGGCGTGCCGGGGGTGTTATCGGCCCAGGCCGAGCGCCTCGTCGGTGGACGCTATGTCGACATCACCATCGACCGAACCGCCGCCGCGCGCTACGGCCTGGATCTCGCTGCCGTGCAGGACGTCATCGCCGCGGTGATCGGTGGTGAAAGTCTGGGGGAAACCATCGAGGGGCGGCGCCGCTTTCCCATCAGCCTGCGCTATCCGCGCGAACTGCGCGACAGCGTGGCGGCGCTGCGCGCGCTGCAGCTGCTGTCGCCCTCGGGCGCGCAGCTCACCCTCGGCAGCGTGGCGCGCGTGGATATCGCCGACGGGCCGCCTATGATCCGCAGCGAGAACGCGCGCCTCAGTGGCTGGGTCTACGTGGACGCGCGCGGCGGTGACCTTGCCGGGGTGGTGCAGCGCCTGCGTGAGCGCGTGGCGCGCGAGGTCGCGCTCCCGCCCGGCGTGTCGCTCACCTGGTCGGGCCAGTTCGAGTTCTACGAGCGCGCGCTGGCGCGCCTTCGCCTGGTCGTGCCGGCGACCCTTGGCATCATCTTCCTGCTGCTGTACGCGACCTTCGGCCGTGTCGATGAGGCCCTGCTCATCCTGCTCAGCGTTCCCTTCGCCCTGGTCGGCGGCTTCTGGCTGCTGTACTTGCTGGGTCACGCGGTGTCGGTGGCCTCTGCGGTGGGCTTCATTGCGCTCGCCGGGGTGGCGGCGGAGTTCGGCGTGATCATGCTGCTGTACCTGCGCCACGCCTGGGAGCGTCACCTCGCGGCCGGAGAGCCTGCCGATGCGCAGACCCTGCACGCCGCAATCATCGAGGGCGCCCTGCAGCGGGTGCGGCCCAAGGCGATGACCGTGGCCGTGATCCTGGCCGGCCTGCTGCCGATCCTGCTCGGGCAGGGCAGCGGCGCGGAGCTGATGCAGCGCATCGCCGCGCCCATGGTCGGCGGCATGGTGACGGCACCGCTGCTGTCGCTGCTGGTGCTGCCGGCGGCCTACGGACTGATGCGTCGACGCGCCCTGGACGCGGCCGGCCCGGGGCACGCGCGCACCGCTTGAACTCCGGGGGGTGCTTGTGATTTCGTCGGGGTCAAGCACCGCTCCGCCGCGGTGCCGGGGTAAAGCCCGATGACCGAATCCGCCAGCGCCAGCAAGCCCCGTGTGCTCGTGGTGGACGATTCGCGCCTGATCCAGAAGGCGATCCGCAAGATGCTGGAGCACGAGTTCGACGTGGCCGCGGCCGACGACGGCGTCGAGGCGTGGGCCATCATTGAGGTCGATCCGGCCATCCAGGTGGTCTTCTCCGATCTGGACATGCCGCGCATGGACGGCTTCGAGCTGCTGCGGACGATCCGCGCCGCCACCGACACGCGCGTGCAGGAGCTGCCGGTGATCATTGTCACGGGCGCCCGCGACGACGACGCGGCGCGGCGCGAGGCGCTGGAGCTCGGCGCCACCGATTTCATCACCAAGCCCTTTGCCTCCACCGACCTGGTGGCACGGGCGCGGGCCCACGCCAGCCACCAGCGCCTGACGCGGGAGCTGCGCGCGCAGACCACGCTGGATGCGCTCACCGGCCTGCTCAATCGCGCCGGTTTCTTGCAGCGCCTGCAGCAGGACATCTCCTACGCGCGGCGGCACCAGCAGGCGCTGTCCCTGCTGCGGCTGGAGATTGACGATCTGCGCGGCCTGTTCCTGCGCCACGGCAAGGAGGCGGCCGAGCGCCTGTTGACGCACGTGGCGGCGCTGCTGCGCGCCAATATCCGCACCGAGGACAGCGCCGCGCGCATCGGCCTCGGCGGCTTCGCCCTGTCCCTGCCGGCGGTGACGGCGGAGGCGGCACAGGGCCTGCTGCAGCGCCTGCGCGAGGAGGTGCTTGCGGGCAGCCCGCTGCCGCTGCGTGTGCTGGGCGTACGCCTGGGCGACCTCGGCGCGGACGCGCAGGCGGCGTTGGAGCAGGCCCAGGCCGAATTGGAGCGATCGCGCCCCGCGACCAGCGCCGACGGCGCCGCGGCGACTAGCGCGACAGTCGCCAGCCCGGCGCCGCGCCCCGTTGCCGCACCGGCGCCAGCGCCGCAGAACGCGACGGTGGCGCCGCCGCGGCCCGCCGCAGCGGACGCGGCGCCGCTGCGCCTGGACCCGATACTCGACGCGGTCGCCCGCGGCGAGATTGCGGCAGCGCAGCCGCTCATGCCGCAGATCCTGCAGCGGCTGCTGCCTCTGCTGCGCCTGGGCACGGCGGCGCAGCGCGCCGGTCTGGCGCGCCTGCTCCTGCAGGCCGAGCGCGGCCACGGTTGAGCCCGCGCGGTGCCGGCGCCACGGCTCCGGGGACGCTTGATCCGGATCAGTGCGCGGCGGAGCGCGGCGATCGAGCCTAGCCGCACCGACGCCGCATCGGCGTCACCAGTCCGGAGCTTCCATGGAATTCCACATCGCCCTGGGATCCGCGCGTGCGGACCTGTCCAGTCTGCAGGACGTGCTGCGCGATGCCGATCCCGCCGCCACGGTGGACCTCGATCCCAACGGCAGCGTGCTGCGCGTGGCGGCCGAACTGAGTCCCGCGGAGCTGGCGCAGGCCATGCGTCGCGCGGGTCTGGAGATCACGCCGCTCCAGGTGGTGCAACAACCGTCCATCTGCTGCGGCGGCTGCGGCGGCTGAGCGGGGCAGGGGCCGCACCACGGGCGGCGGGGCCGCGGCCGGGAGACATACTCGCGCGGGCTCAGCGTTCTCCCGGTGCCGCTGCGGCGCGCGTCGCGGGCGTGCCGCGCACGGCCAGCTCGCGTTCGATCGCCTCCATGGCCGGATCGCGTTGCGACAGCCAGGCGGCGCTGTCCAGCGGCGCGCTGAGGTCCGGGCGCAGATTGCCGGCGCGTGCGTCTAGCTTGTCCCCATAGCATCCGGGCGTCGACGCGCAGCCGGACGCCAGATTCCACAGCCCCGTCGTGCGGTGGAGGCAGTAGTGCGAGCCCGGCAGACACACGTCCTGTCCCTCCGACCACCAGATCAGGCGGTCGCCCACGGGCTCACCCACCAGGCGCACCCGCGGGCCGCCGTCGTGGCGCAGCGCGGCCTCGGCGACGATGCCCGCGGAGAAGGTGTAGCGACTGGTCAGCACGTACAGCGTGCCCGGCACGCGCCCGGGCAGGGTGCGCAGCCAGGCGCGCGTCAGATCAGAGTTGCCGCCGAGGTTGAAGCGCAGGTCGAACACCAGGTGACGCGGCCTGTGCGCGGACAGTGCCGCATCGGCGCGTGCCATGAAGTCTGCCAAGGTCTGCTCCCTGGCGCCGTAGTTCGAGCGCATCTGCAGGTACAGCGCATCCATCTGCGGCAGCGGCACGACGCGGAAAAGGCGATCGGCCTCGCCCAGGTACAGCGGCTGATCTGCGCCGATCGCGCTGCGCCAGCCGGCTTCGGCCTCGCCCGGCAGCGGATCGTGCGACCACAGGCGTGCAGGCGGACCACCGGACGGCAGCGCGTCGCTGCGCACGAAGGCGATATCCCGACGCACGCGCCGGCCATCGCGCAGGCGCAGGTCCAGGCGCAGCGAGTCCGCGCGCCGGGCGAGTCCGGCGGCGTGCAACAGTCCCGCGTTCTCCACCAGCCACTGCAGGTTCCAGCGCCGCGAGCTGTCCGGCCCGCCCCACAGGTGGCGCAGACGGCGGAACAGGGCGTCGGAGGTCCGCCCCTCGATGGCGAGCACCCGCGCGCCAAGCAGGTCGGCGTGTTCGGCGCCGGCACGCGCGACCACCCAACCCTCCGGAAACCAGATCAGGCGCAGGGGCAGGCGCGCGCTGGGCCACCAGGCGCCGTCGGCGGTGTTGAGCACATCGTGGCCGTTGTCGGCATAGGCCGGAATCGCCATCACGCACAGCAGGAACTGTTCCGGCGACATGCGCCCGACGCGCGGCTTCTGCCGCTCAATGTAGGCCAGGGCACGCTGGCGCTGGGCCGGTGAGAAGGCCGGACTGCGCAGGACGTACTGGCTGCGCGCCATCTCCAGGTCAGCGACCCGTGTTGCCCCATCGCTCGCCGCCGCGACGGATGCCCTCGCCGCCAGCAGCATCGCCGCGGCGCATCGCCATGCCCGCATCGCCCACCGAGTTCGCATTTCGCGCCGTCCCCTGTGCGGCAGACCGGTGCCGCGCCCGCCGGCCGAGTGTGGCAGGCGGGCGCTGGGATGCATGCGCCGGAAGGCAGGGTTTAGCGGCGGGCGTGACGACGGCGCGCCAGGGTCACGCCACGGCGTCCAGCGCACGCTCGCCGGCGGCCGAAGCCAGCAGGAACTCCAGCGGCACGGCGCGCGCGCTGGCGCGGAACAGCAGCATCTGCGCCGTGTGGCCGTCGCGCGGGCTGTGGGCACCGCCGAGCATCAACGCCAGCCCTGGCTGCAAGCCAGCGGCCCATGCGGTTCGCCCACTCCGCCCGCACGCGGACGCCCACGTTGTCAGGCGCACGCCCCAAGCGGCGCAGTCGGGTGTCGATGGCCGGGTGGCTCAGGCGCGGCAGAGCGGTCCCTGAGGCGCGTCGGCCGCAGAGGCGCCGCTGCCTGCTAGAGTCCGAACGCACCCGCCGCTGCGAGACCTGGGCCATGCACTTCGTCATCTCCTCGACCTGGGGCGCCACCGATCCCACACGCGCCGCCATTCCCTTCGTGTTTGCCGCCACGGCGCTGGCGGCGGGCGACAGCGTCATGCTCAT
>DAOOVM010000085.1:3800-10818 GCA_035370085.1 Rhodanobacteraceae bacterium | reverse complement strand
CGCCCAGCAGGCTCTGCGAGATCGGGGCATGGCGCAGCGCGCCGAGGCCACCCATGACGTACGGACGCCAGCCTTCACCCATTTCGCCAAAGAACCAGCGACCGGAGAAGCCCAGGCCCACGCTCTCCCACTCGTGACCGTTGCGCAGCGCCTTGTTCTTGAAATCGGCGTTGTTGAGGGTCCACTCCGCGTCAATGGCGAAGTTGGGGTTCACCCACCAGCCAATGCCGAGCCCGGTGAACAGCGAGGTCTGTGTGTCGCGGCCGGAATCCGGGAACACCGCGCCCACGCGCGGAGCGATGTACCAGTTGCTGAAGTCCTGCGCCTGGGCGGCACCCACGCCGCTCAGGGCCAGCGCGATCAGCGCGAACAAGCCATTACGTTTCATCGGAGTCTCCTCATTGGTGTTATAGCGAGCGCCTGCTCCACCCCGTGCAGGACGCAAGGCCCGGGCACTCTACTCCAGGGTCAGTCGAGTGCGCGAGCCTTAACAATCGTCACCCGGTGATCGGGCGGCGGCAGTCTAACAAAATCAAACAATTGCAACCACTCGGACGGACGCCTCGTTTAGGCCGCAGTCAGTGCGGCTTAACAATTGGAGCGGTCACAGCGCGAACAGGGCCATGAACTCGTGCACCGGCGTGGCTTCAAGGCGGTCGGCATTGCCGCACACCGCCAGGATCTGGTGCACGCGCCGCGCCGGCAGGTGGCCGGCCAGGGCGTCCTCGAACTTCTTGATCAGCACCGGGATGCCCTCGTCGCGCCGCTTGCGATGGCCGATCGGGTAGTCGATGGAGACCTTCTCGGTGCTGCTGCCGTCCTTGAAGAAGACTTGCACCGAGTTGCCGATGTAGCGCTTGTCGGGGTCGAAGTAGTCCCGCGTGAACTGCGGATTCTCCTTGACGGTCATGCGCTCGCGCAGGGCATCGATGCGCGGATCGGCGGCGACCGCGTCGGTGTAGTCGTCCGCGGTCAGGCGGCCAAAGATCAGCGGCACGGCCACCATGTACTGGATGCAGTGGTCGCGGTCGGCGTAATTGGCCAGCGGGCCGGTCTTGTCAATGATGCGCACGCCGGCTTCCTGCGTCTCGATCTCGATGCGCTCGATCTGGTCGATCCTGCCGGCAACCTGCGCGTGCAGGCGCATGGCGCACTCCACCGCGGTCTGGGCGTGGAATTCGGCCGGAAAGGAGATCTTGAACAGCACGTTCTCCATCACGTAGCTGCCGAAGGGCCGCTCGAACTCGAAGGCCTTGCCCTTGAAGGCGACATCGTAGAAGCCCCAGGTCTTGGCGCTCAGGGCCGAGGGATAGCCCACGCAGCCCTTCACCGCGTTGAGGGCGTGGGTGACGGCACGCCGGCAGGCGTCGCCGGCGGCCCAGCTCTTGCGCGGCCCGGTGTTGGGCGCATGGCGATAGGTGCGCAGCACGCCGTTGTCGATCCAGCTGTGGCTGACGGCATTGATGATCTCTTCCTTGCCGCCGCCGAGCAGGCGCGTGGCCACGGCCGTGGAGGCCAGGCGCACCAGGATGACGTGATCCAGGCCCACGCGGTTGAAGGAGTTCTTCAGCGCGTAGCCGCCCTGGATCTCGTGTGCCTTGATCGCCGCGGTGAGGACATCGCGCACGGTCAGCGGCGCCTTGCCCTCGGCCACGTTGCGGCGCGACAGCCAGTCGGCCACGCCGAGGATGGCGCCGAGGTTGTCGGACGGGTGGCCCCACTCGGCCGCCAGCCAGGTGTCGTTGAAATCCAGCCAGCGCACCTGCACGCCGATGTTGTAGGCGGCCTGCACCGGATCGAGCTCGTGGCTCGTGCCGGGCACGCGGGTGCCGCCGGCCAGGGTGGCGCCGGGCACCAGCGGGCCGAGGTGCTTCACGCACTCGGGAAACTTCATCGCCAGCATGGCGCAGCCCAGCGAATCCATCAGCATGTAGCGCGCCGTGGCATAGGCCTCCTTGGAGTCGATGCGGGCGTCGACGACGTAGTCGGCGATGTCGACCATGGGCTGGTCGGGGTCGGGGCGCTTGGCCGAGCGGATGTCGTGGTGAGCCATGGGAAGTCCTTGCGCAGGGGCAGCGGAAGTGGGCGGGAAGGGGGTCGGTCCGGCGGTCCGGACAGAAGACGAATTGTGCCAGAAGCCGGCCCAGGCCGACGCGGCGCGACGCCCTGCCGCGGTCCCCGCGGGTGGCCCGCAGCTCCCGGTGCGAGGTCGTGCCGATGGGCCTGGAACGTGAATTTCTGCGCGGCCGCTTGACCTGGGCCGCCGCGACCGCTACTTATGCGTCATCGAAGGGGAGTAGCTCCTCAGCGCGACGGTCGTCATCACGAGCCAGGCCTGCAATGGGTCTGCTCCGGCCCCGCGGCAGTGTCGGTACCCGCCGCGCTGTGAGCAAGACCTTCGCCGGCCACGGCGAAGGTATGTGCGCGATTCCCGTGTCCTCCACTGCAGCGCGCCGGGCGACGGCTGGCCGCCGCCCCGAACCGGACACACCATGGCCTACTTTTCCGCCGAATTCTTCACCGCCCTCGCCGCGATCGTGCTCATCGACATCGTGCTGGCGGGCGATAACGCGATCGTCATCGCCCTCGCCGCGCGCAGCCTGCCGGGTGAGCTGCAGAAGAAGGCGATCGTCTGGGGCACGGTCGGTGCCATCGTGGTGCGCTCGGCCATGACCCTGGCCGTGGTGTGGATGCTCAAGCTGCCCGGTCTCATGCTGCTGGGCGGCCTGCTGCTGGTGCCCATCGCGCTCAAGCTGCTGCGTGAAGAGGAGCCCGACCCCGGCCACGATGTCGGCCGCGCGAGCGGTTTCTGGGGGGCGATGCGCACCATCATCATTGCCGACGCCCTGATGGGCGTGGACAACGTGCTCGGCGTAGCCGGCGCGGCCGGCGGCAGCTTCGTGCTGGTGGTGCTGGGGCTGCTCATTTCCATCCCGATCGTGGTGTGGGGCAGCACCCTGATCCTGAAACTGGTCGAACGCTTCCCTGTCGTGGTCTACGTCGGTGCCGGCGCGCTGCTGTGGACTGCCGCCAAGATGATCGTGGCCGAGCCGCTGCTGCGCCCGCTGCTGGGCCACGGGGTGCTGGCCAAGATCGCCGTGTTCGTGCTGGTCATCGGCGGCGGACTCGGCTTCGGCTGGTGGCGCGAGCAGCGCGCGCGCGGCGCCCGCGCACGCTGACCCGCGCGTATGCCGGCGCAGGTGCGGCGGATCGCCGTGCGCGCCGCCAACCGTCACCCGCCCCTGCGGAAGTGTCCCGACGCCGAGCACGGCTGGCGCCGACCGCCGGCGCCGCCTAGGCTTGCCTGGCCTTCCCGCCGCAGCGACCCCGCATGAAAGCCGTCGGCCTCACCCGCTACCTGCCCATCGACGATCCGCAGTCGCTGTGCGATCTCGATCTGACCGAACCGCCGCCACCGCGCGGTCACGACCTGTGCGTGCGCGTGGAGGCGGTGGCGGTCAATCCGGTCGATGCCAAGGTGCGGGCCCCCAAGGCGACGGTGGAAACCGTGCCGCGCGTGCTCGGCTGGGACGCCGCTGGCGTGGTGGAGGCAGTGGGTGACGCAGTGACCCTGTTCCGGCCGGGCGACGCCGTGTACTACGCCGGCGACATCCCCCGCCCCGGCAGCAATGCGCAGCTGCAGCTGGTGGACGAGCGCATCGCCGCGCACAAGCCGCGCTCGCTCGGTTTCGCCGAGGCGGCCGCCCTGCCCCTCACCGCCATCACCGCCTGGGAGCTGCTGTTCGACCGTTTCGGCATCGACCCGCAGGGCGCGCAGCGGGGTCGCAGCCTGCTGGTGCTGGCGGGCGCCGGCGGCCTGGGCCTGATGACCCTGCAACTGGCCAAGCGCGCCGGCCTGGTGGTGATCGCCACCGCCTCGCGCGCCGAGAGCACCGCGGCCTGCCGCGAATTCGGCGCCGACCACGTGGTCGACCACGCGCAGCCGCTGCCGCCGCAGCTGGCGGCGCTCGGCCACGCCCAGGTCGATTACGTCGCCAACTTCGTCGACGTGAACCGGTACTGGGAGCTCGCCTGTGCGGTGGTCGCTCCCCAGGGCAAGATCGGCCTGGTCACCACGCCGCGCGGTCCGGTCGACCTCGAACCGCTGAAGAACAAGTGCGTCAGTCTGCACTGGGAGTTCATGTTCGGCCGGCCGATGTTCGCCACGCCCGACCTCATCGCCCAGCACCGCCTGCTCACCGAGGTGGCGCGCCGGATCGACGCCGGCGAACTGCGCGGCACCCTGCGCCAGCGCCTGTCGCCCATCAACGCGGCCAACCTGCGCGAGGCGCACCGGCGCATCGAGTCCGGCCGCACCGTCGGCAAGATCGTGCTGGAAGGCTGGAGCTGAGGCGGCGTCGCCGGCCCCACGGACCGGACGACGCGGCATGAGGAACGCGGCCGCGTGCTGCCGCACGCCCGCTGCGCGCGGCGCTGCGGCTGACTGGCGAGCGCCGACGCCGCGCCCTCACTGGAAGCCGTTGGCGAACAGGCGGTCGATGGGCTCGGTGGGAATCGTGCTGGTGCGGCGGTAGCGCAGCAGGTGCACCTTGTGGTGGTTGAGGTAATCGGGTCCGCTGGTGGCCACGGCATAGAACAGGTCCGGACCCGCCGGCACGATGCGGTGGATGGCCGCGCTGGCATCGAAGCCGGATGGCGCCCCCAGGCTCACGGTACCGGCCTGGTCGTAGTTGCCGTCGGAGGTGCGGTACACCGCCAGGCTGGGGCGGGCTGTCGAGGCGCCATTGATGGTCTCGCTGTACGCGCTCACCGCCACGCCGTCGCTCTCCAGCAGCACCAGGCCGCCACCGCTGCGCTCGGTATTGGCGTAGCCGTAGGGAATCAGCGCGTTGGCGTTGAAGGCGTCGTCGCGCGAGCCGTCGCCCTTTAGGCGGATGAGGAAATCGCGCGTCGCCGTGCTGCCGTTGTCGTTGGTGCGCCACACGCCGCTGGCGTAGATGCGCCCGGCGCTGTCCACGGCGAGTCCGCTGACGTCGCAGCGCCAGTTGCCGCCGGAATTGCTGAAGTTGTCGATCTTCACCACGCCGCCGCCGGAGAACACGCCGCTGGCGAAGTCGCCGTCAAGCTGGCCGTTCTCGCGCAGGCGCGCCACGAAGCAGCGACCGTCGGGATTGCTGCCCGAGCCCGTCGTGATGCCGCCGCCGATGAGCAAGCGGTGCTGCTGGTCTTCCTGTATCACGTGCACGCGCACCTGCTTGGCGCCGAGGTCGACCACGCTGCGGCCGTTGCTGCCGAAGCCGGGCTCCTCCGCGCACTGCGGCGACAGACGCGTGGCGACGAGTCGGTAGTTGCCGCTGCCTGCGTCGGCGGCGCCGGCCAGCACCTGGCGCCCCTGGGCGTCCTGGTACAGCGCGCCGGCGAAGTCCTCGCGCGCACCGGCGCCGCCGAGGTCGAAGGCATAGTTGCGGCCGAAGCTGCCGCTGCAGCCGGCATAGCCCTCGCTGCCGTCGACGTGCGTGCGGTTGACGCGGAAGTCGTAATCGGCGCTGCCGATGAACACGGACGTGAGCACGGTCAGCGAGCCGTCGGCCGACTGCACCAGGCCCGCGGCGTTCCAGCCACCGATGCCCAGGGGCGTGTAGGGACCGGAACCCGGCGAGGGCGGCGTGACGCTGCCGTCGGGATCGAACCAGTTGAGCTGGCCGCTCTGACTGGTGCCCACGCGCAACTGGGCGAGCACCGCGAACTTGCCGTTGGACAGGGGAGCCATCCAGCCGTCGGCGGCATTCCACTGGTAGGCCATCCAGGCGGGCCACTCGTAGGTGGCCACGCCGCCGACGCCGAAGCTCGGGTCGAGCTGGAAGACGGGACTGGCCTCTGCCGCGGCCGCCGCCCCAAGGGCAGCGGCGAGGAGGCAGCGCGAAAGGCGGGATCTCACCGGGTCGTCTCCTAGACGGGGGAATGCCGGGAAAGACGCAAGTCCGCGGCGCGTCCTATCACGGCGCGGCTTGCGTGCTCGAGGCCTTCCGGGCAAGGTGCGGACTTCCAAACGATCGTTTGATGCGCCATGGCCACGCCCTACCCGCACCTGCTCTCGCCGCTGGACCTCGGCCACGTCACCTTGCCCAATCGCGTGCTGATGGGTTCCATGCACACCGGGCTGGAAGACCACGCGCGCGACTACGACAAGCTCGCCGCCTACTTCGCCGAGCGCGCCCGCGGCGGCGTGGGCCTGATGGTGACCGGCGGCATCGCACCGAACATCGCCGGCTGGCTCAAGCCCTTCGGTGGGCGCCTGTCGATGCCCTGGCACGTGGCGCGGCACCGCAAGCTCACCAGCGCGGTGCACGCCGAAGGCGGCCGGATCGCCCTGCAGATCCTGCATGCCGGCCGCTACGGCTACCACCCGCTGTCGGTCGCGCCCTCGCGCCTGAAGGCGCCGATCACGCCCTTCACCCCGCGCGCACTCTCGGCACGCGGCGTGGAACGCACCATCGCCGACTTCGTCAACTGCGCCCGGCTCGCGCGCGAAGCGGGCTACGACGGCGTGGAGGTAATGGGCTCGGAGGGTTACCTCATCAATCAGTTCATCGCCGCGCGCACCAACCGCCGCGACGACGCCTGGGGCGGCGACTACGTCAATCGCATGCGCCTGCCGGTGGAGATCGTGCGGCGCACGCGCGAGGCGGTGGGCAAGGACTTCCTCATCATCTACCGCCTGTCCATGCTCGACCTGGTGGAGGACGGCTCGCGCTGGGACGAAGTGGTGCAACTCGCCCGGGCCATCGAGGCTGCGGGAGCCTCGCTCATCAACACCGGCATCGGCTGGCACGAGGCGCGCGTACCGACCATCGTCACCAGCGTGCCGCGCGCGGCCTTCGCCTGGATCACCGGCAAGCTCAAGACGGAGCTGCGCCTGCCGCTCATCGCCACCAACCGCATCAACATGCCCGAGGTGGCCGAGCGCATCCTCGCCGCCGGCGAGGCCGACATGGTCTCGATGGCGCGCCCGCTACTGGCCGATCCGCACTGGGTGCGCAAGGCAGCGGCCGGCCAG
>DAOOVM010000085.1:0-3700 GCA_035370085.1 Rhodanobacteraceae bacterium | reverse complement strand
GGCATCGGCTTCGACGTGGCCGAGTTCCTGGTGCAGGGCGCCCCCTCGCCCACGACCGACGCGGAACGCTGGTCGCGCGAGTGGGGCGTGGACCGCAGCTACGCCGCCCCAGGTGCGCTGACGACGCCTCGCCCCGAACCGTCCTTGCGCCAGGTGTGGCTGCTGCAGCGCAGTCCCGGCAAGCCCGGCGCGCGCCTCAACAAGACCAGCGGCTGGGTGCATCGCGCCGCGCTCAGGCACAAGGGCGTCACCCTGCTCGGCGGTGTCGGCTACGAGCGCATCGACGACGCCGGCCTGCACCTCGTCGTCGACGGCCAGGCGCAGTGCCTGGCGGTGGACCACGTCATCGTCTGCGCCGGCCAGGAGCCCAACCGCGCCCTGGCCGACGCGCTGACCCCTTCGGGCATCCCCGTGCATGTGATCGGCGGCGCCGACGTGGCGGCGGAACTCGACGCGAAGCGGGCGATCGACCAGGGCACGCGCCTGGCCGCGGTGCTTTAGCCGGCTCGACCGCCCGACGCCGTGCAGCGCGCGGCCTCAGCGGCGCTGCGCGCGCGGCGCCAGCACGTCCGCGGTGTAGGTTTCCACCACCACGCTGATGGCCCCCAGGGTCGGCGTGGACAGCACCGCGACGTGACGCAACACCTCGCGCGGCGGCGGCGCGGCGTCCACCGTGGGTCGAGGTGTCATGTCCCAGCCCTCGGGCAGCGGCTTCCAGAGCAGTTCGGCCGACACGGTGCGGCGCTGGAACCCCAGTGGGCGCACCACTTTGCCGAAGGGCTCGTCGGTGCGGTCGAGGCGGCGGTTCATGTCCGGGGTGAGGCGACCGGTCACGTACCAGTTGTCCGCTTCGGACAGGACATGCGTGCCGCATACCAGTTGCACGCGCCGGTAGCCCAGCGGTTCGTCGGCACCCACACCCAAGCGCGCGCGCAGCTCATCCGGGATCGGCCGCGGCGCCGTGTCCACGCGCCGCGCGACCACGCGGGCCGGATCGGCCAGACCGTGCGCTGCGCACCAGCGCTCCAAGGTGAGCGTGGCACTGTCGTGGCTGAGCAGATCGGCATTGAGGGTCTGCAGTTGTGCGAGCCACTGCACGCGCTCCACATAGGCGCGCGAGGGCCGTCCCGCGCAGCCGGCCAGGACTAGGAGAAGACACAGCGCGACAGTGCGGAATGCAGACATGGCGGCAAGCCCGGCCGTTGGGGCGGCCACGGTAGCCGCGGCGCCCGACCCTGTCGATCCTGCGCTGCGCGCGCAGGTCCGGCCGCGCGCTTGCCCCGACGTGCGGGGCCGGCATAATCGCCGCGCCAAACCCGGGAGGTCTCGATGATCACGTGGCGACAGTTCGGGGGAACGCTGCTGCTGGTCCTGATGGGCGCGCCGGCCGGCGCCGCCGTGACGCCGGTGGTGCCCTTCGTCGACTGCGTGGACCTCGATCCCAACGACGGCGCGATGACGGCCTATTTCAGCTACGCCAACAACGACAGCAATCCCAACGCGGTGTCGCTCGGGGCCAACAATTTCTTCAGCCCAGCGCCGTCCAACCGCGGCCAACCCAGCGTCTTCCAGCCGGGCGTCCAGCGGCGGGTGTTTCACGTCACCGACGCCATCAACGTCACGCTGACCTGGACCCTGAACGGCGTCGCGGCCAGCGCCAGCACGAGCCAGCCCGGCATCGCCTGCTTCGGCGACCGCATCTTCCAGCACGGTTTCCAGGCTCCGCTGTAGGCGCGCGGCGCGCGCCGGCGCCGCTCAGAAACGCAGCCGCGCGAACAGCGACGGGCCGTCGAGGTCCAGCCGCACGTGGCCGTGGAAGTCGCTGCGGCCGACGTTCACAACGATGCGCTGGGCGCCGTACTCCGCACCGAGCCCGAGGTGCTCCCAGGGGAACCATTCCAGGCCCAGCGCGGCGTTGTAGATGTGGCCGGTGACCGGGCCCCAGTCCTTCTCCACCCCTGCCACGTCGGCATACAGACGCAGGCGCGGCGAGAAGGCGTGACGCCAGCCCAGTTCCAGCAGCGGCGCCCAGGCATGGGCACTGTCCTCGGTGCGCGCGTAGGTGGCCTCGCCGTTGACGCTGGCATCGCCCTGCAGCACGCCGCGCAGGCGGTAGTAGCCGCCGCCGAGCCCCAGACCCCAGACATCGTGTTCGCCCGCGGCCACCCACCAGCGCCAGGCCACGCTGGCGAAATCGATGTCGAGGTCGCCACGCACGCGTGCATCGACGTCAAAGGTGGCGTCGTCGTACACGAGCGCGCGACTGAGGCTGCGTTCGCCGTGCCGACGCAGGCGGTAGCCGTCGATCTCGAAGCCCTGGCTGTCCCCCGCGAGCACGGCCAGGCGCAGGCGGCCGATCGTGCGCTCGCGCGCCAGGCCCACATCGCGCTCCAGGCGCACGTCGCTGCCGCGCACGTCGCCGTCCACGCGCACCAGCGCGTCGCTGCTGGCGTAGTAGCCGCCGAGGGAAAGATTGATGCGGTCGAGCGCCATCGGCACCTCGGCCCGCGCCGCCGCCGACCACGGCAGCGCCGCGACGGCGATCAGCACGGCCAGCGCGTTGCGATGCCCTGCAGTCATGGCATACCTCCCGGCGGTCGCGGCTCCCGCATGGAGCCGGGAACGCCAGCTTAGCGCGGATGCGCCCGGGCCAGACGCTGCGTGGTGCCGCGTCCGCGCTAGCGTCCGCGCCAGTACCGCTCCATCTCCAGGTAGGTGAACGAGGCGGACCAGGTGATCAGCACGAAGCCGGTGAGCGCCTCGGTGCCGGTGAGGAAACGGATCGGCCCCACCGGTGCCAGGTCGCCGAAGCCAACCGTGGTGTAGGTCATGGCCGAGAGGTAGACGGCATCGAGGAAATGCAGCTCCGGCGCCCCGGCGACGTGGCCACAGGCCGGCCACAGCAGCACCAGCCAGCAGGTGATGCCGAAGCTCCAGATCTCCACCACGTGCAGCGCCAGCACGCCGGCGATGACGAACAGCACCTTGCGTCGCCGGCGCCCCTCCAGGTGCACCAGCCGGCGCGAGATCAGCACCAGGCCCTCGTAGTGCAGCAGCACCGCGACCGCAACGGCCAATCCGGTCGCCGCGACGACGGCAAGGTTGGCCGGCCAGTTGCCGTACATGGTCGGAGTGTCCGGGCCTGCCGCGGCGCGGGCGCGGCGGCTCAGCGCTTCTCGATGGCCACGAAGGGACGGTCTTCCGGCCCCGTGTAGTTGGCGCTGGGTCGGATGATCTTGCCGTCCTGGCGCTGCTCAATGACGTGGGCGCTCCAGCCGGAAGTGCGCGCGATCACGAACAGCGGCGTGAACATGGCCGTGGGCACACCCATCATGTGGTAGCTGGACGCGCTGTACCAGTCGAGGTTGGGGAACATCTTCTTGAGGTTCCACATCAGCGACTCGATGCGCTCGCTGACGTCGAACAGGCGCTGGTTGCCGCCCTCGGCGCACAGCTTGCGGCTGATCTCCTTGATGATGGGATTGCGCGGGTCGCCGATGGTGTACACGGGGTGGCCGAAGCCGATGATGATTTCCTTCTTCTCCATGCGCGCGCGGATGTCCGCGTCGGCCTCGTCGGCGCTGGCGTAGCGCGCGATGATCTCCATCGCCACTTCGTTGGCGCCGCCGTGCTTGGGCCCGCGCAGGGCGCCGATGGCTCCGGTGATGGCGGAGTAGATGTCGCTGTTGGTGCCCGCGAT
>DAOOVM010000084.1:0-11006 GCA_035370085.1 Rhodanobacteraceae bacterium | reverse complement strand
GCTCGGCCTGGCGCAGTTCCTCTGGGGCCAGCGCTACCTGCGCGGCCACGCCGAGGCGCCCGCGCCGGAGCGCCTGCGCGAGCGCGTCGCCGGCCTGCCGCGCGAGGCCTGGATCTACCTGCTGTCGGTGCTCGGCTTGGTGCCGGTGGCGGGCCTCATGTGGGCCGTGGCCAACGGCGCCTTCAGCCTCGGCGGCGAGATCAGCCTGGCCCTGCTGCTGATGATCGTGATGCTGCTGTGCGTGCTCGGCTGGTTCGCCTGGTTCGTGACCACGCAGTGCGACCATGTGCAGCGTCAACAGATGCTGGCGGCCATGGCCATGATCGGCATGTGCCTGGCCTTCTTCACCCTGTACGAACAGACCTTCGGTTCGTGGGTGACGTTCACCGACCGCCTGCTCACCAAGGACGTTCTGCCCGGGCTCGTGCACGCGGTGCCGGCGCTTGCCTGGGACGGCGGCTGGGCGGCGAACCTGGCGCAGTTCGCGCGCTATGCGCCCTGGTCGATCATATCGGTGCTGCTGGCGCCGGGCGCCTTCGTCGTGGCCGCCGCACTGTCTGACCGCAATGCCGCCTCGCGCGCGCCGCAGCGCCTGTTCGTCTTTGCCGCCGCCGTGCTGCTGCTGTTCCTGCTGCGCGACTGCGTGGTGCTGCCGCAGACCGCCGGCTCGCTCACCTACCTCGGCTCGATGTTCGTGGTGCTGCTAGCGCCGCTGTTCACCGCCCTGTGGGGCTGGCTCGACCGCCGCGGCCTGGAGCCGTCCAAGCCGGTGAAGTCCGCCCTGGGCCTGGTGTTCGCCGGCCTGGCCTTCCTGCCCCTCATCGCCGCCGCGCGCGGCGCTGGCGCAAGCGGCGAGCTCGCCAGCGTGTGGTGGCTGGTGCTGGCCTACCTGGTGCTGGAGTTCGGCGAGATGTGCCTGTCGCCGGTGGGTCTGTCGGCGGTCACGCAGCTGTCGGTGCCGCGCGTGGTGAGCCTGATGATGGGCACCTGGTTCCTCGGCACGGCCTTCTCGGAGACCCTGGCCGCGCTGTTCGGCAAGCTCGCGGCGCTGGAGATCCCGGAGGGTGCGGCGCTCGACTTCGCCGAAGCCGGCGCCAAGTATGGCCACCTGTTCTGGGTGCTGCTGTGGATCGGCCTCGCCTGCGGCGCCGTCGCCTTCGCCCTGGCGCCGCTGCTGCGGCGCTGGATGCACGAGGTGCGCTGAAGCGCGGGCGGCGCGTGCCGCCCGCCCGGCCTTGTCGCTACTTCGCCGACGCCGCTGCGGCGCCGTCCCGCGCACCGATGTTCGCGTCGAGGAACGCCAGCACCTTGGCGTAGAGCTCGGCGCGGTGTGCCTCGTCATAGTAGCCGTGCCCTTCGGTCCGTTCGTACAGGTACTCGTGCGCCACGTGGCGGGACTCCAGCGCGGCATGCAGGGCCATGCCCTGCTCCGGCGGCACGCGCCGATCCTCGCCGCCGACCGCCAGCATGACGCGGGCCTTGAGCCGGTCGATCTGCCGCAGCGGCGAGACCTGTGCCAGGGCAGCGTCGTCCTCGCCCAGCACGCGCTTCCAGTAGTTGTCGTTGCTGGTGCTCTTGGCCGCGTCGGTGGTACTGCGCAGCGTGGTCAGGTCGTACACGCCGGCCTCGCCGATGGCGCAGCGGTAGAGGTCGGGCTCCTTCACCGCGCCCTCCAGGGCGGCGTAGCCGCCATAGCTCGCGCCCATGATGCACACGCGCGCCGGATCGGCCACGCCCTCGGCAATGGCCCAGCGCGTGGCGTCCGTCACGTCGTCCTGCATCAGGCGGCCCCACTGCCGGTGGCCCGCCTGCTGGAAGGCGTAGCCGCGCCCGCCGGAACCGCGGAAGTTGACCTGCAGCACGGCATAGCCGCGGCTGGCCAGTACCTGCACATCAGGGTCGTAGTTCCACTCGTCGCGCACGCCGTAGGGGCCGCCGTGCACCAGCACGACCAGCGGCAGGCCCTTGGCTGCGGCCTTGCCCGGCGGTCGCGTGACATACCCCAGCAGCACCTGCCCATCGCGCGCCTTCACCTGCACCGGCTCCATCGGTGCCAGGGCTTCAGGCTTGAGGGCAGGCCAACGAGCGAACAGCAGGTCGAGCTTCCTGCTGGCCTTGTCGTACAGGTAGTACTCGCCCGGATTGACGTCGCTCTGCACCAGCAGCACGGCGCGCGAACCGTCGCGGGCACGCGAGACGATCTGCACGTCGTCACCGGCGAACTGCGGCATGACCGCCTTGAGCAGCTGCATGGCGTCGGACGACTTGTCCAGCACGCCCACACTGATGCGTCCGGGCATGGCGCGCACGCCCACCACGTCGCCACCGTCAAGGCTGGTCACCAGGCCCAGCGGGGTGACCAGCGGATCGCTCCACACCGGCTTGAGCTGGCGCTCGCGCGTGGACCAGGTGCACACGGCACCGGCCGCACCCGCCGTGGGGCAGGCCCAGTAGGCCGTGGTGCCGGCCCGGTCCAGGCGCCAGGGCGTGGCACGCAGCGAGTCGCTGGCTTCGTCCAGTACCTTCTCCCAGGCCTTGGCGTCGGTGTCGCGGTAGAACACCTGCCAGCGCCCCTGCGCGTCCTCGCCTGCCATGAACCGCAGGTTGCCCTGGTAGTCGGCCACGATGCTGCGCGGCTCGCGCAGCGGCGAGGTGTACATGCGCACGGTCTTGCCGTCGCGCACGTCCATGCGCCGCACGTCGGGAAAGGGCGGATCGATGCCGTTACCCCAGGGCTGCACCAGCACCACCACGTGCTTGGGGTCGGAGGGGAGCGTGGCGATGACCTGGGCCGAGGCATTCTCGGCCTTGGCCACGTTGAGGTGGGTTCCGGCCTGCTGCGTGGCCACGCGGTAGCCGAACAGCAGCACGTTGTTCTTGCCGTTGGCATCGACACCGAACAGCTCGCCGGTGGCGATGGGGCGATCCTTGCCCGCCTCGCGCGTGCCGACCGAGTAGACCAGGCGGTCGGGGCCGGCCCAGTCGAACTCGGCCAGCTCGTCGTCCCCGCGCGGCGCGACGTTCACGCCCTTGAGGTCGGTCAAGTGGATGAGGCTCAGCATGCGCTTGCCGTCAACCACGGCGACGGCGGCCAGATACTGGCCGTCGGGCGACAGCTGGGCGTCCTCGTACTGCGGATGGCGGGCGAATTCCTGCAGGGGGATATCGGCAGCAACGGCGGGCGCGGCGAGCGCGAGCCAGGCCGCCAGGGCGGTCCAACGCATGGGAGCGTTCTCCTTGAGATGGCACAAATGAAAACGGCGGCATCCGTGGATGCCGCCGCAAAGTGTAACGCAGGGCGGCGGGCGCTCAGCCGGGTCCGGACGTCGCCGGGACGCGCCCGTAGCGGTCTTCCAGGCGCACGATGTCGTCCTCGCCGAAGTAGTCGCCGCACTGCACCTCGATCAGGTGGATGTCCTCAGCCGTGGGGTTCTCCAGGCGGTGCACCGTGTGCATCGGGATGTAGGCCGATTCGTTCGCATGCAGGTCGAACTCGCGCTCGCCGATGCGCACCCGGGCCACGCCGCGCACCACGGTCCAGTGCTCGCTGCGGCGGTGGTGGTACTGCAGCGACAGCACCTGACCTGGCTTGACCACCAGGCGCTTCACCTTGGCGTCGGGCGCGTCCTCCAGCACGGTGAAGCTGCCCCAGGGGCGGTGCACGGTCTGGTGGTGAGTGGCGCTGTCGTGACGCTCGGCGCGCAGACGGTCTACCACCAGCTTGACCTGCTGGGCGCGGTCGCGATTGGCCACCAGCACGGCGTCGCCGGTGTCCACCACGACCAGGTCCTGCACGCCCACCGCGGCGACCAGGCGGCGGTCGCTCTGGATGTAGCAGTTGCGCGCCTCGATGAGGATGGCCTGGCCGCGCACGCGGTTGCCCTGCTCGTCCGATTCGCTCTCCAGCTCGCTCACCGCCTTCCAGGAGCCGATGTCGCTCCAGTCGAAGCGCGCGGGCACCACGGCGCGGCGCGAGGCGCGTTCCATCACGGCGTAGTCGATGGAGATGTCGGGCTGGGCGAGGAAGGTATCGCGCGGGAACTCCAGCGGACTGTCGTGACTGGTCGCGCCGGCGTAGCAGGCCAGCGCCGCGGCGTAGACGTCGGGACACGTGGTCTTGGCCGTGTCCAGCAGGGCATCAGCGCGGAAGCAGAACATGCCCGAGTTCCAAACGTATTCGCCCGAAGCCAGGTACTCAGCGGCGGTAGCGCGATCGGGCTTCTCGACGAAGGCATCGATGCGCCTCCCCTCGCGGCCGGCGATGGCCTCGCCCATGCGGATGTAGCCGAAGCCAGTTTCCGGCGCGGTGGGCGGAATGCCGAAGGTCACCAGCCAGCCGTCGTGCGCCAGGGCCTCGGCGCGGCGCACGTCGGCGCCGAAGGCCGCGGTGTCGCGGATCAGGTGGTCGGCCGGCAGCACCAGCAGCACGGCGTCGTGCGCCAGGTGCTCGCGCGCGTACAGCGCCGCCAGCACGATCGCCGGCGCGGTGTTGCGCCCGGCGGGCTCCAGCAGGAAGGGCAACCGGTCGAGGTTCGCGCCCGGCACCTCGGCGTAGGCATCGCGGCTCAGGAAGTAGTAATCGCGCCCGGTCACGGTGAGCACGGGGCCGTTCGGCGCCGCCTGCCGCGCCCGCGCCAGGGTCTTGGCCAGCAGCGATTCGCCGTCGGCCAGGCGCATGAAGGGCTTGGGGTAGGCGCTGCGCGACACTGGCCACAGCCGCGTGCCGGAACCACCGGAAAGGATCACGGGAATCAGCATGCTTCGCTCCGCACGGATCGCGCCGGCGTCATCGGCGGGCGCGCAGGGATCGGCGCGCCGGGGGTGGCCGCTCGCGGCCGGGCCGGGCCCGGACGGCGGCAGGGACGGCCGCTCAAGGCGCCAGTTCGCCAATCACGCCGTCGAGGCCGTCGCGCCAGTCGGGCAAGTGTAGCCGGAAGGTTTCGCGGAAGCTGCGCGTGTCCAGCACCGAATAGGCCGGACGCCGCGCCCGCGTGGGGAACTGCGCCGTGCTGATCGCGGCCACCTCGGGCACGCGCGCCAGCACGCCCGCCGCATGAGCGCGCTCGACGATGGCCCGCGCGAACTCGCACCAGCTCGCCTCGCCGGCGCTCACCAGATGATGGGTGCCAAGCGCCGTGGCGCGCCAGGCCGGATCGCCGTCCTGCAGGCGCAGCAGCGCGGCGACGGTCGCCGTCGCAATGAGCCGCGCCGGCGTGGGCGCACCGCGCTGGTCGTCGACCACGGTGAGGCGATCGCGCTCCCGCGCCAGGCGCAGCATGGTGCGCAGGAAGTTGGCCCCGCGCGCGGCGTAGACCCAGGCCGTGCGCAGGATGAGGTGTTCGGCGCCGCTGGCGCGCAGGGCGACTTCGCCGGCCAGCTTGCTCGCGCCATAGGCGCCGAGCGGCGCCGTCGGCGCATCCACCGCGTAGGGTGCCCTGCCCTGCCCATCGAACACGTAGTCGGTCGAGTAGTGCACGACCAGGGCCGCGTGACGCCGGGCCCAGGCACCGAGCCCGCCGACGGCCTCGCCGTTGATGCGCCGGGCCAGATCGGGCTCGTCCTCGGCGCGGTCCACCGCCGTATAGGCCGCGGCGTTGACGATGAGTGTGGGTGCGACGCGGTCCAGCAGGGCCGCCAGGCGGTCGAAGTCGGCGATATCGCCACGCGCGCAGACCGCGCCGCCGGACAGGGTGCCGCTGCGCGTGGCGCACACCAGCTCGCCCAGCGGCGCCAGCGCGCGCTGCAGTTCAAAGCCGACCTGGCCGTTGGCCCCCAGCAGCAGGATCTTCATGCGCGGCCTCAGGCGACGTAGGTCGGCAGGCGCTCGAGCGCGATGTCGGCGAGGAAGGGAGCCCTCTCGTCCTTGGCCGAGAGCAGCGGCGCCGCCACCGGCCAGTCGATGGCCAGGGCGGCATCGTTCCAGCGCACGCCGGCGTCCGCCTTGGCGTCGTACAGCGCGGTGCACTGGTAGGCGAAGGTCGCGTCCTCGGACAGCACGACGAAGCCGTGGGCGAATCCTTCGGGAATCCAGAAGTGGCGCTTGTTCTGCGCCGACAGCACCACGCCCTCCCACTGGCCGAAGGTGGGCGAGCCGCGGCGCACGTCCACCGCCACGTCGAAGACCTCGCCCTCCAGCACGCTGACCAGCTTGCCCTGCGGCCTGGGCCACTGGTAGTGCAGGCCGCGCAGCACGCCGCGCGCCGAGCGCGAGACATTGGCCTGGACGAAGTGCAGGTCCAGGCCCGCCGCACGGAACTTGTCTGCGTTGTAGCTTTCGTAGAAAAAGCCGCGCGCGTCGCCGAACACCTGCGGCTCGACCACCACACAACCGGGCAGGCGCGTCGGCACGAACCTCACGCTACCACCCCATGCTCGGCGATCTGCAGCAGGTAGCGGCCGTAGCCGTTCTTGGCCAGCGGCCGCGCCAGCGCGCGCAGCTGGTCGGCGTCGATCCAGCCCTGAAAGAAGGCGATCTCCTCCGGGCAGCACACCTTGAGGCCCTGACGGTTCTCGATGGTCTCGATGTAGTTGGAAGCCTCCACCAGCGATTCGTGCGTACCGGTGTCGAGCCAGGCGTAACCGCGGCCGAGCTTCTCCAGCATGAGCGAGCCGTCTTCCAGGTAGCAGCGGTTGAGGTCGGTGATCTCCAGCTCACCACGCGGCGAAGGCTTCAGTCTCGCGGCGTAGTCGCACACGCGGCCGTCGTAGAAATACAGGCCGGTCACGGCGTAATTGGACTTGGGCTGCGCCGGCTTCTCCTCCAGCCCCACCACCTTGCCCGAGGTGTCGAACTCGGCCACGCCGTAGCGCTCCGGATCGTGCACGTAGTAGCCGAACACCGTGGCGCCGCGCTCGCGCGAGGCGGCGCGCCGCAGCACCTCGGTGAAGCCGTGGCCGTAGAAGATGTTGTCGCCGAGAATCAGGCAGGAGGGTTCGCCGGCGACGAATTCGCGGCCGATGGTGAAGGCCTGCGCCAGGCCGTCGGGTGAGGGCTGGGCCGCATAGCGGATGCGGATGCCCCACTGCGAGCCGTCGCCCAGCAGTTGCTTGAACAGCGCCTGCTCGTGGGGCGTGTTGATGACCAGCACCTCGCGGATGCCGGCAAGCATCAGCACACTGAGCGGGTAGTAGATCATCGGCTTGTCGTACACCGGCAGCAGCTGCTTGCTGATCACCTGAGTCAGCGGATACAGCCGCGTGCCGGAGCCGCCGGCGAGGATGATGCCCTTGGTCGTGCTCACGGATTCGATCTCCCTGTTCCGGGCCGGTGCGGCTCAGGCCGCGCCGAGCCGCTCCATGCGGTAGCTGCCGTCCAGCACGCGCTGCACCCAGGCCGCGTTGGCGAGGTACCAGTCCACCGTGCGGGCGATGCCGGACTCGAAGGTCTCCTGCGGCGCCCAGCCCAGTTCGCGCTGGATCTTGGAGGCGTCGATGGCGTAGCGGCGGTCGTGACCCGGGCGGTCCTTGACGTAGGTGATCAGCGACTCGCGCTTGCGCCCGTCGGCGAGCGGGCGGCGCTCGTCCAGCAGGGCGCAGATGGTCCTGACCACGTGGATGTTCTCGCGCTCGGAATCGCCGCCCACGTTGTAGACCTCGCCCGGGCGACCGGCTTCCAGCACGCGCGCGATGGCGCGGCAGTGGTCCAGCACGTACAGCCAGTCGCGCACATTGCGCCCGTCGCCGTACACCGGCAGGGCCTCGCCGCGCAGCGCCTTCTGGATCATCAGCGGGATGAGCTTTTCCGGGAACTGGAACGGCCCGTAGTTGTTCGAGCAGTTGGTGGTCAGCGTGGGCAGGCCGTAGGTGTGATGGAAGGCGCGCACCAGGTGGTCGGAGGCGGCTTTCGAGGCCGAATAGGGCGAATTGGGCGCGTAGGGTGTTTCCTCAGTGAAACGGCCCACCGGACCGAGCGAGCCGTACACCTCGTCGGTGGAGACGTGCAGGAAGCGGAAGCCGTCCTGGCGTTCCAGTGGCAGCGCGCGCCAGTAGGCCAGGGTCTCCTGCAGCAGGTGCAGGGTGCCGACCACGTTGGTCTGCACGAAGGCCTCGGGTCCGTCGATGGAGCGGTCGACGTGGGACTCGGCGGCGAAATTGACGATGGCGTCCGGGCGGTGCTCAGCCAGCAGGCGGGCAACGCCCGCGCGGTCGGCGATATCGCCCTGCACGAAGACGTGCGCCGGATGCGCCTCCAGCGATGCCAGCGTGTCGCGGTTGCCGGCGTAGGTGAGCTTGTCGAAGTTGACCACGCGCACGCCGCCCCGGGCCAGCGCGTCGAGCACGAAATTGCCGCCGATGAAGCCGGCACCACCAGTCACGAGCAGGGTCTTCATGCGATGCGGTCGCTCCAGGGCAGGCCGCCCGCCGGGCGCGGGCGCACAAGCCCGCTAGGGTAGCAGATGCCCCCTCGCGCCGCCGCGGCGGCGCGCGCCGGAGCGGGCCCCGCGACGCCAGCCGGCGCCTCAGGCCACCGGCGTGGCGGCGCCAACCCGATCGCGCACGCCCGCGCTCAGGACCAGCGCGACCGCGACCAGCACCACAGCAAGGGCAAAGGCCGTGCGCGTGCCTGCGGCAAGGGCCTCGACCGGCGCACCGGCGAGGATCGGCACACCCGTGCCGAGGGCAAACACCGCCCCCATGAGCGAGGCCCCGGTCAGCAGGCCGAGGTTGCGCGACAGGCCGAGCAGCCCGGACACCAGGCCGCGGTCCGGTACCGCCGCGGCAGACACGACGGCCGTGTTGTTGGCGGCCTGGAATAGCGCGAATCCGGCCGTCGTCGCCATCAGCGGCAGGGCATAGCCGGGGACGCCCAGCGACAGCGGCAGCCAGGCCAGGGCGAGGCAGCCCACAAGCATGACCACGAGCCCCGCCAGGCTCATGGCGCGCGCGCCGAAGCGATCGACCGCGGCTCCCGCCGGCAGTCCCGCCAGAGCCGCCACCACCGGGCCGCCGCTCATGACCAGGCCAACAGCCGAAGGGCCGAGACCGAGGGCGAGCGCCAGATGGAAGGGGCCGACCACCAGGGTGGTCATGGCGACCGTGGTGACCAGAGCGCCGGCGACGAACCCGGTGCCGATGACGCGGTGGGCGAGCAGGCCCAGGTGCAGCAGGGGTGAGGCCGCCCGCGATTCCACGGCAACGAACAGCAGCCCACCGGCAACTGCTGCCAGGCCGAGGGCGATGCCGACCGGAGCGGGCTGGCTGCGGCCCCAGGTCAGGGCCAGCGCGTAGGCGGCCAGCGTGCCTGCCAGCAGCAGCGTGCCCGGGAGGTCGATGGCGGCGCGGCGGCGGCGCGGGGGATCCGGCGGCAGGTACTGCCGCGCCAGTGCCAGTCCCACCAGGCCGAGCGGCAGGTTGAGGAGGAACAGCGCGCGCCAGCCCAGCGTGGCCAGCAGCACTCCACCCAGGGAGGGACCCAGTGCGGTGCCCAGCGCCGACATGGCGCCCAGGAAGCCCATGGCGCGCCCGGCGCGCTCCGGCGGCAGGGCGTCGCCAACCAGCGCCAGGGACAGGGCCAGCAGCACCGCCGCGCCGAGCCCCTGGCCGGCGCGGGCGAGCAGCAGCAGCCACAGGCCGGGAGCGAGACCGCAGGCGACCGAAGCGAGCGTGAACAGCGCCATGCCGAGCCCCATCAGGCGACGCCGGCCGAGGAGGTCGCCGAGGCGTCCCATGCTAACCATCAGCGGCGTCATGCCCAGGAGGTAGGCCAGCACGACCCACTGCACGGCGGGGAACGGAACGGCGAACGCCGTCGCCAGATCAGGCAGGGCGACATTGGCGATGCTGGTGCCGAGTGAGGCCTGCAGCACCGCCAGGGCCAGGCAGGCCAGGGCGCCGAGGGCGCGGGGCGGAGCAGAGCGCCCGGCGGGCGCGGGAGAAGCCGCGTAGGGCATGGAGCCTCCTTTCGCCGCCGACGCGGCGGCGGAGACCACCCTAGGCGCCCCGCTGCCGCGGCGGAAGACGCACGCACTGCAAGGAATACGTGCACGAAACGCCATGCCAGGCCGATTCGTGGTAACTGTTCGCCATGGCCCTGCCCGACCTCAACCTGCTGGTGACGCTGAACGTGCTGCTCACCGAGGGCAGCGTCGTCGCCGCGGCGCGCCGGCTGCAGCTCAGTCCATCGGCCATGAGCCGGGCGCTGGCGCGGCTGCGCCGCGCCACGGGCGACCCCCTGCTGGTGCGCGCCGGCCGCGTCCTGGTGCCGACGCCGCGCGCCCTGGCGCTGCGCGAACGCGTGCGCGGCGTGGTGGAAGAGGCCGAGGCGGTGCTGCGTCCGGCCCTCAGGTTCGAGCTCGCCACGCTGGAGCGCAGCTTCACGATCCGCTGCACCGAAGGCTTCGCCGAATCCTTCGGCCCGGCCCTGCTGCGCCGCATCGCCGCGCAGGCGCCCGGGGTTCGCCTATGCTTCGTGCCCAAGCTGGACAAGGACAGCACGCCGCTGCGCGAGGGCACGGTGGATCTGGAAACCGGCGTCACCAGCAAGGAGATGGGGCCGGAGATCCGCACGCAGGGCCTGTTCCTCGACCGCCTGGTGGGGGTGGTGCGCAAGGGCCATCCCCTCGCCCGCGGCCGCATGACGGCGCAGCGCTACGCCGCCGCGGCGCACGTGCTGGTCGCCCGACGCGGACTGGAGACGGGCGCGGTGGACCGCGCACTGGCACAGGCGGGGCTGGCGCGCCACGGCGCCGTCAGCGTGGGTGGCTTCGCCACGGCGATCCGCCTGGCAGCGGAATCAGATCTGGTGGCGACGGTGGCGGAGAAGCACACACGCAGCCTGTGGCGCGGCATGCAGCGCTTCGCCCTGCCGCTGGCGCTGCCGCCGTTCACGGTATCGCTGTTCTGGCATCCGCGTCTGGAGGCGGATCCCGCCCACCGCTGGCTGCGCTCGCTGCTGCGGGCGGTGTGCCGCTGAGGGCCCGTGCGGCCCGCTGGGCTCAAAAGGGTTGTGCACACATACTTAGCTCTCGATCACCAAACCTGACGCACAAGCACCTGAATATGCAACT
>DAOOVM010000083.1:6435-11048 GCA_035370085.1 Rhodanobacteraceae bacterium | reverse complement strand
ATCCGACCACCGAAGGCCTGGGCCAGAAGCGCCTGGGCGGACTGATCGCCAAGGCGCTGCTGCGTCTTCCCGCCGAGGCTGCGCTGGAACTGATTCCGGCCGGGCTGCGCGCGGGACTGGGCCTGGCCTCGCTGCGGGACGCCCTGCTCGAAGTGCATCGCCCGTCGCCGCAGGCCGATACCGCCCTGCTCGCGCTCGGGCGGCATCCGGCGCAGCAGCGTCTGGCGTTCGAGGAATTGCTGGCGCAGCACCTCAGCCTGAAGCGCCTGCGTGCCCAGGTGCGCGCCCTGGCGGCGCCTGCCCTGCGCGGTGACGGCAGTCTGCGGGCGCGCCTGCTGGCCGGCTTGCCCTTCGCCCTGACCGGCGCCCAGCGACGCGTAGTGGCCGAAGTGGCGCACGACCTGGCCAAGCCGGTGCCCATGCTGCGCCTGGTGCAGGGCGACGTCGGCTCGGGCAAGACCGCCGTGGCGGCCCTGGCGGCCCTGGCAGCGGTCGAGGCGGGCCGGCAGGTGGCGTTGATGGCGCCGACCGAGCTGCTGGCCGAACAGCACCTGCGCACCTTCCAGCGCTGGCTGCAGCCACTGGGTGTCGAGGTGGTGTGGCTCGCGGGCAAGGTGCAGGGCCGCGCGCGCCAGGCGGCCCTCGCCGCGGTGGCGGCCGGGGCGCCCGTGGTGATCGGCACGCACGCCCTGATGCAGGAGGGCGTGGCGTTCCGCGGTCTTGGCCTGGCCATCATCGACGAGCAGCACCGCTTCGGCGTGCACCAGCGTCTGGCGCTGCGCGACAAGGGGCTATCCGGAGACGCGGTACCGCATCAGCTCGTGCTCACGGCCACGCCGATTCCGCGCACCCTGGCCATGTCCGCCTACGCCGACCTCGACGTGTCGGTGATCGACGAATTGCCGCCGGGGCGCACGCCGGTGGCCACCGTGGCGATCTCCAATGCGCGCCGCAGCGAAGTGATCGGGCGTATCGCCGCGGCCTGCGCCGAAGGACGGCAGGCCTATTGGGTCTGCACCCTCATCGAGGAATCCGAGCAGTTGCAGGCGCAGGCGGCGGAGGTTGCCCATGCCGAACTGTGCGCAGCCCTGCCCGATCTGCGCATCGGCCTCGTGCATGGGCGCATGAAGGCGCGCGACAAGCGGCAGGTCATGGACGCCTTCAAGGCAGGCGACCTGGCCCTGCTGGTCGCCACCACCGTGATCGAGGTCGGCGTGGACGTGCCCAACGCCAGCCTCATGGTGATTGAGAACAGCGAGCGCCTTGGCCTTGCCCAGTTGCACCAGCTGCGCGGGCGCGTCGGCCGCGGCAGCGTGGCGTCGAGCTGCGTGCTGCTGTACCAGCCGCCCCTGGGGCGACTGGCGCGCGAGCGCCTGGCCGTGCTGCGCGAGACCAACGACGGCTTCCGCATTGCCGAGAAGGACCTGGCGCTGCGCGGCCCGGGCGAAGTGCTGGGAACGCGCCAGACCGGGCAGCTTGCCCTGCGCATCGCCGACCTCGCCCGCGATGCGTCTCTACTGCCGGAAGTGCACCGCGTGGGGGAGGCCCTGCTGCGCGATCATCCGGCCGCGGCCGAGCGCCTCGTGCAGCGCTGGATCGGCGCGGCGACGCGCTACGCCGGAGCCTAGCTGCGCCGCCGGGACGCCCAGGCCGGGGTCCGGTGCGCCCTGCAGGGGCAAAAAAGCGGGCACCGGTCGCGGTACGTCGCCGCCGTCGGGAGCAAGCTGCCCCAACGGTGGCCCGCGGCTCCTGGCCGTGCCGCCGCGCTATAGTGCTCGCGGGAGCAGTGCGGAGAAGCCTCATGCTTGTCGCCAAGATGTTGCTGGCGCTGGTCGCCGCCGATTACATGCCGCCACCGGCGGACCACGTGCTCAATCCCGACTTCGACAGCGATCCGGTCTCGCCCAGTGGCTACGTCGGCTCGACCTCGCCCGATCCCTCGCCCTGGCGCTGGTATCTGAGCTACGGCGGCCAGGTGACCTGGGACCCGGTGCGCGGCGATCCCGGCGCCGGCAGCGCACACGTGGGCAACGTGCGTTCGGGGGCGCGCTATGACGCCCTGGCACAGTGCGTCACGGTCGCGCCCGGGGCTTACAGCCTGGTCGTGCGCGTGGCCTCGCAGCTCAAGCCGGGGGCCGCCTGCCAGGTCCGTGTGCAGGTCGTCGACCAGACGCAGTGCAACACGGTCGCCCTGGTGCTGGCCGAACAGGCGGTGCGCAACGCCGCCAACAGCGGCAGCTTCGAGACGCTCGCCCTGTCCGGCACCGCGCCGCCCGGCGCCGGGGCCATGGCCATCTGGCTGGGCCACGTCACCGACGCGACCGCGCAGCCGGGCGCCAGTGACTGCTGGTTCGACCACGTGCGGCTGAGCGGCGACGTCATGTTCAGGGCGGGTTTCGAGCAGTAGCTGCCCCGCGGCAAACCGGGCATCCTGCGGCTCCCTTCGCCGCTGCCCGGACGCAACGCATGCCACAGCCGCTGCTGCTGATCGACACCGATCCCGGTGTCGACGATGCCCTCGCCATCCTCATGGCCCACGACCGCGCCCGCGTCGCCGGCCTGACCATTGCTGCCGGAAACGTCGGCCTCGCCCACACCGTGGCCAATGCGCTCAAGCTCACCGAAGTGATGGGCGTGGACACGCCGGTATTTCCCGGCTGCCCGCTGCCGCTGGTGCTGGCCGCCGACGATGCGGCCTTCGTGCACGGTGCCGACGGGTTCGGCGATACCGGCTACCTGCCGGCGCAGCGCCGCGCCGAGGAGGAGCACGCCGCGCTCGCCGTGCTGCGCCTGTCGCACCGCCATGCCGGACACCTCACCCTGGTGGCATTGGGTCCCTTGACCAACCTCGCCCTGGCTCTGCGCCTGGATCCGACCCTGCCTTCGCGCATTGCCCGCCTGGTGGTCATGGGCGGCGCGGTGACCGGGCGGGGCAACACCTCGGTGCCGGCGGAGTTCAATATCGGCTTCGATCCCGAGGCCGCGCACATCGTCTTCTCCGCCTGGCCGCAGTTCGACCTGGTGGACTGGGAGGCCACCGTGCGCCACGGCTTCGACTTCGACCGCGTCGAAGCCTGGCTGCGGGCCGACGATGCACGCGCCCGCTTCTATGCCGCCATTTCCCGCCGCACGCGCGACTGGACGCGGGCGCGCGGACGTCCACAGATGCTCGCCGCCGATGCCCTGGCCATGGCCGTGGCGCTGCAGCCCGACCTCGTCACGCGGGCCGAGCAGCGCCATGTCGACATCGAGCTGAGCGGCCGCAGCACGCGCGGCGCCACCGTCGTGGACTGGGACGGCCGCAGCGGCCGGCCCGCCAATGCGCGCATCGTGCTGGCGGTGGATCAGTCCCGCTTCGAAGCGTTGGTGGCGGCGGCGCTCGGCGCCGCCTGAAGCGGCGGCGCATTGCGCAGCCACACGTCCGTCTGCGGGAAGGCGATCTCGATGCCGCGCACCCGGCATTCCCGCAGGATGGCCCCATGCAGGTCGTTGCGTACCGGATTGCGGTCGATGACGTCGGCCACGAACACGCGCAGCTCGAAGTCCAGGGTGCTGCTGCCCAGGGCCACACACCAGCAGTTGGGCGCTGGCTCGCGCAGCACGCGCGGATGCGCGCGCGCCAGCTCCAGCAGCATGGCGCGCACACCCTCCGGATCGCTGTCGTAGGCGACGCCGAGCTTGATGACCACGCGCGTGACGCCGTCCGTCAGCGTCCAGTTGGTCAGCTTCTCGGTGATGAAGGTCTTGTTGGGGATGATCACTTCGCGGTTGTCCCAGTCGACCACCGTGGTGGCACGCGTGCGGATGCGCGCCACCGAGCCCTCGATGCCGGCGATGGACACTACGTCGCCGACGCGTATCGGCCGCTCGAACAGCACGATCAGGCCCGAGACGAAGTTGGCGAACACCTCCTGCAGACCGAAGCCCAGGCCCACGGTAAGGCCGGCAGCAAGCCACTGCAGCTGGCTCCAGCGCAGGCCGAGCCAGGACAAACCCAGCAGACTGCCGGCGATGGCGATGGCGTATCGGCAAACCGCCGTGATGGCGTAGCGGGTCGGTGCGTCGACCTGCAGGCGCCGCAGCACGCCGATTTCCAGCAGGCCTGGCAGGTTGCGCGTGCCCACCCAGGTCAGCAGCAGGGCGACGAAGGCGTACAGCAGCTGGCGCAGGCTCACCGCGACCTCATGCGCCTTGCCGTCCACCGTCACGCTGGTCGTCCACGCGGTGATGTTGCCGAGGTAGGACAGGGCCGGCGCCACGTCCGACCAGACCCACAACAGGCTGCCGACCAGGCCGAGCAGGGTCAACGCGCGCAGCAGGCGGCGCGTCTGCAGGTTGATGCTGGCCAGGGTGATGGATTCGCTCTCCGGGCCGAGTTCGGGACGCGCCTCGTGGTCGTCGTCCGCCACCTCGCCTTCCTCGCGGCGCTCGTCCCGCCGCTTGAGCGCGAGGCGGCGCTCCCCGAGGACCAGCCAGCGCATGGCCAGTCCGTGCAGGAGTGCGATGGCCAGCAGCACGATGAGGGATTCGATCAGGCGTGCGGCGAGGCTGATCGCGGTGAGGTAGTAGCCGGCGAGGGTGAGGGCCGACAGGCCGAGCGTGAACGCTGCCAG
>DAOOVM010000083.1:0-6335 GCA_035370085.1 Rhodanobacteraceae bacterium | reverse complement strand
TCCACAGCAGGCCGCGTCGCAGCCGCTGCAGGGCATGGCGGCGCGCCGCCGCCCAGCGGAAGTGCACGGCGGCGAGGCCATCGGGCCGCGCCAGCCAGCCGCAGAACGACAAGGCCGCCAGAGGCCAGATGAGGCTTCCCAGCGTGGTTCCGATGGCGTCGCTGAAGGGGTAGCCCGGTTCGGCGGCGCGCAGCCACAGGCGCGAGGCGAGCCACAGCGCCATGGGCGCCGCCGCGCTCGCCGCCAGGCTGAGCCACAGCGCCTGCCCGGTGTAGCGGTAGCGGTCGCTGCGGATGCGCCGCGTGGGTAGCGCCAGGGCGGCCAGGTCGGCGGGGACGCGGCGCCGCCAGACCAGCAGCGCGCCCAGGGCGGCGAGGCCCAGCGAGCTCCACAGCGGTCGCGCCCAAGCCGTCAGTGCCACGCGCTTGAGCGACTCCCACCAGCGCGTGGGGCGCAGGAATTCCCAGGCCGCCGCGACGACATCGGCGGGAAATCGCCCGTCCACGGCGGCGTGGCTCGGCGTCCACAGGAGGCGCTCGTCGAGCGTCAGGCGCAGCGTCTGGCTGGTCGCAGCCAGGCCGCGCAGCTCCTGTTCCGCATCGCCCAGGGCCTCGCTCAGTCGGGTCTGTGCGGCGATCAGGCGTGGCAGGATTTCCGCGCGCGTGCTCAGCAGCCGGTAGAGCCCGGCCTGCAGCCCTGTGGCCGGACCGTCGCTGCCCTCGGTGAGGCGGCGGAGTTCGGTCTGCACCTCGGTGCCGGGGTCTTCCAGCGCACGCGCCATCTCGCGCAGGTCGATCAGGCGCATGCGCGCCTGGGCGAGCTCGGTCTGCAGCCGCGCAAGGTCGCGCGCCAGCACGGCGGCGGGCTTCAACTTGCGCCGCTCGGTGAGCAGGATGAGGCCCACCGCCTCGGACAGGCCGCCCACCTTGAGCCGCTCGTTGGTGTTGCGCAGCGACTCCTCGGCCTCACGCCGCGCCGCCGCGTCGCGGTCGCGCAGTTGGCGCACGTCGCCCAGGCGCGCCACCGCCCGCGCGAGCTCCTCGCCGAGGCCGACATTGGCGGCGGCGGCCTCCTGCAGTGGGCGCGCCGCCCCCGCCTGCGCCTGCGCCTCGCTGCGCAGGCGCGCATTGAGCTCGGCGACGGCCGCGCTGGTGCGGTCCAGCACGAGAGCCTGCAGGCGCTCCACTTTCTGCTGCGCTTCGCCGGCCAGGCGCTGGCGCTCGCGCAGCTGCGCCGAGGCGTAGCGCAAACGGATCTCGTAGCCGCGCAGTTCCTCCTCCAGTGCGGCCACCCGCGCCTGCGCCAGGCGCACGGCCGCGGCCTGGCGCAGACGCATCGCCTCGGCGACCGCCGCGGGGACCCCTGGCGCGGGCGGCGGCGTGGGTTGCTGCGCCTGCTCCAGCGCCACCTGGGCCGCCTTAAGTTCGTCGCGCAGTGGCGCGGGGCGCTCGAGCAGGGCGCCGAGCTCCGCCTGCTGCGCGCCGGCGGCGCTGCGTGCGTCGGCCAGGGCGCTGCGTTCGCTGGCGAGCAGCGCCTCGAACTGTTCGACCGCAGCGCGCTCGGGCAGGCTGGCGCGCCAGGCCAGCAGTGCCGGCGTGTTGTCCTGACCCAGGCGCTGCTCCAGCGCCGGCAAGTCCTGCGCGGCGCGCTCAGCGGCGGCGCGCAGCGTGCGCGCGGACTCCGCCGCGGCATCGGCGGTCTTCTCGTCGGCAAGGGCCGCGGATAGGGCAGCCTCGGCCTGCTGGCGCTGCGCTGCGTCCAGTCCCGGCTGCGCCGCCAGGGCGGACTCTGCCTTGGCGATGGCCTCGGCATTGCCGGCAGGCAGTGCCGGCGCGCCCGACGTCTCGCTGGCCGCGGTGGCTGGTTCGGGCAGGAGGTCTTGCAGCCAGCGCGCGCGCAGGCGGCGCTCGGTGTCCGCGTCGATGCCCTGCAAGCCGCTGTCGAGGCGGTGCAGCAGGGTGGTGTTGTCGCCGCGCACCAGGAAGCGGAAGGTGGCACCCTCGCCGGCGAACTGCGCGCCGATGCGCGTGCGTCCGCGCAGGCCAAGCCGGCTCAGGGCGCCCTGGCTGGTGACCAGGTCGCCCACATAGGCGTCCACCTTGCCGGCCGCGAGCGCGCGCAGGGCGCTGGCGATGGTGTCGTAGCCGTGGAGCTTGGCCCCGGGAACGGTCTGCCTGAGTGCCACTGCACAGGGCTCGCCCGGTGCCCCGGCGACGCTGTGTCCGTCGAGCTCCTCGACTCGCAGCGGCCTGGCGGCTGCGGCGACGTACACGGCGCAGGGCGCGCGCAGCCACGGCAGACTGGGCAGGGTTCCCGGGGTGGCGGCGGCGGCCACGCGCACATCGACCCGGCCGGCGGCCAAGGCCTCCGCTGCGCCCGCCGCGCTGGCCGCGGGTACGGCCTCCAGGCGCATGCCCTGGGTGTCGACAATGCGGTGCAGGTAGTCCCAGGCAAGCCCGCGAGGCGCGCTGGCATCCCCGCCGAGCAGGGGCGTCAGGTCGGGTTCCAGGGCGACCCGGAGGACCGTCGGGCGGGCCTCGGGCGCGGTGGCGGCGCCGGGCGCGCGCAGCGGGAGCAGCGCGCCAAGGAACACGAGGAAGAAGGGCAGCGGGCGGGGCATGGCGGGTACGGTGGATGCAGCGATGGGTCGGGGGAGGACGGGGACGGTGGATCCGGGGCAGGGGCTTGCTTGCGCCGAACCGGCCGACAACGCTAACATAGCCCTCTTTTCGCCGAGCCATTGCGAGCGCAGCAGCCATGAAAGCCGACATCCATCCCAAGTACCAGCCGGTGGTGTTTCAGGATGTCACCTCCGACTTTTCCTTCCTGACCAAGTCGACCATGACCAGCAAGGAAAAGATCAAGTGGGAAGACGGCCAGGAATATCCCCTCATCAAGGTGGAAATCTCCAGCGCCTCGCACCCGTTCTACACCGGCAAGCACAAGATCGTTGACACGGGCGGCCGCGTGGACAAGTTCCGTCGCCGCTACGGCTCCGCCAAGTAACACACCGGCCGCGCCTGTGGGCGCGGCCCGCATGGACACAGGGCCTCGCAGGCGCAGGGATGCGCCCGCAACGCCGAGCTTCGCCGCTGGTGCCGCCCGCGGCAGGCCCCCCGCCGATCGACCCCCGCGTGGCGCGACGCCGCGCACCCTCTATTTATTTGCTGGGGCGCCAGGTGCCGGCCACCGCGTGCGACGAAAGTCTGTGCTGCCTTGACGCGGTGCGTCAGCCGGCTGCATCACGCTGATTCAAACGCCTGTGCGATACTTCGCGCCCTCGATCCCGCGGCGCCGCACGCTCCGCTACGCACTGCGACGGTGGCGGCGGGCCGCATCCGACCCCGACCTGCCCGCGCCCCGGCGCGAGGCCGTCCAGCCAAGGAGTCTGCCGTGTCCGACAAGTCCGTCGTTCTGACCGATCCCCAGAGCAACCGCAGCGCCACCCTGCCGGTGGTGAGTGGCACGCTCGGCGATCCCGCCTTCGACATCGGCAAGCTCAACAAGGAAACCGGCTACTTCACCTACGACCCCGGTTTCATGTCGACCGCAGCGACCAAGAGCGCGGTGACCTTCATCGACGGCGACGCGGGTGTGCTGCTGTACCGCGGCTATCCCATCGAGCAGTTGGCCAAGCATTCGAGCTTCCTCGAAGTGGCTTACCTGCTGATCAACGGCGAACTGCCCAAGCCCGGCGAGTTCGCCGCGTTCGAGCACGAGGTCACGCATCACACGATGATGCGCGAATCGCTGAAGAACTTCTTCCAGGGCTTCCACTACGACGCCCATCCAATGGCCATGCTGATGGCCGCGGTCGGCTCGCTGGCGGCCTTCTACCACGACGACCTCGATATCAACGATCCGGTACAGCGCAAGCTCGCTGCCGTGCGCCTGATCGCCAAGATGCCGACCATCGCCGCCGCCGCGTACCGCTACTCGATCGGTTGGCCGATCCGCTACCCGCGCAACAACCTCGAATACTGCACGCGCTTCCTGCACATGATGTTCGAGGTGCCGAGCGAACCGCTGCAGTTGAGTCCCGTGGCGGCCAAGGCGCTTGATCTGCTCTTCATCCTGCACGCCGACCACGAGCAGAATGCGTCCACCTCGACCGTTCGGTTGGTCGGTTCCACCGGGGCCAATCCCTACGCCTGCGTGGCGGCCGGCATTGCGGCTCTGTGGGGTCCGGCGCACGGTGGCGCGAACGAGGCCGTACTCAAGATGCTGGCCGAGATCGGCGACGCCAAGAACGTGGGCAAGGCGGTGGAGCGCGCCAAGGACAAGAATTCCGGCTTCCGCCTGATGGGCTTCGGCCACCGCGTGTACAAAAACTTCGATCCCCGCGCGACCATCATCCGCGAGATGTGCCACAAGGTGCTCGGCGAGCTGGGCGTCAGGGACCCCCTGCTTGACGTGGCGATGGAGCTGGAGCAGGCCGCGCTCAAGGACAGCTACTTCATCGAGCGCAAGCTGTACCCCAACGTCGATTTCTATTCCGGCATCATCTACAAGGCCCTGGGCATTCCCACCGAGATGTTCACGGTCATGTTCGCCATCGCGCGCACGGCCGGCTGGGTGGCCCACTGGCTGGAGCAGCACGAGACTCCGGACGCGAAGATCGGGCGTCCGCGGCAGATCTACACCGGCGCCGCGAATCGTGATTACGTGGCGATCGGGCAGCGCTGACACCGCGCTTCCACCGCCGCCGCATGAACGCCCCGCCCCGTGCGGGGCGTTTTCGTTTCCGGGCCTGGCTGTTCCGGCGTCGTTGCTCGCGTGCCTCGGCGTGGGGACGCAGGCCAGCGATGCGGGCATCGGGCGGCCGCCGTTAGGGTGCGTCGCCGTCCGTGCCGTTGAGCAACGCCTCAAGCGCGCCGAGGGAGGCGCGCCGCATCGGCCGATCGCTCACCCTGTCCAGTGGTGCCTGGCGCTGGCGCTCGCGCGGCAGCACGGTGAGGTCCACCGGCACGTCGTCGGCGCTGAACTGGAACACGGGGAACTCTTCAACCGCGTCCACCGCGTAGCGCAGGCGCCGCGAGCCGATCTCGCAGGGGATCGCGTGCTCGTGCAGCAGGTGCGCCACGCTGTCGGGATCGTCGCTGTAGAGATGCAGGCAAACCGCGGAATGGGCATCGGCCGAGCCGTCCAGCACCGCACCGACCAGCCGCGGCTCGAAGCGCCGGAAAAACTGCATGGCTTCGCGCGCGACTTCCCGGCGCTGGCGCAGCAACTGCGGCTGCGTATCGGCCTGGAACAGGCGCAGATGCTCGCGCCGCGCCGCTTCGATCTCGGCATTGCGCGGCAGGTCGGCTTCCTGAAACAGCCCCAGCGAGTGCGCCGCCTTCAGCTTGGCCTGGTGGTAGTCGCGGATGCCGTGTTCTGCCATCAGTCGCGCGGCTTCGACGGCGATGCGGCGGCGATTCTGTGCCAGGCGATCGAGCTGATGTTGCCTGTGGTCGCGGGCGTTGCGCATGGCGGGCTTCCCGGTCGCTGCGGGCCGGCGCCGGGCGCGGGCGTCGTTCCGGCCGGACGCAGCGGTCCTCAGAAGATGTCGTAGGCCTCGCGCTGGCGCGAGTCGGTGTTCTGCTCGGATTCCGCCTCGTGCGTACTCAGGCGATCGATGTCCTCGGTCTTGAACACTTCCTGTATGGCCCGGCTGTCGTCGCTGGAGGCCAGCGTGCCGGTCTCCGGATCGATACGCGCGGTGCTGACGCCGGGCGGCATCGCGAAGGGGCGCTCCGGCACATCCTGCAGGGCGACGCGCATGTAGTCGATCCAGATCGGCAGGGCAGCCTTGGCGCCGAACTCACCGCGGCCGAGGGAGCTGAAGTCGTCGAATCCGACCCACACGCTCGTGACAAGCTGGTCGTTGAATCCCGTGAACCAGGCATCCCGATGCTCGTTGGTGGTACCGGTCTTGCCGGCCAGGTCGTTGCGCTTGAGCACCATGGCATCGCGTCCGGTGCCGCGGCGCACGACATCGCGCATGAGCGAGCTCACCAGATAGGCATTGCGGCGATCGATGGCCCGAGGCGCGAGCTTGGCCTTGCCATCGCCGCCCGCGCCGGTGCCCACGGTCGCCGCCTGCGCCGTGCCGATGGGCAGCAGTCGCGCCGCGGTGGTGGTGGCCGGGCCCGGCGGTGTGTGCTCGGCATCGGCTGCCTGCGCGGCGCGCGCGTCATCCAGCAGCCGCTCCGGGCAGTCGCGGCAGGCGCGAGCGGGATCGGCGCGATACACCACCGAACCGTCCCGGTCCTCGATGCTGGCGACGAAGTAGGGGTCGACCAGCAGGCCGCCGTTGGCGAACACCGCATAGCCCCGCGCCATCAGCAGCG
>DAOOVM010000082.1:0-11103 GCA_035370085.1 Rhodanobacteraceae bacterium | reverse complement strand
GGCACAGCAGGATGTCGGGCTGGATGCCGATGGAGCGCAGTTCCTTCACCGAGTGCTGCGTCGGCTTGGTCTTGATCTCGCCCGCGGCCTTGATGTACGGCACCAGGGTCAGGTGCATGAACAGGCACTGCTCGGCGCCATGCTCGATGCGGATCTGGCGGATGGCCTCCAGAAAGGGCAGCGACTCGATGTCGCCCACCGTACCGCCGATCTCCACCAGGGCCACGTCGTAGCCGCGCGTGGCCTCGTAGATGCAGTGCTTGATCTCGTCGGTGATGTGCGGGATCACCTGCACCGTGGCGCCGAGGTAGTCGCCGCGGCGCTCCTTGCGGATCACCGCCTCGTAGATCTTGCCGGTGGTGATGGAGTTCTTGCCGGTCAGGCGCGTATTGACGAAGCGCTCGTAGTGGCCAAGGTCGAGGTCGGTCTCCGCGCCGTCGTCGGTGACGTACACCTCGCCGTGCTGGAACGGGCTCATGGTACCCGGGTCGACGTTGATGTACGGGTCGAGCTTCATCATCGTCACGCGCAGGCCGCGCGCCTCAAGGATGGCCGCCAGGGAGGCCGCTGCGATGCCCTTGCCAAGCGAGGACACTACGCCGCCGGTAACGAAGATGAGGGGAGTCATGGACGCAGCACTGTGCTGGTAAAGCCCCATTTTACCGGCTGCCGGGGTCGGCCGCGAGTCGGCATTTGTCGCGGCGGCCCGCCCCTGCTAGCGTGCGGCGTCTTTACGCCGCCAGGCCGCACCGATGGATGCCCACCCCCGCCTAGCCGCCCTGCGCCAGCGCCTGCAGGCGCTGGGGCTCGCTGCCGTGGTCGTACCCACCGCCGACCCGCACCTGTCCGAATACCTGCCCGAGCGCTGGAAGGGGCGCAAGTGGCTGAGCGGCTTCCACGGTTCGGTCGGCACCCTGGTGGTCACCCCAGACTTTGCCGGCCTGTGGACCGATTCGCGCTACTTCGAGCAGGCCGAGCGCGAGCTGGCGGGCCAGCCGATCCAGCTGATGCGCCTGCGCATCGCCCACACGCCCGAACACGTCGACTGGCTGGCCGAGCACTTGCCCGCCGGCGCCGTCGTGGCGGTACCCGGCGATGTGCTCAGCCTCGCCGCCCGTGCGCAGATGCTGGAGCGCTTCGCCGCGCGCGGCATCGTCCTGCGCACCGACCTCGACCCGCTGGACGCGATCTGGACCGCGCGGCCCGGCCTGCCCGATGCCTACGTGCGCGAGCATGCCCGCGCCTACGCCGCCGCGACGCGCAGCGAGCGCCTGCAGCGCGTGCGCGGCGCCATGCGCGCCCACGGCGCCAGCCACCATCTGGTGTCCAGCCTGGACGACGTCGCCTGGATCACCTGCCTGCGCGGCAGCGACGTGCCCTACAACCCGGTGTTCCTGGCCCACCTGCTGATCGGCCCGGAGCGCGCCACGCTGTTCGTCGCCCCGGGCAAGCTCGCCGCCCCGCTGGCGGCGCGCCTGTCCACCGACGGTATCGACCTGGCTCCCTACGGCGAGGCGGCCGAGGCGGTGGCGGCCCTGCCCACCGAGGCGCGCCTGCTGCTCGACCCGCGCCGCGTCGTGTGCGCCCTGACCGAGGCCCTGCCCGCCGGCGTGCAACGCCTGGAGGCGGTCAACCCCAGCCAGCGCTTCAAGGCGCTCAAGAGCGAAGCCGAGCTGGAGCACGTGCGCCGCACCATGGAGCACGACGGTGTGGCGCTGGTGCGCTTCCTGCGCTGGTTCGAAGCGGCGCAGGCGCGGGAGGAGGCCCTCACCGAGCTTGACCTGGCGGAGAAGCTGCACGGCTTCCGCGCCCAGCAGGAGGGCTTCGTCAGCGAGAGCTTCGCCACCATCGCCGGCTACCAGGCCAACGGCGCCCTGCCCCACTACCGCGCCACGGTGGCGAACCATGCGCGCCTGGAATCCCACGGTCTGCTGGTGCTCGACTCCGGCGGCCAGTACGAGGGCGGCACCACCGACATCACGCGCACCCTGGCCCTGGGCGAAGTCACGCCCGAACAGCGCCGCGACTACACCCTGGTGCTCAAGGGCATGATCGCCCTGTCTGCCGCGCGCTTCCCGCGCGGCACCACCGGACCGCAGCTCGATGCGCTGGCGCGCGCGCCGATCTGGGCCGACGGCATCAACTACGGCCACGGCACGGGCCACGGCGTGGGCTATTTCCTCAACGTGCACGAGGGGCCGCAGGCCATCCGCCCGCCCCTGGCCGGCGAAACTGCGGCACCGCTCGAACCTGGCATGATCACCTCCAACGAACCGGGCATCTACCGGCCGGGGCGGCACGGCGTGCGCATCGAGAACCTCATCGCCACAGTGCCGGCCGGCAGCTCGGAATTCGGTGACTTCCTCGCCTTCGAGACGCTGACGCTGTGCCCGATCGACACGCGGCCGATCGAGCGCGATCGTCTGCGTGCCGACGAGGCTGCCTGGCTCGACGCCTACCATGCCCAGGTGCTGGCGCGGCTGGAACCGCACCTGGACCCCGCCGAGCGCCACTGGCTGGCGCAGCGCTGCGCGCCGCTGGCCTGAGCGCAGCGCCGCGGCGGCGGCGGTGCGCGTCGCGCGGGGCGGCTGCTGCAAAGCCCGCGCGTTTCGGCCACCATAGGCGTTTGCGCGCGGGACGGTCCAGGCGCGAGGCAATCCGGGGGTTCGCGTGGGTCACATCGCCGCTGTCTGCGCCGCCGAGCGCGGGCGCTCCAGCCGCATCGGCGTGATCGCCGGCACGCGGCCGGAGGCGATCAAGCTGGTGGCACTGGTCGAGGCCCTGCGCGCGCTGCCGGCAGGCTGTCTGTTGATCAACAGCGGGCAGCATGCCGCCATGGTGCAGCGCACGCTGCAGCACCTCGGCTGCACCGCCGACCTCTCCCTGCCACAGATCGCCGCCCCCTCGCTGTCGGCGGCCGTGCGCACGCTGCGCGCGCAGCTGCGCGACGCCCTGCGCGAAACCCGGGTAGAGGCCGTCGTGGTGCAGGGCGACACGTCCAGCGCCTACGCCGGCGCCCTCGCCGCCGATGAAGTGGGGCTGCCACTGATCCACCTGGAAGCCGGCCTGCGCAGCGGACACCCGTTCCGCCCCTTCCCGGAGGAACTCTTCCGCCGCCGCATCGCGCCGCTGGCCGCGCTGCACCTGGCTCCCACCCTGGCCGCCGCGCGCAACCTGCTCGGCGAGGGCATCGACCCGGCGCGCGTGCGGCATGTCGGCAACACCGTGATCGACCTGTTGCGACGCGAGGTGGAGGCCGGCCACGCGGTCGAGCTGCCTTTCCTGCCCGCGACGCCGCGCCTGGCCACACTCACGCTGCACCGGCGCGAGAACTACGGCCACGGCCTGGACACGGCCTGCGCGGCCGTCCTCGACCTGCTCGCCGCCGCGCCGGACCTGGGACTGGTGTGCCCGGTGCATCCCAATCCCGCCGTGGGGACGCGCATCCGCCGCTGGCTCGGCACTCACCCGCGCATCGTCCTGACCGCCCCACTGGACTACCGGCCCTTCATCGCCCTGCTGGCGCGCTCGCAGCTCGTCGTCACGGACTCGGGCGGCATCCAGGAGGAGGCGCCGTACCTCGGCACGCCTGTGCTGGTGGTGCGCGAGAACACCGAGCGGCCGGAGGCCGTCGCCCTGGGCGCGGCGACGCTCGTGCCGCTGCGGCGCGAGCGCATCCTGGCCGAAGCGCAGCGCCTGCTCGCCGCGCCGCGTCCGCGCGCGCTTGCCTTCGACGCCGCGGCGCCGTTCGGCGACGGCCGCGCTGCACTGCGTTGCGCGGCCGCACTGCAGGAACTCCTGGCCATGCGCGACGCCAGCCTGACCCTTCCCCCCTGACCCCATGACCGCCATGCCCTCCGCCCCTCTGGCCCGTGCAAGCGCCGCGGCTGCCGATCGCCTGCGCCGCTGGCTGCTTTCCCCCGCCGTACAGTTGCGCGACGGTCCCGCCGCCGGCGGCGTGGTCGGCGCTTTCGATGCCGACGGCAGCCCGCGCTACACCTATCCGGAGATCGCCGGCTACTACCTGCACTGGCTGGCGGAGCTGGCGCACTGCCGCGTATCCGACGGCCTCGACGCCCACGCCGGACGCAGCGCCGCCTGGGCGCAGCGGGCGCTCGCCGGCGACGCACCGCCGCAGACGCGCCACTACCTCGTCGCCGCACCGCCCGATTGGCGCAACGACGCCAGCTTCTTCTTCGATCTGGCGATGTTGCTGCGCGGCCTGACCGCAGCGGCCGAGAGCGCTCTCATCCCCCTGCCGCAGGACAGCCTGGCACGCCTCGTGCGCGAACTGGCGCACTTCGTGTCGGCCGACGGCAGCCTGCGCGCCGCACGCCCCGTGCGGCCCGCGGCCGACCTCCCCGCGCGCTGGTCCACCTGCGGCGGCCCCTTCGAGGTCAAGGCCAGCTCGCGCGTGCTGCTCGCGGCGCGCCACCTCGACCTGCCCGCCGCCCTTGCCACAGCCTGCGCGCGCGAGGCCGAGCGGCATGCGCCGCACGCCGCCACGATGGACCTGGACATGCTCCATCCCACGCTGTACTTCGCCGAAGGCCTGCTGCTGGCGCAACCGCAGCGCGCACCGGCGCTGGTGCAGTTGCTCGACCGCTGCCTGTCCCTGCAGCGGGCCGACGGCAGCCTGCCCGAGGCGGCATCCGGGTCGGACCTGCCGCGCAGCGACATCATCGCGCAGGCGCTGCGCCTGGGCCTGTTGCTGCATTCGAGCGCGACGCTGGACGCCGCGCGGCGCGCCCATCTGGACGCCCTGGTGCAGGCCCTGCTGGCACGCGTCGGCAACGACGGCACGCTGGCCTTTGTGCCCGGCACGCCCGCGCCGCAACCCAACGTGTGGTGTGGGCTGTTCGCCGAGCAGGCGCTGCGCTGGTACGCGCGCTGGAGCGAAGGGCAGAGCCTGCCGACCGCCGAGTGGCTGGTGTGAGCGCGGCAGCCCGCTGGCGCCGCCGCGCCGCGCTGCTGCTGCGCCTGCTGCCGCACGTGCCGCTGGCCGCCGCACTGTTGCTGGCCGGCCGCCTGGCGCGCCGCGTGCGAGCAGCCGGCCCGCCGGCACAGGCAGCCGGCTGGTCGCCCGGGCTGAGCGTCATCGTGCCCGAGCGCGGTACTCCCGACCTGCTGGCCGAGACCCTCGAGGCGCTGGCTGCGGCACTGCGCGGCGTCGCCGAACCGACCCAGGTCATCGTCGTGGTGAACGGCGCCGCGGCGGACGAGTACGCCGAGCTGCGCCGGCGCCACGCCGGTGTGGACTGGCAGTTCCACGCGCTGGCGCTCGGTTACAACGGCGCCATCGCCGCGGGCCTGGCGCAGGTCCGGTACGACTGGTGCTACCTGCTCAACAGCGACATGCGCCTGGCGCCCGATGCGCTGGTGCGCGTGCTCGCCGAACGTCGCCCCTGGGTGTTCGCCATCACCTCGCAGATCTTCTTCGCTGACCCGGCGCGCCGCCGCGAGGAAACCGGCTGGTCGGACTTCCATGCCAATCCCGACCGACCTGAGGTCTACGAGCGCCTGCCGGCTCCGGCGGCGCGGCTGACCCGGGGCAATCTCTACCCTGGCGGCGGCTCCTCCCTGTGCCGCACCGCGCCGCTGCGCCGCTACGTTCGCGGCAGCGTCGACTACGCGCCGTTTTACTGGGAAGACGCCGATTGGGGCGCGCGCGCCTGGGCGGACGGCTGGGAGGTGCTGTTCTGCCCCCTCTCGCACGCTTGGCACCACCACCGCGGCACGGTCGCGCGCTACTACGGCCCGGCCGAAGTGGAGCGGGTGATCGCGCGCAATGCCCTGCTGTTCGATCTGCGCCACGCCTGGAGCGGATGCCGCGCGGCCACGCTGCTGCGCGCAATCGCCCTGGCGGATGCGCGCACGCGGCGCGAGCTGCGGCGCCGGGGCCTTGCCTGGCGCGTGCTGCAGGCCCGCATGGCGACCCTGCGGGCCCGCCATCGCGGCCTGCGGCTGGACCTGGTCACGCTCGACCGCTGGTACGACCCGGACCGCGCCCCCCAGCCGGACGGCCGCGGACGGCGCCCGCGCGTGCTGCTGGTGTCGCCCTTCGCCCTTTTTCCGCCCGCCCACGGCGGCGCGCGCCGGGTGGCCGAGCTGGTGCAGCGCCTGCGCGGCGAGGTGGACTTCATCCTGCTCGGCGACGAAGCCTCGCTGTATGGCGAGGCGGCCGAACCCTGGCTCGATGGCTTGCCCGCAGTGCGCCTGGTGGAGGGCCGCGGCGATCGCCCGGGGGAAGCCGCGCAGCCTCTCGCCGTGCGCCTGCAGCGCCACGCCTGGCCCGGCCTGCGCGCGGCCCTGGCCCACCTGATCGAGCGCTACGATCCCGACATCGTGCAGGTGGAGTTCATGGAGCTGGCGCAGCTCGCTGCCGGGCGCAGCGGACGCGCGCGCTGGCTGCTGGCGCTGCACGACGTCTACCTGTCGGGCCGGGGGCAGGACGCGCCGGACGACGCGATCCAAGGCGCCGCGCTGGCGCACTTCGACGCCCGCACCGTGTGCTCGGCCGAAGATGCATCCCTGCTGCCGGCGCATCTGCCCGCGCGCCTGGTGGGCAATGGCGCCACCGATCGCCGCGGCGACTATCAGCCCTCGCCCGACAGCCCGCGCCTGCTGTTCATGGGACCGTTCCGCTACGCCCCCAACCTCAATGGCCTGCTGGAGTTCCTCGACAGCGCCTGGCCCGTGCTACGCAGGCGTTTCCCCGCCCTGCAGCTGACGGTTCTCGGTGGCGAGGAGTCGGCCGCGGTGGTGGCGCGTGAACCGCGCCTGCGCCAGCCCGGCGTGGAGGTGCTGTCCCGCTTCGTCGATCCGGCCCCGCACCTTGCCGCCTGCAGCCTCAGCATCAATCCGCAGCGCGATATCCGCGGCTCTTCGATCAAGCTGATCGAGTCCCTGCTCGCCGGACGCGTGTGCGTGAGCAGCGCCGAGGGCGCGCGCGGATTTGCCGCGGATGCGCTCGAGGGCCTGGTCGTGGCGACCGACATCGCCGCCATGGCGGCGCCGATCGCCGCCCTGCTCGACGACACCGCCGAGCGCCACCGCCGCGAGCGCGCCGACGGCACGCGCCTGGACGCCTACACCTGGGACGCCGCCGCGCAACGCCTGCTGGCACTGTACCGCGAGCTCATCGCGGCCTCCGGCTAGACTGCGCCTTCGGCTCCGCCACGCGACAATCCCATGCCCACGCCCTGGTCCTACGACGCCATCGCCGAGGTGTACGCCACCGACATGGGCCAGAGCATGCCCTTCGACGACGTGGGCTGGTACCGCACCCTGGCACTGCAGCGCACCGGTGCGACGCTGGAGCTGGGCTGCGGCACCGGCCGCATCCTGCTGGAACTGCTGGCTGCCGGCGCGGACGCCGTCGGCATGGACCGCTCGCTGCCGATGCTGCAGCGCCTGCAGCGCGATGCACTGGCCAGGTCCCTGGCGCCGCGGGTGGTTCAGGGCGACCTCGCCAACCTGCCCTTCGCACCGGCGGCGCGTTTCGCCACCATCCTGCTGCCCTACTCGCTGATCACCTACGTGCTCGCCCGCGACGCCGCCGTGACCCTGCTGCGTCGTCTCGCCGCGCTGCTGGAGCCGCAGGGACTGATCGTGCTTGATGCCTTCGTGCCGCAGGCCGTCGCCAGCTTCAGCGACTTCCGCCTCGACTACCGCCGCCCCCACGGCCCCCATACCCTGCAGCGCGAGAAGCGCATCGACGCGCGTGCGGACGGCTGCAATCGCATCGAGCGCCGCTACCGCCTGCTCGACGCCAGCGGGACCGAGTTGCAGTCCTTCACCACGACGGAGACCATCCGGCCGTACACGCCGGACGCGCTGCGCGCGCTGGCCGCCGCGGCCGGCTGCGGCGTCGAGCGCCTGACCTGGGACTACGACCAGGGAGGCAACGGCAGCGGCGCGCGCTTCGCCAGTCTGCTGCTGCGCGGCGGCGACTGAACGGCCGGCTTGACCCACCGCGCCGGCGTCGCCATCCTGCGCGGCCCCGCTGGTGCCCTCCCCGGTCACGAACCTCATGAGCAGTCGCTACAACGCCGCCGATATCGAAGTCCTGTCCGGCCTGGAGCCGGTCAAGCGCCGACCCGGCATGTACACCGACACCACTCGCCCCAACCACCTGGCGCAGGAGGTGATCGACAACTCGGTGGACGAAGCCCTGGCCGGGCACGCCAGGACCGTGGAGGTCACCGTGCACGGCGACGGCTCGGTCACGGTCAGCGACGACGGCCGCGGCATGCCGGTGGACATCCACCCCGAGGAAGGCATTCCGGGCGTCGAGCTGATCCTCACGCGCCTGCACGCCGGCGGCAAGTTCAGCAACAGAAATTACGCCTTCTCCGGCGGTCTGCACGGCGTGGGCGTGTCGGTGGTGAACGCGCTGTCCACGAAAGTGGACGTGACCATCCGCCGCGACGGCGCCGTGCACCGCATGAGCTTCGCCCACGGCGACCGCGCCAGCGCGCTGGAGGTCATCGGCAGCGTGCCCCGGAAGCAGACGGGCACCACCGTGCGCTTCTGGCCCGACCCCAAGTATTTCGATTCACCGAAGATCTCCCTGGGCAAGCTGCGCCACCTGCTGCAGGCCAAGGCGGTGCTGTGCTCAGGTCTTACCGTGCGCCTGACCGACGAGGCCAGCGGCGAGAGGAACGAATGGTTCTACGAGGACGGCCTGCGCGACTACCTGCGCAGCATGCTCGGCGACAACGCCTACCTGCCGCCGGAGCTGTACGTCCACAGCGTGCAGCGCGAGACCGAAGGGGTGGAGTTCGCCCTGGCCTGGGTGCCCGAGGGCGAACTGGTACAGGAAAGCTACGTCAACCTCATTCCCACCGCCCAGGGCGGCACCCACGTCAACGGCCTGCGCACGGGACTGACGGAGGCGCTGCGCGAGTTCTGCGACTTCCGCAATCTGCTGCCGCGCGGCGTGAAGCTGGCGCCCGAGGACGTGTGGGACCGGCTGTCCTTCGTGCTGTCCACCAAGCTGCAGGATCCGCAGTTCTCCGGCCAGACCAAGGAACGCCTGTCTTCGCGCAACGCCGCGGCCTTCGTGGAGAACGCCGCCCACGACGGCTTCTCGCTCTATCTCAACCAGCACGTCGACATGGGCGAGCGCATCGCCCAGCTCGCCATTGAGCGCGCGGCCGCGCGTCTCAAGGCGGAAAAGCAAATCGTGCGCAAGAAGATCACCCAGGGCCCGGCCCTGCCGGGCAAGCTGGCCGACTGCGCCTCCAGCGACCTGTCGCGCACCGAGCTGTTCCTGGTGGAGGGCGACTCCGCCGGCGGCAGCGCCAAGCAGGCGCGCGACAAGGATTTCCAGGCCATCCTGCCGCTGCGCGGCAAGATCCTCAACACCTGGGAGGTCGAGTCCGGCGCGGTGCTGGCCTCGCAGGAAGTGCACGACCTCGCCGTGGCGATCGGCTGCGATCCGGGCTCGGACAGACTCGATGGTCTGCGCTATGGCAAGGTGGTGATCCTCGCCGATGCCGACTCCGACGGCCTGCACATCGCCACCCTGCTGTCGGCGCTGTTCCTGCGCCACTTTCCGGCGCTGGTGCGCGAAGGCCACGTGTTCGTGGCCATGCCGCCACTGTTCCGCGTCGACATCGGCAAGCAGGTCTTCTACTGCCTGGACGAAGCCGAGCGTGACGCCACGCTGGAGAAGGCGCAGCGCGAGAAACTGAAGGGCGCAGTCTCGGTCACCCGCTTCAAGGGCCTGGGCGAGATGAATCCGGGGCAGCTGCGCGAGTCGACCATCCATCCCGACACGCGCCGCCTGGTGCAGCTCACCGTCGAGACCGACGACGGCACCGGCAAGGTGATGGACATGCTGCTGTCGAAGAAGCGCGCGGCCGACCGCAAGGCCTGGCTGGAGGAGAAGGGCGATCTGGCTTCGCTGGAGGTGTAGCGCGCCTCAGGCTGCGCCCAGGCACTGCTGCAGCAGGCACCCGATCAACTCCTGTGTCGGCCGCGCCCTCTCCTCGTCGTAGGCGAAGCTGTCCTCGTCCATGTAGTTGCACTGCGCCAGTTCGAGTTGCACGGCGTCGACACCTTCGTCCGGGCGGCCGTAGTGGCGCGTGATGTAGCCGCCCTTGAAGCGTCCATTGGTGACGTGGCTGTAGCGCGACTGGGCCGCGAGAACCGCGCCGAGGCGCTGCTGCAGGCCGGTCGCGCAGCTCGCGCCGGCGGCGGTGCCGAGGTTGAAGTCCGGCAGCCGGCCGTCGAACAGAAACGGGCACTCGCTGCGGATCGAGTGCCCTTCCCACAGCACCACGCGGCCGTGCGCCGCGCGCAGGCGCGCCAGCTCGTCCTGCAGCAGCGCATGGTAGGGCTGCCAGTAGCGCTGCACGCGCGCGGCGACCTCCGCGGCATCCGGCGCGGCGCCGTCGCGGTAGACCGCCGCGCCGCTGAACTGGCGCAGGGGCACCAGGCCGGTGGTGTTCTGCCCCGGGTAGAGCGACACGTCGTCCGGCGGCCGGTTCAGGTCGACGACGTAGCGCGAGAAGCGCGGCACCAGGATCGAGGCTCCCAGATCCCGCGCAAAGGCATACAGCCGGTCCACGTGCCAATCGGTGTCGGCCAGGCGCAGCGCGCTGTCGGTCAGTCGCGGGCGCAGGGCCTCGGGCAGCGCGGTACCGTTGTGCGGCAGGGAGATCAGCAGCGGCGCACGGCCGCGGTGCAGGGTGCAGGTATCCATGGTCGCGCCAGTCTAGCGCGCCGACGGCGCCCCTCCGCCCCGGGGCCCGCCCGCGGCGCCGGCGGGCCGTCCCGCGACGGCACCGCCCGCCAGCCGCGGCGACCGCTCGCCACGCCGTCCTGCGGGCGCGGGCACCGCGCGGTTAGAGTGCACGCATGACCCACCTCTGGCAGCGACTGGTCCTCGACCCCCTGCGCCACGCACCGCGCTCGCGCACCTATGCCTGGGCCAATGCCGCCGGGTGGACCCTCTACACCCTGCTCAACCTGAGCGTGATCGGCGGCATCGGCAAGCTCTCGGGCGGCATGGGCCTGATGATGGTGGCGCTGACGCTGTGGATCTTCCTCGCGCAGCACTGGCTGCTCGGCCTGGCGCGCTCGCGCGACTGGTAT
>DAOOVM010000081.1:0-11187 GCA_035370085.1 Rhodanobacteraceae bacterium | reverse complement strand
GCTGGAGTCCTTCCTGGTGCTGGCGCGCGAGCTCAATTTCTCGCGCGCCGCGGAAATCCTCCACATCACCCAGCCCGCCCTGACCAAGCGCATCCAGAATCTCGAGTCGGCCCTGGGCCAGGCGCTGTTCGTGCGCCAGCCCGGCGCACTGGAGCTGACCGAACCGGGCCGCATCCTGCAGCGCTACGGCACGGCGCTGGAGCACCAGGAGGCCGAACTCATCGGCAGCCTCATGGGCGAGCGCGGCGGCCAGGTGGCCGGCTTCTTCCGTATCGTGGCCTATTCCTCGGCGCTGCGCTCGATCGTGCTGCCGGCGCTGGGACATGCCCTGCGCGCCAATCCCCGGCTGTCCTGTCATGCCCTCAAGGGCGAGGTTGAGCGCCTGCACGACATGCTGCTGGACGGCCACGTCGACTACTGCGTCTCGCTCTCGGAATGCGAGCGCGCCGGCGTGGAGAACGTGCCGCTGGGCATCGAGCGCAACGTGCTGATCGAATCCACCCGCCATGCCGGTCGCGAGGCCTGCTACATCGACCACGACCCGCGCGACAACTTCACCGAGAAGTTCTTCCTGTCGCAGACCGGCAGCACGGTGCCGCGCATGGAGCGCGCCTACTTCGACGACATCTACGGCCTCATCGACGCCGTGGCCGAAGGCATCGGCCGCGCGGTGGTGCCGGTGCACCTGCTCGGACCGGAAATCCCCGTGCGCGCGGTGCCCGGCTTCCGTCCCTACGACGTGCCGGTGTTCCTGCACTACCACCGGCAGCCGTACTACACCGGCATGCAGCAGCTGGTGATCGACACGCTCACGCGCGAATGCGGCGCCCTGCTGCGCACCAACCGCCAGCAGTTGCGCCTCGACGGCGCCCTCGCCGACGACGCGCTGGTCGGCGCCAACCGCCGGCGCCTGCGCGCACAGCGCCGCGCTGGCACCTGAGGCCCGCGCCGCCTGCCACAATCACCGCTTGTCCCGGAGGAACGCCCGATGCGCTGGTTGCGCCGCGCCCTGCTCGCCCTGCTCCTGCTTCTCGCCCTCGCCGCCAGTGCCGGCTGGTTGGCCCTGCGCGGCAGCCTGGCGCGCATCGACGGCGAGGCCCCCCTGGCCGGCCTCGCCGCACCCGTCGCGCTGGAGCGCGACGCACTGGGCACGCTCACTCTCCAGGCCGCCAACCGCAGCGATCTGGCGCGCGCCCTGGGCTACGCCCATGCGCAGGAGCGCTATTTCCAGATGGACCTGATGCGGCGCAACGCGGCCGGGGAACTGGCCGAATTGGTCGGCGCCGCAGCCCTGCCGCTGGACCGGCGCCACCGCCTGCACCGCTTTCGCGCGCGCGCCTCCGCCGCGCTGGCCGAGCTGCCCGGCGCCGAACGCGCCCTGGTGGACGCCTACCGGGACGGCGTCAACGCCGGCCTGGCCGACCTGCGCGTGCGCCCCTGGGAGTACCTCTTGCTGCGCAGCGCGCCGCGCGCCTGGTCCAGCGAGGACACGGCCCTGGTCATCTACGCCATGTTCCTCGACCTCAACAGCGACGGCGAGAACCGCCGCGAGCTGGACCTGTCACGCTGGGCGGCGGTGCTGCCGGCGGACCTGCTGCGCTTCCTCGTGCAGCCGGGCAGCGAATGGGACGCGCCCCTGCACGGCGACGCCCTGGCCGCGGCGACGGTGCCGGATCCCGGCGCGCTGGATCTGCGTCGGATGGATCCGCAGCTGCTGCGGCCGCCCGGGCCGACGCCCGCCACACGCACCGCCGGTCGCTGGCCGCTGCCCGCCATCCCGCCGGAGGCGGCCCTCGTCGGCAGCAACAACTTCGCCGTCGGCGGCACTCTCACCGCGGACGGCGCAGCCATCGTCGCCGACGACATGCACCTGGCGCTGCGCGTGCCCAACCTGTGGTTCCGCGCCCGGCTGCGCTACACCGATGCGGCGGATCCGGGTACGACGATCGATCTCAACGGCGTGACCCTGCCCGGCACCCCGGCGCTCGTCGCCGGCAGCAACGGCCACATCGCCTGGGGTTTCACCAACAGCTACGGTGACTGGCTGGACTTCGTGCGGGTGCAGCGCGATCCGGACGATGCCGAGCGCTACCGCGTGCCCGGGGGCTGGGCGCGGCTGGAGCACCACCGCGAGCGGCTGCGCGTGCGCGGCGCGCCAGACGAAGAGCTGGACGTGGTGGAGACACGCTGGGGTCCGATCACCGCCAGCGATGCCGACGGCACCCCGCTGGCCCTGGCCTGGACCGCGCACGCGCCGCGCGCGCTCAATCTGGGCCTGCTCGGACTGGAGCACTGCCGCGATGCGGCCGCCGCGCTGGCGCTGGCGCCGCGCATCGGCATGCCGGTGCAGAACTTCGTCGTGGGCGACAGCGCGGGCCACATCGGCTGGACCCTCACCGGCAACGCCATGCCGCTGCGCGCCGGCATCGACGCGCAGCGGCCGTCGGACTGGTCGCAGCCGGGCACCGGCTGGACCGGCTGGCTCGACGCAGCGGGCTACCCGCGACTCTACGATCCGCCCGAGGCACGCCTGTGGAGCGCCAACGCGCGCACCGTGGACGGCGAGGCCCTGGCGCTGGAAGGCGACGGCGGCTACGACCTCGGGGCCCGGGCGCGCCAGATCCGCGATGGCCTGCGCGCGCGCGCCCGCTTCACCCCGGCGGACCTGCTTGCCGTCCAGCTCGACGACCGCGCCCTGTTTCTGCAGCGCTGGCAACCACTGCTGCTGCATACGCTCGACGGCTCCGACGAAGCCCTGTTGCGCGACCTGCGGCACGTCACCGCCACCTGGAGCGGGAGCGCGGGCGTCGATGCGGTGGACTACCGGGTCGTGCGCGCCTTCCGCCAGCAGGTCATCGACGCGACGCTGGCGCCCTTCGTGGCGCTGGCGCAGCGGCGCGACGCCGACTTCCGCCTGCCCTCGGCGCAGGGTTACGAAGCGGCCGTGTGGACCCTGCTGCAGACCCGCCCGCCCCACCTTCTCGATCCGGGCTACGCCGACTGGGACGCGCTGCTGCGCGCCGCGGCGCGGCGTACCGCCGAGGAACTGGCGGCGCAGCCCGGCGGCCTGGCGGCGCGGCGCTGGGGCGAGCGCAACACGGCCGCGATCCGCCACCCGCTGTCGCGCTTCCTGCCGGCAGCGCTGGCGCGCGCGCTGGACATGCCTGCCCAGGCTCTGCCGGGCGACAGCAATATGCCGCGCGTGCAGGCGCCCGAGTTCGGCGCCTCGGAGCGCTTCGCCATCGTGCCGGGGCACGAGGACCGGTCCTACCTCATGATGCCGGGAGGCCAGAGCGGGCATCCGCTGTCGCCCTTCCACGGTGCCGGCCATGCCGACTGGGTCGAGGGCAGACCCACGCCCCTGCTGCCCGGTGTGGCCCGCCACCGGCTGCAGCTGCTGCCGGCCGCGCCTCAGCGCGAGGGCAACGGCTGAAGGGTGCCGCTGCGGCGTCGCGGTGCGGCGACATCCAGCGGCACCAGGCTGTCCACCCGCAGCGCGACGTCGGCGACGGCGTCGCCCAGCAGCACGACCCCGGCCACCGGTGCCGCGTCGGTCACCAGGGTGTAGATGTTGCTGCGGCCCCAGTCGAGCGGATTGTCGGCCGGCGCCACCCAGGCGATGCGCTGGGCGTCGCGCTGCCAGCCCCAGGACGCGCCGCGTTCGCCGCCGATGCCGGCGAAGCGCGCCGACTGCAGCGCGGCGGCATCCCACATCGGCACCTCGAAGCGCACCAGGCCGCGGTTCTCCAGTACGCGAAGGTTCGGCTCGCTGCCGCTGCTGCGCACGCGCGCGTAGTCGAGGTTGAACACGGCCCAGTCGTAGCGCCAGCGGCCGTCGCCGGCGCGCTGCACGCGCGTGGTCACGCGCACGCGCCCCTGCGCGGATGCGGCGTCACCTTGGCGCGTGTAGGCGCCGTCGGCGGCCTGGCTGCGCCACAGGTCCACCATCGGTCCATTGCGGAAGTCTGCCGTGTCGAAGCGCCAGATCCAGGAATTGGGGTCGCTGCCCTGTCCCGGCTGCTTGCGCGGCAGCACCTCGAGCAGGCCGAGGTTGTTCCAGGGGTCGATGTCGTCGCGCACGACGTACCAGTACTCGAGGAACCAGCGGGCGCCCGGGTGCAGGACGGGCGACAGCTCCGCCTCGCGCACGGCCATGTGCTTGGACGGGCTGTAGGCCTCGTCGGCGACGGCGCCGCGGTCGGCGTCGGCCTGGCCGTCGCAGTCCTTGTCGTAGAGCGAGCCGCAGCGCCCCCACTGCGCCGTGGCGGCGATCACCTCGGCGCGCGGCCCGAGCGCGGCGGGGTAGTCGTTGCTGAAGCCGCCGTAGGTGTCCTCGCAGGTGGGATAGAGCACCTCGCCCTGGGCGCAGCCGCAGGCCGCATTGATGGTGTGGAAGGCGTGCTTGAGCGCGGACACCCCGATCTGCGCCAGGCTGCCATCGGCGTCGACGCGGTACAGGTTCCACACCAGAAAGGGGTGCTGGTCGTTGCCGTAGGGCGGTGCCGGCGCAGTGAACTTGGGATGCCAGGCGATGGCCGCCGTGCCGTCGTTGCGCAGGCTGGCGTCGGGCGAGATCACCACCAGTCCGTCGCTGCTGTCGGCCGTGCAGGGCAGGCTGTGGCCACCGGCATCGTCGTCGCGGCCGCAACGGTAGGCATTCACGCCGTCGGGCTGGCGTTCCTCCCAATTGACGGCGAGATGGATCATGCGCATGTCAGCCCACGGCGCTTCGTCGTGGCGCGGCGCCGGCCAGGGGGCGCTGCACAGATCCGCCCCCCCTCCCGCGGCGGCGCCGCCAGCCCTGACCGCGCCGTCGGCGGACAAGCCTGCCGCCTGGCTTTGCATGCCGCCGACCAGCAGCCCGGCGAATTCCGGGTGGCCCAGGCGCTGCGCCAGTGCCGGCGCCAGGCGCAGGTCCATGTGGCGCACGGCAAAGCGGCCCGCGGCAGCGTCGACGTACTGGTGGGCGTGATCGAGGTTGAACCACACCTTGCCCTGCGCGTCGGCCACGTCCAGGCCGAAGGCGCCGCCGCGGCGTTGCTGCAGGCGGAAACCGCGCAGGTCGAGTTTGCCCTGCGGCAGGGCAAACACCGGCCCGCCGCGATGACGCAGCGCGCTCGCATCGAGCCGCACCAGGGCAGCACCACGCAGGCGCAGGGCGAAGCCGGAATCGTCCGTCGCGGCGAAGTGCATTTCAAGATAATTACCGAAATCCTTCGTGCGATCGGTGCGCCCCGCACTATCCTGCAGGGCGATGCCCAGCGGACGCAGGACATCGCGGTTCAACCACCAGGTGGTCTCGCCGCCCCGGCTGCGCCACAGCGTCGCCTCCGCGCCGTCGCCGATCGCCGGCCGCGCCGCCGCCGCCCAGGGCAGAGCCGCCAGAACGAGCAGGCGCCGCCACCGCGCATTCACGCCAGCAGCCTGCGCAGCACCGCGCCGTACAGCGTCGGCAGGCGCTCCAGGTCGGCGAGCCGCACACCCTCGTCGATCTGGTGGATGCTCGCGTTCAGCGGCCCCAACTCCACCACCTGCGCACCCAGCGGAGCGACAAAGCGGCCGTCGGACGTGCCGCCGCCCGTGCTGGGCTCGGGCACGATGCCGCAGACTTCGCCCACGGCATCGACCACGGCGCGGCGCAGCGGGCCATCGCCGGTGAGGAAAGGTTCGCCGGAATGATCCCAGCGCAGGCTGTGGTCGAGGCCGTGGCGCGCGAGCAGGGCCTCGACACGCTCACGTAGCGAGGCGGCCGTGCTCTGCGTGCAGTAGCGGAAGTTGAACAGCGCCTCCAGCGTGCCGGGCACGACGTTGTTCGCGCCGGTGCCGGCATGCAGATTGGAGATCTGAAAGGAGGTCGGCGGGAACTCGGCATTGCCCGCATCCCAGCGCGTGGCCGCCAGCTCGGCCAGCGCCGGCGCAGCGAGATGGATGGGATTGCGCACAAGTTCGGGATAGGCCACGTGACCCTGCACGCCGCGCACGGTGAGTGCGCCCGACAGCGAGCCGCGGCGGCCGACGCGGATCACGTCGCCGAGCCGCTCGCGCGACGAGGGCTCGCCCACGAGGCAGAAGTCGATGCGCTGGCCGCGCGTACGGAATTCCTCCATCACCCGACGCACGCCGTCGCGCGCTTCACCCTCCTCGTCGGAGGTGAGCAGCAGCGCGACGGTGCCCGGATGGTCGGGATGGGCGGCGACGAACCCCTCCAGGGCCAGCACCATGGCCGCCACCGCCCCCTTCATGTCGGCGGCGCCGCGGCCGTACAGCACGCCGTCGCGCAGGCTCGGCACGAAGGGCGGACTGCGCCAGGCCGCAGCCGGCCCGCTCGGCACCACGTCGGTGTGGCCGAGGAACACACAAACCGGCCGCCCCGTACCGTGCGTTGCCCAGAGGTTGTCCACCGCGCCGTAGCGCAGCGACTCCACCGCGAAACCGCTGCGGCGCAGGCGCATGCCCAGCAGGCCCTGGCAGCCGGCGTCGTCGGGCGTGACTGACGGGCGTTCGACCAGGGCGCAGGTCAGATCCAGGACCTCGGACATGGCGCGGTCCTCCGCGGCTCAGGCGCCGGCGGAGAAGAGTTTCGCATACAGCTTGTCGGTGAAGCCCTGGTGCACCGAGCCGTCCACCAGCACCGCCACCGGGCGCCGCACCAGCGCCGGATATTCCTTGATCAGAAGGGTCCACTCCGGCGCGCTGGCGGGCGTCTTGCGCGCCTCGGGCAGGTTGCGCCAGGTCATCGAGGTGCGGTTCACCAGCTTCTCGAAGCCGCCCACCTGCTCCGCCCACAGCTTGAGCGTCTCGGCCGGCACGCGCTGCGCGCGGTAGTCCACGAAGGTATGCGCCACGCCGTGGCGGTCCAGCCATTTGCGCGCCTTGTCGCAGGTGCCGCACTGCTCCAGGCCGTAGATCGTCACGCTCATGCAGGTTTCCTCGTTGCTGCGGAAAGTTGCGCCGTCACTCGCCGCGCAGCAGCTCGTTGAGCGAAGTCTTGGCGCGGGTCTTCTCGTCTACCGTCTTGACGATCACGGCGGCGTAAAGGCTGTGGCTGCCGTCGGCAGCGGGCAGCGAGCCTGCCACCACGACGCTGCCGGCGGGGACGCGGCCGTAGTGCACCGTGCCGCTGGCGCGGTCGTAGATGCGCGTGCTCTGGCCGAGGAACACCCCCATGCCGATGACGCTGCCGCGCTCCACTACCACGCCCTCCACCACCTCCGAGCGCGCGCCGATGAAGCAGTCGTCCTCGATGATGGTGGGCGCCGCCTGCAGCGGCTCGAGCACGCCGCCGATGCCTACGCCGCCGGAGAGATGCACACGGGCGCCGATCTGTGCACAGGAACCCACCGTGGCCCAGGTATCCACCATGGTGCCGGCGCCAACGTAGGCGCCAATGTTGACGAAGCTGGGCATCAACACGACATCGCGCGCAACGTGCGCACCGCGGCGCACGATGGCACCGGGCACCGCGCGCAGGCCCAACGCGCGGAAGGCCGCCTCATCGCAGCCTTCGAAGCGCAGCGGCACCTTGTCGTAGTAGGGCGCGGGCTGGCCCGGCATGACGCGGTTCGCGTTCAGGCGGAAGGACAGCAGCACCGCCTTCTTGAGCCAGGCGTTGACGCGCCAGCCCCCCTGCCCGTCCGGCTCGGCCACGCGCCGCTCCCCGCGCTCGAGCAGGGCCAGGGCCTGGTCCACCGCCGCGCGCAGGCCGGTCTCGACCTGGGCCGGCCCGATGTCGGCGCGCCGCTCCCAGGCGGCATCGATGAGGGACTCCAGCGATTGCATGCGGCGACTCGTGCAGATTGGGGGGCGCCTAGGGTATCGGCTGGCGCCGGGCCGGCCTAGGGTCGCGCCGGCATATCGGCGGCGCCGCGCGGCGGGCTCAGCCCGCGTGCTGCGCCGCTGCGCCGGCGACCGGGGCGATGCGCGCCAACAGGGCGGCGCGCACGCGCTCCTCGGCCTGCGGCGCCAGCGGCCGGTCGTGCTCGTCGGTGAGGCGGAAGAAGTCCTCCACACGCTCACCGAAGGTGGCGATGCGCGCGTCGTGCACGCGCACGCCGCACTCGCGCAGCACCTGCGCCACGGTGGCGAGCAGGCCCGGACGGTCGGAGCACACCAGCGACAGCTGGGTGTGGCCGGTGGCGACGTCGTTGCCCAGAGCGATGCGCGGCGGAATCGGGAAGTGCTTGAGCGTGCGCGCCGGCGAACGCCGCACCGGGTGGGTGCGATACGGCACCTGGCACAGCACCTCGCGCAGTGCCGCCGCGTGCTCGGCGGCTTCGCCGGCGTCCAGCGGCCGGCCCTGGGCATCCAGCACCAGGAAGGTGTCCAGACTCATGCCCGAGCGGGAGGTCACGATGCGCGCCTCCTGCACCGACAGGTGCAGGCGGTCCAGGGTGGCGGTGACGGCGGCGAACAGGCCGTCGCGGTCGCGCGCGTACACGAACACCTCGCTGCCGCCGCGCACGCTGCGCGCCGCCAGCAGCACCAGCGGCAGCGCCGACTCCGGCGTGCGCGCGATGCCGCGCGTCTGCCAGGCGATCTGCTCGGGGCGGTAGCGCAGGAAGCTCTCCTCGGGGAAATCGCCCCAGATCCGCTCGATGGCGGCCGCGGCCACACCCTCGGCCAGGAGCAGCGCGCGCGCCTCCGCGCGAACGGCCGCCGCACGGGCCTCGGCATGCGGCGGCCGCTCCAGCCCGGCGCGCAGGGTGTAGCGCGCCGCGGCGTAGAGGTCGGCGAGCAGACGGTCCTTCCAGGAGTTCCACAGCTTGGGACTGGTGCCGGCGATGTCCGCGCCAGTGAGCAGGTACAGGTAATCCAGGCGCTCCCAGTCGGCCACCTGCACGGCGAAGCGGTGCACCACATCGGGATCGGTGATGTCCTGGCGCTGCGCGGTCACGCTCATCAGCAGATGCCAGCGCACCAACCAGGCGACCAGGTCCACCTCCGGCGCCGCGAGTCCCAGGCGCCCCACGAAATCGCGTGCCTCCGCCTCGCCCAGCTCGGAATGGTCGCCCCCGCGCCCCTTGGCAATATCGTGGAACAGGGCCGCCAGCAGCAGCAGTTCGGGCTTGTCCAGGCGCGAGAACACCGCGTGGCCGAGGGCGAACTCGCGCGAGGTCTCGGCCGCTGCATAGCGCGCCACGATGCGCAGTACGCGCAGCGTGTGCTCGTCCACCGTGTAGACGTGGAACAGGTCGTACTGCATGCGGCCGACGACGCGACCGAAGGCCGGCAGGTAGGCAGCCAGCACGCCGTACCGGTTCATCCGGGCCAGCGCCTCGACCGCCGGCGCGCCCAGGCGCAGCAGACGCAGGAAAGCGGCATTGGCCTCGGCATCGTCGCGCAGACGCCCACCGTGTTCCACCAGCGCGCCCTGCAGGCGCTGCAGCGCGTCGGCGCGCAGACCGGTGACTTCAGGATTCTCCGCCAGCACCGCGAACGCTTCGATCAGCGCCGCCGGCCGCCGCTGAAACAGATCGGGCTCGCGCGTGTCCAGGCGCGCGCCGAGGGCGACGAAGCCGTCCGACAGGGGCCGCGCCTCCAGCAGCGGCGCCGGCGCGAGGGCCTCCTCGCAGCGCTGCAGGAACTGTTCGTTGGCGCGCGCCACGGTGATCGCCGCACGGAAGTACGTCTGCATGAACTGTTCGACACCGAGGTTCTGCGCGTGCTCGTCGACGAAGCCGAGGCGACGTGCGAGCTCGCGCTGGTAATCGAACAGCAGGCGCTCCTCGGGCCGCCCGGCGAGCAGATGCAGGGCGAAGCGCACGCGCCACAGCACCTCGCGCGCGGCGTCCAATGCCGCAACCTCCGCCGGTGCCAGCAGGCCGTGACCGACCAGGTCGGCAAGCTGTGTCGCGCCGAACAGCCGGCGTCCCAGCCAGGCCATGAGCTGCAGGCTGCGCAGGCCACCCGGACCGTCCTTCAGGTTGGGCTCGAGGTTGTAGGCGGTGTCGTTGAAGCGCGCATGCCGCTGCACCTGCTCCTCGCGCTTGTCGAGGAAGAAGCGCTCACGCGAGCACAGGCGCTCGTCGCCCAGGAGGGCGCGGAAATCGGCGTCGAAGGCCGTGCTGCCGGCGATACGCACGCCGTCGAGCAGACTGGTGTAGACGCTGATGTCGCGTCCGGCCAGTTCACGGCACTGCGCCGGCGTGCGTAGGGCGTGGCCCGGCTTGAGGCCCAGGTCCCACAGGCAGGCGAAGAGGGTTTCCAGCGAGCGCGCCAGCGAGCCGGTGGGAGCCTGCTCGGCCAGCACCAGCAGGTCGACGTCGGACTGCGGGAAGAGCTCGCCGCGGCCGAAGCCGCCCACGGCGACCAGGGCCAGGCCGGGCGCCTCGCCGACGATGGCCACCCAGGCGTGCACGACCAGCTGACGCACTGCCTCGGCGCGGGTGCGCACCAGCGGCGCCACGGCCATGCCGTCGCGGAAGGCCTCGGCCAGGCGCCGGTCGCAGTCGCCGAGCCACTGCTTCAGGGCCAGGCGCGCGGTCTCGGAGATGCCCGAGCGCGGCAGCGCCGCCGGCAGTCGCGGCAGGGGCACGGCGGACGCGCTGGACGCAGCCGTGCTCATGGCCTGACCTAGGCCGCGTCGGGCCAGGGCGTGAGGATCTCGAAACCGTCGTCGGTGACGGCGACGGTGTGCTCCCACTGTGCGGAGAGCGAATGATCCTTGGTCACCACGGTCCAGCCGTCGGGCAACAGGCGGGTGTGCGGCTTGCCGGCGTTGACCATCGGCTCGACGGTGAAGGTCATGCCCTTCTCCAGGCGCAGCCCGGTGCCGGGCTTGCCGTAGTGCAGCACCTGCGGATCTTCGTGGTAGACGCGGCCGATGCCGTGGCCGCAGTACTCGCGCACCACGGAGAAGCCGTTGGCCTCCACGTGCTTCTGGATGGCGTGGCCGATGTCGCCCAGGGTGGCCCCCGGCCGCACCTGCTCGATGCCGCGCATCATCGACTCGAAGGCCACCGAGCACAGGCGCTGGGCGCGCACGTCGGGCTTTCCCACCAGGTACATGCGGCTGGTGTCGCCGTGGAAGCCGTCGCGGATCACGGTGACGTCGATGTTCACGATATCGCCGTCCTTGAGCACCTTGGAGGGGCTGGGGATGCCGTGGCAGATGACGTGGTTGACCGAGGTGCACACGGTCTTGGGGAAGCCCTTGTAGCCCAGGTTGGCCGGGATCGCCTGCTGCCG
>DAOOVM010000080.1:0-11319 GCA_035370085.1 Rhodanobacteraceae bacterium | reverse complement strand
CGAGCATGGCAAGGAAGGTCACCACCACACCGAGGCGGCCTTCTTCCAGGTTGAACAGGCTCTCGAAACGGTGGAATTCCCCGTCGTCGAGGCTCTTGAGCACGTCGCTCATGCGGTTGCGCACGGACAGCGCTTCGCGCTGGATCTCGTGGTGGCCGCGCAGTTCGGCCCCGCGCAGCACGTCTTTCAGCGCCAGCAGCAGCTCGCGCAGGTCCACTTCCGGCGGCAGCCGGACCACGTTGCGGTCGGGCACGAAAGCCGACGCGGGCGCCAGGTTGCGCTCCATGCGCGGCAGCGCGTCGATGTCTTCCGCGGCCTTCTTGAAGCGTTCGTACTCCTGCAGGCGCCGCACCAGCTCGGCGCGCGGGTCTTCCTCCTCGCCCTCCGTCTCCGGCGGGCGCGGCAGCAGCAGGCGCGACTTGATCTCGGCCAGGATCGCGGCCATGACCAAGTATTCCGCCGCCAGCTCCAGCTTCATCTCGCGCATCAGCTCGATGTAGGCGATGTACTGGCGCGTGATCTCCGCCACCGGGATATCGAGGATGTCGAGGTTCTGGCGGCGGATCAGGTACAGCAGCAGGTCCAGCGGCCCCTCGAACGCCTCGAGGATCACCTCCAGCGCGTCCGGCGGGATGTACAGGTCCTGCGGCATCTGCAGGAAGGGCTGGCCCTTCACGATGGCCAGCGGCATTTCCTGCTGCTGCGGTACGTTCTGGAAGATGCCTTTGCCCTCGCTCGCGGCGCCGGGCTCGGCAGGCTCGTTGCTCATGGAGAAGCGTCGGTTCTCGTCTAGGGTCGCGTCACCGCGGCCCGGTTCGGCGCCGGTCCCCGCCGGCAGGGTTGCATCGGTTCAGGCGAAGGGCACTTCGCCCTTGCCCTGCCGCACCAGTACAGGCGCGTCGTCCGTGAGGTCGATCACCGTGGTCGGCGTGTCGCCGCAGTGGCCGCTGTCGAGGAACAGGTCGACGTCGCGGGCCACGCGTTGGTACAGGTCGTCGACTTCCCAGCCCGCCATGTCCTCGTCGGGAAGAATCAGGCTGGAGCTGGACAGCGGCTCGCCCAATTCCTCGACCAGCGCCAGTGCCACGCGATGGTCCGGTATGCGTACGCCCACGGAACGCTTCTTGGCCTGCTTGAGGTGCCGCGGCAGGTGCGCCGCGGCCGGCAGGAGGAAGGTGTAAGGGCCGGGAGTCAGGGATCGGATCAGCCGGAACGCCGCATCGTGCATGCGGGCATAGGCGCCGATCTCGCTCAGGTGGCGACAGACTAAGGTGAAATTGTGCCTGTTGTCCAGTCGCCGCAGGCGAACCACGCGGTCCTGCGCGGCGGTCGAGGCCAGACGCCAGCCCAGGGCATATCCGGAATCGGTGGGGTAGGCGATCAATCCGCCACGGTCGAGCACGGCCACGGCCTGGGCGATGAGGCGGCGCTGCGGGTTGTCCGGATGCACTTCCAGGCGTTGGCTCATGGGCGCAGCCTATCCGGCGTAGCCGGGCGGCGTCGAGCCGGTGCCGCGGCGCGGTCGCAACTGGCAAAATCCGTCCATGTCTGCCCCGCGCGCCATCCTGCACGTCGACATGGACGCGTTCTATGCGGCGGTGGAGCAGCGCGACTTCCCCGAACTGCGCGGTCGACCCGTGGTTGTGGGGCAACTGGGGCCGCGCAGCGTGGTGTCCACCTGCAGCTACGAGGCGCGACCCTACGGGGTACGCTCGGCCATGCCCACCCTGGTTGCGCAGAGGCTGTGCCCGCAGGCGGTGTTCGTGGCGCCGCGCATGCAGCGCTACCGCGAGGTGTCGCAGGACGTCTTTGCCGTTTTTGGTGAGTTCACCCCCGACATCGAGGGCCTGTCCCTGGACGAGGCCTTCCTCGACGTGAGCGCCAGCCGGCTCCTGTTCGGTTCGCTCGAGGCGATGGGGCAGCGCATCAAGGACGAGGTGCGGCGCCGCACGGGGCTGACCGCGTCGATCGGCATGGCGCACAACAAGCTCCTGGCCAAGCTGGCCAGCGAGTTGGGCAAGCCCGACGGGCTGCTGCATATCCGGCCCGAGCAGGTGCAGGCGGTACTCGATCCACTGCCGGTGGCGCGGCTGTGGACGGTGGGCAAGGTGGCGGAGGCGGCACTGCACCGCCTCGGCATCCGCACGGTGGGCGAACTGCGCCGGACCCACCCCCGGCGCCTGGCGCAGGCCCTGGGGAACCACGCCGCATTGCTGCAGCAGCTTGCCCGTGGCGAGGACGAGCGTCCGGTGCTGGCCGAGGTCGCGGAGCGCTCCATCAGCGCGGAATGCACGTTTGCCCAGGATCTGGCCCAGCTGCCGGAGGCCGAGGCCTGGGTGGCGCGCTTCGCCGAGCGTGTGGGCGAGCGGGTGCGCGCCCAGGGTCTGAAGGGGGCGACGGTCTGGGTCAAGCTGCGCACGCCGCCGTTCCAGACACATACCCGCCAGCAGCGCCTGACGGCACGCAGCGACAGTACCGAGGAAATCGCGGACGCGGCGCGCCGGCTGCTGCGCTCGTGGTGGGAGGCCGAGGTGCGGCCGCGCCTGCGCCTGCTGGGCGTGGGCATGAGCGGATTCGGCGAAGAGACCCAGGCGGATCTGTTCGCCGATCCGCGACGTCAGCGGCGCGACGCCCTGACCGACGCGGTCAACCGGCGCTACGGTTTGGGAGCCCTGACGCGGGGCCGCGTGCTGGCCACTCGCAAAGGTGACGAATGAATACGCGGGCGATTCTGGCACGATTCGTGATTGCGATCTGATTGCAAACGCTTCGTCGCTTGGCTACAAACAACCGCGCAGGAACCCGGGATGCAAATGATGACGGAACATTCGAACCGCCCCGCGACGCGCCACGCGCGGATGAAGATCCGTTCAGCGGTCCTGATGATGCACGGAGCCGATGCCTGGTCGAGCGAACTGGTGGACATCTCGGCCACGGGTGTGCTGGTGAACCGGCCGGAAGACTGGCGCGGCCGCCCCGGAGATCTCTTCGTCCTCGACATGCTGATCGGCGAAGAGCTGAACATCCATGTGGAAGCCACGGTGGCGCGCGTCACCCCGGAGCACGTCGGTTTTGCCTACGCGCGCATTCCCGAGGACAAGGAAGCGCCGCTGTGGAACCTGCTCGGCGGCTACGCCGACAAGATCGAGCGCTTCGGCAGCGCCTGAGCGACGGCCGCACATCGCACCGCTCCGGCCACGAGGCGGGGCCGACCATTGCGGCGACGGTGACAGGGTGCGCGGGCGCGTCGGCGCCTGCCGCTCAAGAGCTCGCCTTGACTGGCTCGCGCAGCTCGCGGCGCAGAATCTTGCCCACGTTGCTCTTGGGCAGGGCATCGCGGAATTCGATGAAGCGGGGCTGCTTGTAGCCGGTGAGGTTGGCGCGACAGTGCGCCCTGAGTTCGTCCGCGGACAGCGCCGGGTCGCGCCGCACCACGACGATCTTCACTGCCTCGCCCGACTTCTCGTCGGGCACGCCCACGGCCGCCACCTCGAGCACGCCCGGGTGCTGCGCGACCACGTCCTCGATCTCGTTCGGGTACACGTTGAAGCCCGACACGAGGATCATGTCCTTCTTGCGGTCGACGATATAGACGTAGCCCTTGTCGTCCATCTTGGCGATGTCACCGGTGTGCAGCCAGCCATCGGGCGTCAGCACCTTGGCGGTCTCATCCGGGCGCTGCCAATACCCCTTCATCACCTGTGGGCCGCGCACGCACAGTTCGCCCACCTCGCCGATGCCGAGCGGCATGCCATTGTCGTCCTGGATCGACACGTCCGTGGAGGGAATCGGCAGGCCGATGGAGCCGTTGTACTCGGGCAGGTCCAGCGGATTCATGCACACGGCGGGCGAGGTTTCCGTGAGGCCATAGGCCTCGGCGAGGGTGACCCCGGTGACCTTCTTCCAGCGTTCGGCGACGGCACGCTGCACGGCCATGCCGCCCCCCAGGGCCAGGTGCATGGTCGAGAAGTCGATCTGGTCAAAGCCCGGCGTATTGAGCAAGCCGTTGAACAGGGTGTTCACGCCGGTGATGGACGTGAAGCGCACCTCGGACAGGGTCTTGACGAACCCCGCCATGTCGCGCGGATTGGTGATGAGGTGATTCAGGCCGCCGAACTTCATGAATACCAGGCAGTTCGCCGTCAGCGCGAAGATGTGGTAGAGCGGCAGCGCGGTGATGATGATCTCTTCACCTTCCTTTGCGCTTGTGCCCAGCCAGGCAGAGGCCTGCTGCATGTTGGCCACGAGGTTGCCGTGCGTGAGCATCGCGCCCTTGGCCACGCCCGTGGTACCGCCCGTGTACTGCAGGAAGGCGATGTCTTCATGGGTTACGGTGGTCTTGGGCAGGGCATGCCTTGCGCCGCGGGACAGTGCCTCGTTGAAGCGGATGGCGCCGTCGATGCGGTAGTTCGGCACCAGTTTCTTGACGTGCTTGACCACGAAATTGGTGATGGCGCCCTTGGGGAACCCGAGCAGGTCACCGGCGCCCGTGGTGATCACGTGGCGGCAGCGGGTTTCCGCCAGGACCTCGGCCACGGTATGCGCGAAGTTGTCCAGCACCACGATGGCGGACGCGCCGGAGTCCTCGAGCTGATGCTTCAGCTCGCGCGCCGTGTACATCGGGTTGGTGTTTACCACCGTCAGCCCGGCGCGCAGCACACCGAAGATCGCCACCGGGTACTGCAGCACGTTCGGCATCATCAGCGCGACGCGGTCGCCATGTTTCAGGCCCAGGTCGGCCAGCAGGAAGGCGGCGAACTGGCGGCTGAGGCGATCGACGTCGTCGTAGCTCAGCACCTTGCCCATGTTGGCGAAGGCCGGGCGATGGCGGAAGCGCTCGCAGGCGACTTCCAGCACGGCAACGACGGAACTGAATTGCTCGAGGTCGATCTCGGCCGGCATGCCGGGGGGATAGCTGGCCAGCCAGGGACGGGTGCTCATCGGTGTCCAAACCTCCAGGGAATCCGGCGCCCGCGCCCCTTGCGCCGGCTCGTGCGAACTCTCTCCGGATTGGAGCACAGCGCCGGAAAAGCCGGCAAGCCGCAGCGCAGCGCGGGGACGGCTGACGTGCGGAGGCCGCCGCCGCTACTCTGTGCCTCCACGCCGTCAGTACGGAGGAGACACCGCGATGCGAAGGGGATGGTGGGTGCTGCTGGTCGTGGTCGCGTTGGCCCTGGCCGCCTGTGCGCGGGCGCCGGCCGAGCAGCGCCTGCGCGACACCGTGGCCGCCATGCAGGCCGCCGTGGAGGCGCGCGAGCCGCGCGATTTCCTGCGTCACGTCAGCGCGGACTTCACCGGCAATGCGGGGCAGGTGGATCGCGAGGGGCTGCACAACCTGCTGCGCGCAGTGGTGCTGCGCAACGAGCGCATCGGCGTGGTGCTGGGGCCGCCCGATATCGAGCTTTCCGGCGACCGCGCGCGGCTGCGCCTGCGCGTCACCCTGACCGGCAGCGCCGGCGGCCTCATTCCCGAACGTGGGGCGGTGTACGCCATCGACAGCGGCTGGAAGCAGGAAGGCGACGCCTGGCGCTGCATCAGCGCGAGCTGGGAGCAGGTGCTGTAGGACACCGCGCGACGTCGGACCTGGCGCCGAGATGTCGGCAGACGAAAACGGCGCGGACGCTCGCGCCGTTTTGCGTTGAGTGCCGTGCCTGCCCGCGAGGGGCGGCCGGGGAAGGCCGCCGGATCACCCGCTACAGGGAGGTACCGTTCCGCGTTCAGGCCGCCTTGGGCTGCGCGGCCAGTTGGCGCAGCACGTAGGGCAGGATGCCGCCGTGGCGGTAGTACTCCACCTCCTTCGGCGTCAGCAGCAGAACCTTGACGTCGAAACGCTTTTCGCCGGCGCTGCCCTTGGCGACCACCGTGATTTCCTTCGCCGCGCCATCGTTCAGCCCCGCGATCTCGAACACTTCATCGCCCTTGAGGCCGAGGCTCTGCGCGTTCTGCCCGTCCTTGAACTGCAGCGGCAGCACGCCCATGCCCACGAGGTTGGAGCGGTGGATGCGCTCGAAGGATTCGGCGATCACCGCCTTCACGCCCAGCAGCACCGTACCCTTGGCCGCCCAGTCGCGGCTCGAGCCCGTGCCGTATTCCTTGCCGGCAATGACCACCAGCGGCGTGCCGTCGGCCTTGTACTTCATGGCCGCGTCATAGATCGGCAGCTTTTCGCCGGCACCACCCTGGCCGTAGTAGAGGGTGTTGCCCCCTTCCTCGCCGCCCAGCATCAGGTTCTTGATGCGGATGTTGGCGAAGGTGCCGCGCACCATGACGTCGTCATTGCCGCGGCGCGAGCCGTAGGAGTTGAAGTCCGCCTTCTGCACGCCGCGCGACTGCAGGAAGGCGCCGGCGGGCGAACTGGCCTTGATGTCGCCCGCAGGGCTGATGTGGTCGGTGGTGATGGAGTCGCCGAACAGGCCGAGCACGCGCGCGCCGTGGATGTCCCTGATGCTGCCCACGGCCATGGTCATGCCCTCGAAGTAGGGCGGGTTCTTGATGTAGGTGGACTTGCCGTCCCAGGCATAGGCCTGGCCCTCCGGCGAAGCGATCTGGTTCCAGCGCGTATCGCCCTTGAATACGTCGGCGTAGTTCTTGGCGAACATCTCCGGTCCGATGGTGGCGGCGATGACGTCGCCGATCTCCTTGTTGCTCGGCCAGATGTCGCGCAGGAACACCGGCTTGCCGTCGCTGCCGGTGCCCATGGGTTCCCGGCTCAGGTCGATGTCGACGGTGCCGGCGATGGCATAGGCCACCACCAGCGGCGGCGAGGCGAGATAGTTCATCTTCACCTCGGGGTGAACGCGGCCCTCGAAGTTGCGGTTGCCCGACAGCACCGAGGCGACCACGAGATCGCCCTCGGCGATACCCTTGCTCACCTCTTCCGGCAGCGGGCCGGAATTGCCGATGCAGGTGGTGCAGCCGTAGCCGACCACGTAGAAGCCGAGCTTTTCCAGGTCGCCCAGCACCCCCGCCTTCTTCAGGTAGTCGGTGACCACCAGCGAGCCCGGGCCGAGCGAGGTCTTGACCCAGGGCGCGGCCTTCAGGCCCTTCCTCGCCGCATTGCGCGCCAGCAGGCCCGCTCCGAGCATCACCGCCGGATTGGAAGTGTTGGTGCAGGAGGTGATCGCGGCGATCACTACCGCGCCGTCCTTGAGTTCGTAGCTGCCGACCGTGGCCTTGCCCGGGGTGGCGGCCTTGGTCTTGGCGGCGCGCGCCTCGGCCATGGGCTTGAGGTTGTCCAGGTAGTTGCCCTGCACCTTCTCCAGCAGCACGCGGTCCTGCGGACGCTTCGGGCCGGCCAGCGAGGGCTTCACATCGGCGAGGTTGAGCTCCAGCGTGGCGCTGAAGTCCGGCGCCGGCGTGCTGGCGTCGTGCCACAGGCCCTGGGCCTTGGCATAGGCCTCCACCAGCTTGATCAGGGCCTCGTCGCGACCGGACAGGCGCAGGTAGTTCAGCGCCTCGGCGTCGATCGGGAAGATACCGCAGGTGGCGCCGTATTCCGGCGCCATGTTGGCAATGGTGGCGCGGTCGGCCAGCGGCAGGTGCTGCAGACCGTCGCCGTAGAACTCCACGAACTTGCCCACCACTCCGAGCTTGCGCAGCATCTGCGTGACCGTGAGCACCAAGTCGGTGGCCGTGGTGCCCTCGGGCAGACTACCGGTGAGCTTGAAGCCCACCACCTGCGGGATCAGCATGGATGAGGCCTGGCCGAGCATGGCGGCTTCCGCCTCGATGCCGCCCACGCCCCAGCCCAGCACGCCGATGCCGTTGATCATCGTGGTGTGCGAGTCGGTGCCGAACACCGTGTCCGGGAAGGCCCAGGTCTCGCCGCCCTTGTCCGCGGTCATGACCACACGCGCCAGGTTTTCCAGGTTCACCTGGTGCACGATGCCGGTGTTTGGCGGCACGACCTTGAAGTTCTTGAAGGCCTTCTGGCCCCAGCGCAGGAAGCTGTAGCGCTCCTGGTTGCGCTCGAATTCGATCTTGCCGTTCAGGTCCAGCGCTTCGGGCTTGCCGAAGACGTCCACCTGCACGGAGTGGTCGATCACCAGTTCGGAAGGAATCAAGGGATTGATCTGTTCCGGGCTGCCGCCGAGCTTCACCACCGCATCGCGCATGGCCGCCAGATCGACCACGCAGGGCACGCCGGTGAAGTCCTGCAGCACCACGCGCGCCGGCATGAAGGCGATTTCGGTTTCGGGTTCCTTCGTCGCGTCCCAGCTGGCGACGGCTTCGATCTCGCGCGCCGTCACGTTCATCCCGTCCTCGTGACGCAGCAGGTTTTCCAGCAGGATCTTCATCGAGTACGGCAGGCGCTTGAGGTCATAGCGCTCGCCCAGCTTGGCCAGGCTGGCCACGAGGTAACGCTTGCCGTTCACCTCGAGCGAGGTGCGGGTCGAGAAAGAGTCTTTCATTCCATTCTCCTGGCGGAAGCTGCGAGAGGGCGGGCAGGGCGGCAGGGCCGCCGGGCGCAGGGGCCGGGCCCGAAAAAAGCGCCGTATTATCGCCCAAACAGGCAGCGCATGGCAGCGGTGAGGCGGGCCGACCTTGGTCGGCGGCGCGGTGCGCACCGTGCGCCCCGCATCGGCAATGCCGCAACCGCGTGCCGCCCGGTACGGCTCAGCCCGAATCGATCACCGCGCGCGCCAGCAGGCCGCGCGCCAGCATGGCGTTCTGCCGACGACGCAACAGCAGACCCCAGTGGCTGCCACCGAGCTGGCGCCACAGCACGGCCGCACGCACGGCGGCTAGCAGGATCGCGCGGATGCGCTCCACCTGCGCAGGCTGCGTCAGGTAGAGCGGATTGCCCTGCACCACCACGCGCGGCCGCAGCGTCGAGAGTGTCGCGGCATAGAGTTCGGACAGGCGGCCCAGCACTGTGGCATGGGTGCTGCCGAGGTGTTCGGCCTGACGCGAAATCGCCACGAGCCCTTCACGCAGGGCGTCGCGCACGCGCGGCTGACGCGCCAGGCGGCGCTCCAGGCGCAGCACGGCCACGGCGAGCTGGGTAATTCCGAGGTCGCGGTCCGGCGCATCGATCTGGTGGATCAGCGTCTTCAGGCCGAGGCTGATGCCGCCCAATCCGCCGTAGACGTCGGCGACGCTGTCCGCGTCGAGTTTGAACACGCTGGCGATGCTACTGTCCAGAGCGGCTGGCTCGCACTGGCCCTGCAGGGCGAGGCGCCGCACCAGGGCGAGCGCCTGGAACAGCCCCGCCAGGGCGATGATGCGCTGTTCATTCATGCGGCGGTATCCAGCGGCAAGCCGCCGAAGGCGGCATCGGTGGCTTCGATGACGCCGCCGCCGAGGCACTCTTCCTCGCGGTAGAAGACCACCGATTGCCCCGGCGTGACGGCCCGCTGCACGCGCTGGAAGCGCACCCAGGCACGGCCATCGGCCACGCCCACGCGGCAGGGCTGGTCCTCCTGGCGATAGCGCGTCCTGGCAGTGCAGTCGAACTCCGCCGCGGGCGCGCTGCCGCCGACCCAGCTGAGTTCCCCCGCCACCAGCGCCTCCGATTCCAGCCAGCGGTTGGCATTGCCCTGGGCCACGAACAGCACGTTCTTTGCCACGTCCTTGCCCACCACGTACCAGGGCTCGCCCGAGGCGCCACGCTGTCCGCCGATCCCCAATCCGGAGCGCTGCCCCAGGGTGTAGTACATGACGCCCTGGTGCTCGCCCACGCGCTGCCCCCCGGGCATGCGCATTTCCCCCGGGCGCGCCGGCAGGTATTGTCCCAGGAACGCGCGGAAATCCCGCTCGCCGATGAAGCAGATGCCGGTGGAATCCTTCTTCGCGTGCGTCGGCAGCGCGGCTTCGCGCGCCAGGCGGCGCACCTCCGGCTTGGGCAGGTCGCCGATGGGGAACTCGGTGCAGGCGAGCTGGGCCTGGCCCAGGGTGTACAGGAAGTAGCTCTGGTCCTTGTTGCGGTCGCGCCCGCGCAGCAGATGCCAACGCTCGTCCCGATGCTCGACGCGGGCATAGTGTCCGGTGGCTATCTTCTCCGCACCGAGTGTCCGCGCGTGCTCGAGGAAGGTCTTGAACTTGATCTCGCGGTTGCACAGCACGTCGGGATTGGGCGTGCGGCCGGCGGCGTACTCGGCAAGGAAGTGGGCGAACACGCCGTCCCAGTACTCCCTGGCGAAGTTGCGCGCGTGAAACGGGATGCCGAGGGCAGCGCAGACCTTGAGTGCATCCAGGCGGTCACGGTCGGCGTTGCACTCGCCGCTGCGCCCGTCGTCTTCCCAGTTCTTCATGAACAGGCCGGCGACGTCGCGCCCGGCGCGACGCAGGAGCAGGGCCGCGACCGACGAGTCCACCCCGCCGGAAACGCCCACCATGATCGGACCCGCGCTCATGCTGCCACGGTCGGGGCGGGCAGCAGGGACTGCAAGGCCGACAGGGGCAATCGCTGGCCGCCGAGCCAGGCATCAATGCTGTCCAGGACCATGGGGCTGCGCAGGCGCGCTGCGGCCGCCCCGATCTGGCTGCGGCGCAGCCAGTGCGTGCGCAGGATGCCGGCGTCCAGCGGTCGCTCCGGGTGGTGCAGCACCGGTTCGGCGGCGAAGGTGAAACGCACGAACTGGCGGTCCAGACGGGGATTCAGCCACTGTTGCACCAGCACGAGAGCGGTCGGGACCACTTCCCAGCCGGTCTCCTCGAGCGTCTCGCGCACGGCGGCGCTGACGAGATTCTCGCCGGGATCGAGGTGTCCGGCCGGCTGGTTCAGCAGGATCTGGCCGCGGACGTCCTCCTCGACCAGCAGGAAGCGCCCGTCGCGGGGCACGATGGTGGCAACGGTGACGCGCGGGCACCACACGGCCTCGTCCTCGGACGGCGTGGATCGGGGATCGCGATTCATCCGAGCATGGTACACGAGGCGGCGGCCGCGCCGGCCTTGAAGCGGCGCCTTTGGCACCCATCTCGCGGCGCTATACTGCGGCCAGAAATCCTTGTCACGGCGACAGATGTCCGGCGAAAACCAACACCAACACGACGAAGAACGCGGCCTGGCCGTGGCCGAGGCGCGGCCCGAAGTGGCCCGACCGCCGCTGTACCAGGTGCTGCTGCTGAACGACGACTACACGCCCATGGACTTCGTGGTGCATGTTTTGCAAAGCTTCTTCGCCATGGAGTACGAGCGCGCCCACCAGGTCATGCTCCACGTTCACACCCGCGGCAAGGGCGTGTGCGGCCTCTTCACGCGCGAAGTGGCAGAAACCAAGGTCACGCAAGTCAACGAATTTTCGCGGGCCAACCAGCACCCGTTGCTGTGCACCATGGAAAAGGCGTGATCCGCCTCCACATGGGGCTCATCTCTCC
>DAOOVM010000079.1:0-11324 GCA_035370085.1 Rhodanobacteraceae bacterium | reverse complement strand
CGCCGGGCTGCAGGACTCCGCACCGTGAATCGCCCGGCGCGCCTGGGTCTGGCGCTCGGGCTGCTGCTCCTCACCGCGTGCGCCGGCCAGCGGCCGCGCCCGGCGCCGCAGCCGACGTCTGCCTCCGCGCCGCCGCAGGCGGCCCGCAATCCGGCCGAGACCAGCCTGCCGCAGGACCGCCGCTACGCCCAGTCTCGCGACGGCGAGCCCGACCGCCGCATCGATGTCGCCACCCTGCCCGAACCCGTGCCGCGCGATGAGCCACCGTCGAAGTACGGCAACCGTTCTCCCTATTCGGTGCTGGGGCAGACCTACACGGTACTGCCCAGCGCGCGGGGCTATGTCGAGCGCGGCACCGCCTCCTGGTACGGCAACAAATTCCACGGCTACATGACCTCGAGCTTCGAGCCCTACGACATGTACCAGTTCACGGCCGCGCACAAGACGCTGCCCCTGCCGAGCTGGGTGAAGGTGACCAACCTCGCCAACGGCAAGAGCGTGGTGGTGCGGGTGAACGACCGCGGGCCGTTCCACCAGGACCGCCTGATCGACCTGTCCTACGCCGCCGCCGTGCGCATCGGCATCTGGCCCGCCGGCACCGGCCGCGTCGAGGTACGTGCCGTCGGGCCGCGCGACACCGCCCCGGCGCCGGCACCGACCCAGGCGCGCGCGGCGCGTCCGGCCGCGCCCGGCTCCGCAGCCCCTGCACCCGCCCTGCCACCGGGCACCGCGCACCTCTACGTGCAGGTGGGCGCCTACGGCGAGCCGGCCAACGCGCAGCGCGCTGCCGAGGCCCTGCGTCGCGCCGGGTTGGGCGAGGTACAGGTGGAAGATGCGAACGTGAACGGCCGCCGCGTGCGGCGTGTGCGCCTGGGCCCGCTGTCCAGCGCGGACGAAGCCGATCGCGTGGTTGACACCGTGCGTCGCCTGGGACTGGGCCCGCCGCAGGTCGCGGCCGACTGAACGCCTGCAGATTTTTGCCACCGCGCAGCCGCCGCAGAGCGGCGCGCCTCGAGAAGGACCCCATGAAAGCCATTCTTCCCTCCCTGCTGTCCGCCCTCCTGCTGGTCCTGCCCGCGGCAATCCAGGCCAAGCACCCGGCCAAACCCCATGCCGCCAAGGCGGCCGCCAGCGCCAAGACCGAGGCGAAGAAGCCCGCCGCGGGCGAAGACGAAGGTCCGAACGCACCACCCGAGGCGAGCACAGCGACCCCGGCGCCGGGCAAGGGCGACGCACCGATGGCCGGACCGCCGGCGGTCGACGCCCGGGCCTGGGTGCTGCTGGACTACGCCACCGGCCAGGTGCTGGCGGGCGAACATGTCGACGATCCGCTGGAGCCGGCTTCGATCACCAAGGTCATGACGTCCTACGTGGTCGCCGCCGAAATGAAGAACGGCAAGGTGAAGATGGACGACGAGGTCTTCATCAGCGAGCACGCCTGGAGGTCCGGCGGCGCCGGCACCGACGGCAGCTTCAGCGCGCTGGCGCTGAATTCCAAGGTGAAGCTGCAAGATGTCCTGCACGGTCTCATCATCCAGTCCGGCAACGACGCCGCCATCGCCCTGGCCGAGCACGTCGCCGGCAGCGAGGACGCCTTCGCGCAGCTGATGAACCAGTACGCCCAGCGCCTGGGCATGACCCACTCGCATTTCGTCAATGCCCACGGCCTGTCCGCGCCGGGGCACGAGATGAGCGCCCACGATATCGCCATCCTGTCGCGCGCCCTCATCCGCGACTTTCCCGATCACTACGCCCTCTACTCGATCAAGGACTACACCTACGGCGGCATCAAGCAGTACAACCGCAACGGCTTGCTGTGGAAGGACGCGAGCGTGGACGGTATCAAGACCGGCCATACCGCCAGCGCCGGCTACTGCCTGGCCGCCTCCGCCCGGCGCGGCGACCAGCGCCTGATCTCGGTGGTGATGGGCGTGCAGGGCAACCGCAAGGAGGGGTTCAAGCGCCGCGAGGAATACAACCTCGCCCTGCTCAACTACGGCTTCCGCTTCTTCGAGACGCACCGCCTGTACGAGGGGGGCAAGGCCATCGCGCAGCCGACCTTGTGGAAGGGCGAGGCCAACACTATTTCGCTCGGGGTCAAGGACGACATCGTGGTAACCATCCCGCGTGGCCGCTACGGCGACCTCAAGGCCGCCATGGACGTGCCCGGCCGGCTGGTCGCGCCCTATGCCAAGGGCCAGCAGCTGGGCACGCTGCGCGTGAGCCTGGACGGCAAGCCCTTGCTGGAACGGCCGATCGTGGCGGTCGACGGTGCGCCCGAGGGCGGTTTCTTCAAGCGCCTGGGCGACGGCATGATGATGTGGTTCAAGAGCGACGAGGCGCCGCCGGCGCCGACCAAACCGAATACCCAGTGATGCAGAACCTCGACGACCTCCAACCGACCTCGCCGCAGCAGGGCTTCCAGTTTCCCGGCGTGTTCGAGATCACCGCCATGGGCCGCGCCGGCGCCGAGCTCGAGCAGCGCGTGCCCGCCCTGATCGAGGCACTCGGCCTGGCCGTGCTGGCCGGTTCGCTGCGCACGCGCCCGTCGCGCGAGGGGAATTACCTGTCGGTCGCGGTGAGCTTCACCTGCCCCAGCCGCGAGCTGTACGACGCGGCCCACGCCGCACTGCGCGCCGACCCGGCCATCCGCTGGACCCTGTGACCGCGCCGCGCCCCCTCCTCGTGCGCCAACTCGGGCGGCAGCGCTTCGAGGACACCTGGCGCGCCATGGAGGCACTGACCGACGCCCGCGACGACGCCACCCCCGACGAGCTGTGGCTGCTGCAGCACGAACCGGTGTTCACCCTCGGCCAGGCGGGGCGCCCCGAGCACCTGCTCGCGCCCGGCGCCATCCCGGTGGTGCGGACCAACCGCGGCGGTCAGGTCACCTACCACGGCCCGGGCCAGATCGTCGCCTACCCGCTGGTCGACCTGCGTCGTCTGGGTCTGGGCGTGCGCGAGTTCGTCCACTGCGTCGAGCAGGCCATCATCGACACTCTGGAACACTGGAACATCCTGGCCGAGCGCCGCGAGGGCGCGCCCGGCGTATACGTCGCCGGGGCCAAGGTCGGGGCCCTGGGCCTGCGCGTGCGCCACGGCTGTACCTTCCACGGTCTGGCCCTCAACGTGGCCATGGACCTGGAGCCGTTCCAGCGCATCAACCCCTGCGGTTATAAGGGTTTGGCGGTGACGCAGGTGCTAGACTTGGGCGGTCCGTCGGCGCTGGCGGACGTCGAATCCGAGCTCGTGGCGCAGCTGTCGCGCCAGTTCGGCTTGGACGCCCGTCCGGCCCCCGCCCACCTTCCCCCCATCGCGCCGGAAACGGCTGCCGCCGCTGGCTGAGCGAGCGTCCATGCAACCCACCGCCCCCAAGACCATTCCCCTCGTCGTCGTCGGCGCCGCGGAGGCGTCGGGCGACACCGCCCTGCCCCCCGGGGCGCGCCAGGTCGGCGAGGACAAGATCGCGCGCAACCGTGCCCAGTTCGACCCTGCGCCCACGCTGCGCAAGCCAAGCTGGATCCGCGTGCGCATCCCGCCCGGCAATGCGGTGGCCAAGCTCAAGGCCAAGCTGCGCGAGAACCGCCTCGTCACGGTGTGTGAGGAGGCCTCCTGCCCGAACATCCACGAGTGCTTCGGCAAGGGCACGGCCACCTTCATGATCCTGGGTGAGGTGTGCACCCGCCGCTGCAGCTTCTGCGACGTGGCCCACGGCCGGCCCAAGCCGCCGGACGCCGACGAGCCGCGCCACCTCGCCGAGACCATCCGCGACATGGGCCTGCGCTACGTGGTGATCACCTCGGTCGATCGCGACGACCTGCGCGACGGTGGCGCCCAGCACTTCGTCGACTGCATCCGTGAAGTGCGCGCCCTCAGCCCCGACATCCGCATCGAGATCCTCACGCCGGACTTCCGCGGCAAGGGGCGCATGGAGCGCGCGCTGGAACTCCTCGCCCTGCAGCCGCCGGACGTGTTCAACCACAATCTGGAAACCGTGCGCGAGCTGTACCGCGAGGTCCGCCCCGGCGCCGACTACGACTGGTCGCTGCAGCTGCTGGCGCGCTTCAAGGCGCAGCACCCGGAGGTACCGACCAAGTCGGGCATCATGCTGGGGCTGGGCGAGACCTTCGCCCAGGTCGAGGGCGCATTGAACGATCTGCGCGCCCACGCGGTCGACATGGTGACCATCGGCCAGTACCTGCAGCCCACGCCGCATCATCACCCGGTGCTGCGCTACTGGACGCCGGAGGAATTCAAGGCGCTGGAGGAACTGGGCTACCGCCTGGGCTTCCAGCACGTGGCATCGGGACCGCTGGTGCGGTCCTCCTACCACGCCGACGAGATGGCCCACGCCGCGGGCTACGTCGGCGCGGCCTGAGCCGAACGCATTGCCGGAGAGATACATGCGCAAGTCCCTGCCCCTCCTCGTCCTGCTGGCCATCGCCGGCGCCGCGGGTGCCAAGCCGACCGACCCCGCCGGCGCATCCGTGCTGCTCAAGCCGACCGAGCAGCAGGCCCAGGCGGCCACCTGGGCGGCGCGTTTCCTCACGCGCTTTCACTACAAGGCGGTGCCGCTGGACGACGCCATGTCGGAGAAGATCTTCGACACGTATTTCCAGAACCTCGACGGCGACCGCCTGTTCTTCCTGCAGTCCGACCTCGACCGTTTCGCCGGCGCGCGCACCACGCTGGACGACGCCATCCTGGACAAGGACCTGTCGGTTCCCTTCGCCATCTTCAACCTGTACGAGCAGCGCGTGGCCGAGCGCACCGCCTACTCGCGCGAGCTGCTGAAGAAGGACCTGGATTTCTCCAAGGACGAGTCCTACAACTACGACCGCGAGAAGGCCACCTGGGCCAAGACTCCGGCCGAGCTGGACGACCTGTGGCGCAAGCGCGTGAAAAACGATTGGCTGCGCCTGAAGCTCGCCGGCAAGAAGGACGACGAGATCCGCAAGACCCTGGACAAGCGCTACGCCACCTATGCCGACCGCGTGCGGCAGATCAACAGCGAAGACGCATTCCAGACCTTCATGAACGCCTACGCGACGGCGATCGAGCCGCACACCAACTACCTCGGTCCGCGCGCCAGCGAGAATTTCGACATCGCCATGCGCCTGTCGCTGGAAGGCATCGGCGCGGTGCTGCAGCGCGACGACGAGTACACGGCGATCCGCGAGATCGTGCCCGGTGGTCCGGCATCGTTGTCGGGCAAGCTCAAGGTCGGCGACCGCATCGTCGGCGTCGGCCAGGGGGCCAATGGCCCGATCACCGACGTCATCGGCTGGCGCCTGGACGACGTGGTCGACATGATCCGCGGCCAGAAGGACACGGTCGTGCGGCTGGAAGTGCTGCCCGCCGACAGCGGCCCCGACGGCAAGCACGAGCTGCTCTCGCTGGTGCGCAAGAAGGTCAGCATCGAGGAGCAGGCGGCGAAGAAGTCGGTGATCGAACTGCCCGACGGCAACGCCACGCGCCGCATCGGCGTGATCTCCCTGCCCACCTTCTATCAGGACTTCGACGCGCGGCGCCGCGGTGAGCGTGACTACAAGAGCGCCACGCGCGACGTGGCCAAGCTGTTGACGGAACTCAAGTCCGACAAGGTCGACGGTGTGCTGGTGGACCTGCGCAACAACGGCGGCGGCTCGCTCACGGAGGCCACCGAACTCACCGGCCTGTTCATCGATCAGGGCCCGGTGGTGCAGGTGCGCAACGCCCAGGGCAAGATCGAGGACGAGCGCGACACGCAGCCCGGCATGGCCTGGGACGGCCCGCTCGCCGTGCTGGTGAACCGCGGCTCGGCCTCCGCCTCGGAGATCTTTGCCGCTGCCATCCAGGACTACGGCCGCGGCCTCATCATCGGCGAGCCCACCTTCGGCAAGGGCACGGTGCAGAACCTGGTCGATCTCGACGCGGTGACGCAGCAGGAGAAGCCGATCTTCGGCGAGCTGAAGATGACCATCGCGCAGTTCTTCCGCGCCAACGGCGGCAGCACCCAGCTGCGCGGCGTGACCCCGGACATCGCCTTCCCCAGTGGTGGCGAGGCGAAGGATTTCGGCGAATCGACCTACCCCAACGCCCTGCCCTGGACTTCCATCCCGGCGGCCGACGGCTTCCGCCCGGTGGCCGACCTCAAGGGCGTGATCCCGCTGCTGATCACGCGCCACGAGGCGCGCGTGGAGAAGGACCGCGACTGGCAGTACCTCAGCGAGGACCTGGCCGAGTACCGCAAGCTGCGCGAGGAAAAGACCGTCTCGCTCAGCGAGGAGGTGCGGCGCAGGGAGCGCGATGCGCAGGAGGCGCGGCGCAAGGCGCGCGAGGTGGCGCAGGAACAACGGCTTGATCCCGCCACAAATGGCACGCAACGCGCCCTGGCAGATGCCAAGGACGCCAAGTCCGCTCGTCGTGTGGAGACCAACGCAACTGCCCAGGCGGCCACAGCAGCCGGCCCCAGCGACGACGGCCTGACCCCTGACGAGCGCGGCCTGAAGGCCGAGCTGGCGCGCGAGCAGGAGGCCAAGCAGAAGAAGGACGTGGTCCTGCAGGAGGCCGCGCGCATCCTCGGCGATGAAGTGGAACTCATCCGTGCCGATACCAAGCTGGCGCAGAGCGTGCTGCCGCACCGCAGCGGCGACGGCGTGGACTGACGCCCCGCAGCGGGCGCCGATACCCGGAGCGCCCACAGACCTCGAACGACCCCGGCCATCGGCCGGGGTCTGCGTTTTGACGCAACCCAGAAGACAGGCCGAAACCTGCGTTCAGCGCGTGCGTCGCGGCGGCGGGGGCGGCGGCGCGACGCCTTCATCGCCTGCGCGGCGGTGCGGCTGGCCGTCGATCCAGCCCGGATCCGTCTCCTGCGCCCGGCGCTCTTCCTCGGTGGGCTCCATGGCAAGACCACCATCCTCGGCGCCCTGCTCGCCGGCGACGGGCCCGCTCAGACGCAGGCGCAGGGACAGATCGGTGCGCGAGTCGGCGTGCTGCAGGGCTTCTTCCTGGCTGATCTTGCCCGCCCGCACCATGCGGAACAGAGATTCGTCAAACGTCTGCATGCCGCGGCTCACGCCCTGCTTCATCGCTTCCTTGAGCTGGCCGATCTCGCCCTTCAGGATCAGGTCGGACACATACGGCGTCTGCAGCAGGATTTCGACCGCCGGGACGCGGCGGCCGTCAAGGCCGCGCAGCAGGCGCTGGCTCACCACGGCCTTGAGGTTCATCGACAGATCCACCAGGAGCTGGTGACGGGCGTCGTCGGGGAAGAAGTTGATGATGCGATCGAGGGTCTGGTTGGCGTTGTTGGCGTGCAGCGTGGACAGGCACAGGTGACCGGTTTCGGCATAGGCGATGGCGTGCTGCATGGTCTCGCGGTCGCGGATCTCGCCGATCATGATCACGTCGGGCGCCTCGCGCATGGCGTTCTTGAGGGCGTTGGCGTAGGACAGGGTATCCAGGCCGACTTCACGCTGGTCGACGATCGAGCGGCGGTGCTGGTGCAGATACTCGATCGGGTCCTCGATGGTGAGGATGTGGCCGGTGCGCTCGCGATTGCGCTTGTCGATCATGGCCGCCAGCGTGGTCGACTTGCCCGAACCGGTGGAGCCCACCACCAGCACCAGACCGCGCGGCAGCAGCACGAGGTCGCCGAGCACGGGCGGCAGGTTCAGCGCGGCCAGGCTGGGGATCTGGCTGCTGAGGTAGCGGATGGCGATGCCGACCTCGCCGCGCTGGCGATACACGTTCACACGGAAGCGGCCGATCTCCGGCGGCGCCAGCGCAAGATTCATCTCCAGGGTCTGTTCGAACTCCCGCTGCTGACGTTCGCTCATGATGGCGGTCGCCAGGGCCTGCACACTCGCGGCGTCCAGCGGCGGCAGCGGCAGCGGTTCGGTTTCCCCTTCGATCTTCAGTGCGGGCGGCGCACCGACGCTGAGGAACAGGTCGGACGCGCGGCGCTGGGCCATCAGGCGCAGGTAGTCGATCAATTGCACGGCGCACTCCCGCGGGGACGGGGCCAGACTAGCGCTTGCGCGTCGATGCGCAAGCGATCTTGATCAAGTGCGGAGCGGTCAGGCCGCGGCGTAGCGTCGGCGCAGGAACTCGAAATAAGCGCGCAGCCCCTGCGCTTCGCCGCCGCGGGGGCGCCCCGGCTTGTCGCCATCGTTCCAGGCGTAGACGTCCAGGTGCAGCCAGGGCACCGTCTCGGGCACGAAGCGCTCCAGGTACAGGGCCGCAGTGATCGCGCCGGCGTGGCGCGAGGCGCCGGCATTGGCCAGGTCGGCGACGGCGGACTCCAGCAGGGTGAGGTAGGGGCGCCACAGCGGCAGGCGCCACAGCGGATCCTGCGTGTCCCGGCCCGCCGCCAGGAGCTGCTCGGCGACGTCGTCACGGTTGGCGAACAGTGCCGGCAGGTCCGGCCCCAGCGCGATGCGCGCGGCGCCGGTTAGCGTGGCGAAGTCCAGCAGCAGGTCGGGCTTGCCCTCGACGCCATAGGCCAACGCATCGCACAGGATCAGGCGGCCCTCGGCGTCGGTGTTGTCGATCTCCACGCTGAGCCCGCCGCGGGTACGGATCACCTCGCCGGGCCGGAATGCATTGCCGGCGATCGCGTTCTCCACGGCCGGGATCAGCAGGGTCAGGCGCACGGGCAGGCGGGCCTGCATGACCAGGCCGGCGAGGGCAATGGCGTGGGCCGCGCCGCCCATGTCCTTCTTCATGTTGCGCATGCCGTCGGCGGCCTTGATGTCGAGGCCGCCGCTGTCGAAGCACACACCCTTGCCGACGATGACCAGATGCGGCCCGCGCTTGCCCCAGCTCAGCTCGGCCAGGCGCGGTGCACGGTGGCTGGCGCGACCCACGGCGTGGATGGTGGGAAAGTTGGCCTTGAGCAGGGCGTCGCCCACCCACTCGCGGTAACGGCCGCCGTGTCGCTCGGCCAGATCCTGCACGGCGGCGCACAGTTCAGCCGGTCCGAGGTCTTCCGTCGGCGTGTTCACCAGGTCGCGCACCTGCTGCACCGCGCCCAGGCGCGGCGCCAGCGCCTTGAGCACCTCCGGCGCGACGGCCAGGCGCGCAGGAGCGCGTCGCGCCGTCTTGTAGCGCGTGAACTGGTAGCTGCCCAGAGCCCACCCCAGCGCCACGCGCTCGGGGTCGAGCGCGATGCCGCGCGCGGCTAGCGCGTAGTCGCCCACCGGCAGCCGCTGCGGCAGGCTGGCCATGGCATAGACGTCGTCGCGCCGCGCGACGCCGACCAGCACCGCCCGCGTGGCGCCGGCCGCGTCCGGCACCGCGCATACCGCGCCGGCGTCGGCGCGGAACTGCTGCGCCTGAGCCCAGGATTCGGCGCGGCGCCCCAGCGACTTCAGGGTGGCTTCAAGGCTCGCCGTATCGACCGCGATGAGGTCGACGGCCTGCGGTGCGCGACGAAGGTCGATCAGTCCTTGCATGGTTGAACTCCTTGGATTCGGGGCAGCGCCGAGGGCGTACCCGGGGACTCAGCAAGAGGCGTGCCGGGCTTCCTCAGGCGGCCACTGGCGCCAGCAGGCGTTCGGCCAGCGTCACGAGGTCGGTGACGATCAGATCGGGCGCTTCGCCGCCGGGCCAGGGATCGCCGCGACGATTGATCCAGGCCGTGCGCAGGCCGGCGGCGCGCGCCCCCTGCACGTCGAGCAGCGGATCGTCGCCGACGTGCAGGACCTGGGACGGCGCCAGGCCCAGTCGCGCACAGGCATGATGGAAGATCGCCGGATCGGGTTTGGCCACGCCCACCTCGCGCGCGGCGACATGGTGGCTGAAGTGGCCGTGCAGACCCACGCGCTGCAGGTCGGCATTGCCGTTGGTCAGGCTCACGAGGGGAAAACGCCCGCCCAACCGCTGCAGCGCGGGCAGCGTATCGGCATAGCACTCCACCTCATTGCGCGCGACGAAATAGGCCTCGAAGGCGCGCTCGACGTGCTCGTCGTCATAGCCGTGGGGCGCCAGCGCCGCGCGCAGGCTGAGCTTGCGCTGCGCAGTGAAGTCGTGGGCGAGGTGGGGATGCTCGGCCGAGATGCGGTCGCGCAAGGCACGCATGGCCGGCACCGGATAGGCCCGTGCCACGTCGGGACAATGCGCGCGCAGCCAGGCGTCCAGGCGCTGCTCGGCGCGCACGATGGCCGGTTCGATCGGCCACAGGGTGTCGTCCAGGTCCAGGCTGACGGCAAGAATGTGCACCGCCGCCCTCACTCGCCGCCGTCGGTCTTGCCGGTCTTCGCGGCCGAGTTGGCCTTCTTCGCCGCCTCGCGGCGCTCGCGCGCTTCGGCCTCGCGCTCCTTGGCGACCTGGGTGGTCGGCGAGGTTGGCGCCACGCGGACCAGGGCCGCCGCCGTGGCCGCCGGCGCCGCGACCGGTGTCTCGCTCACGCGGGACTCGATCAGGGCCAGGCGCTCGCCGTCGCGTTCGCGCAGAGCGGCACCGTCCGTCCAGGGCAGGAGCTGGTGCTTGATGAAGATGTTCTTGGCCGCTGGGGTTTCGAGCCAGGCGATGAACTCCTTGACCTGCGCCGCACGCGGCGCATCGTCGCGCAGTACGAGGTACACCGGCGTGTACAGGGGATAGCTGCCGTTGCCGATGTTGGCCAGGCTGGGTGTCACGCCCTCGATGCTCAGCATCTTGATCTTCTTGTTGTCTGCCGCGCCCGAAAGCGTCGTGGCACCGAGCCCGGCGGGATCCAGGCTGATGGCCTCCTCCAGCTTGCTCGCGTTCAAGTACAGGCGCGGCACCGCCACGCGCTGGTCGCCGTTCTGGAAGACCAGGCTGCGCAGACTGAATTCCACCCCGTCGAGCGGGCCGGCCACCGCGTACATGTTCACCGCGGCGTCGCGCCCGCCGAGTTCCTTCCAGTTGGTGGTCTTGCCGTAGTACAGGCGCCATACGTCCTTGAGACCGAGGTTGTTCACCGGATTGCCCGGATAGGTCACCAGCACCAGGGCCTCCCAGGCCACCGGCACGAAGGTCAGCGTGGCTTCCTCCTCGCGCTTGGCATAGGCCGGGCGCGCGCTGCCGGCGAAGTCGGCCGTGCCGGCATTGACCGCGTCCAGCCCCGACAGGGTGCTGAAGGGATTGATGGACAGCTTGGTCTTCCTGTCGCGCTCGTACTGCCGGGCGAGGTCCTGCATGAAGCCGCGCGCCGTGGCGATGTCGCCGCGCCACACCAGCGGGCCGGTGGGCGCCGGCAGGGCAGCCCTGGGCGGCGGCACGACGGACGCCGGGGCGGCTGCGGCCGGCGGCGGCGCCGGATCCTTCTTGCCCGCAGCCAGCAGGGCGGGGGCAAGGCTCAGGGCCAGGCCCAT
>DAOOVM010000078.1:0-11372 GCA_035370085.1 Rhodanobacteraceae bacterium | reverse complement strand
CCGGCTATCATTCGCGTCCCTCTTCCGCCGCGAAGCCGCCGCATGAGCCGTGTCGTCGTCAGCCAACAGGGCCGCGTGGTCGAGGTCCGACTCGACCGCGCCGAGGTGCACAACGCCTTCGACGAGGCGCTGATCGCCGAGCTGACCGCCGCCCTGCGCGAGGTGGACGCGCGGGACGACATCCGCGCCGTGGTGCTGACCGGCAGCGGCGCCACGTTCTCCGCCGGTGCCGATCTCAACTGGATGCGCGGCATGGCCGCGGCCAGCGAGGCGGACAATCGCGCCGACTCCGAGCGCCTGGCCGCGCTGATGCGTACGCTCAACTTCCTGAGCAAGCCGACGGTGGCCCGGGTGAACGGCTCGGCCTACGGCGGTGGCGTCGGTCTCGTCGCCTGCTGCGACATCGCCATCGGCGTGGACAGCGCGAAGTTCTGCCTCTCGGAGGTGAAGCTGGGCCTGGTGCCGGCGGTGATCTCGCCCTACGTGGTGGCGGCCATCGGCGCGCGGCAGGCGCGCCGCCTGTTCCTCAGCGCCGAGGTCTTCGACGCCGGCGAGGCTGCACGCATCGGCCTGCTGCACCAGTGCGTGCCGGCGGCCGAGCTCGACGCGGCCGTGGAACGCCAACTGCACTGGCTTGCCAAGGGCGGACCGCAGGCCCAGCACGAGGCCAAGCGCCTGGCTCTGCGCATGGCCGGCATGGGCGCCGACTCCCAGGCCAGCATCGATGCGGACAACGCCGCCCTCATCGCCCGCCTGCGGGTGTCGCCCGAAGGCCAGGACGGCCTGGGCGCCTTCCTGGACAAACGCGCGCCGCGCTGGAGTCATTGACTCCCACTGCCCTGCAAGAGCCATGACCGTGCCTATCCTCAACATCGCCGACGTGGAACTGGTGGATCTGGCCGAGCGCGCCCGCCAGCGCGGCACGCAGCTGCCGGGCACGCGCTTCGGTGGCCGCATCGGCAGCATCGGCCCGAAGGTCGGCGCGCGCCGGCTGGGCTACAACCTGACCATCATCGATCCCGGCAAGGCGGCATTCCCGAAGCACTCGCACCGGGTCAATGAAGAGATGTTCTTCGTGCTGGAGGGCAGTGGCGAGCTGCGCCTCGGCCAAGCGGTGCACGCCGTGCGCGCAGGCGACGTGATCGCCTGCCCGCCTGGCGGCGCGGAGAGCGCGCACCAGCTCGTCAATACCGGCAGCGCGCCGCTGCGCGTGCTGGCCGTCAGTACGATGGATTATCCGGAGCTGTGCGAATACCCGGACTCCGGCAAGTTCCTCGCCGTCAGCGGCACGCAACCCGACGATCTGCGCATCGTCGGCCGCCTCGGCAGCAGCCTCGATTACTGGGACGGCGAAGCCTGATGTTTTCCAAGATCCTCATTGCCAACCGCGGCGAGATCGCCTGCCGCATCGCCCGCACCTGCCGCCGTCTCGGCATCCGTGCGGTGGCGGTCTACTCCGAGGCAGACGCCGCGGCCCAGCACGTGCGCCAGGCGGACGAGGCCTGGCCGATCGGCGGCCCGCGGCCCGCCGATTCCTACCTGCGCGGCGAGGCCATCCTCGACGTGGCGCGGCGCAGCGGCGCCCAGGCCATCCATCCCGGCTACGGCTTCCTGTCGGAAAACGCGGATTTCGCCGATGCGGTCGAGGCAGCCGGCCTGGCCTTCATCGGCCCGACCGCAGCCTCGATGCGCAAGATGGGCTCCAAGGCCGGCGCGAAGCTGCTGATGGCCTCGCACGGCGTGCCGGTCGTGCCCGGCTACACCGGCGAGGAGCAGGACCCGGGCCTGCTGCAGCGCGAGGCCGACCGCATCGGCTATCCGCTCATGATCAAGGCGGCGCACGGCGGCGGCGGCAAGGGCATGCGCATCGTGCGCGCGGCGGCGGAGTTCGCCGCCAACCTGGAGTCCTGCCAGCGCGAGGCGAAGAACGCCTTCGGTCGCGAACGGGTGCTGCTGGAACGCTACATCGAACGGCCGCGCCACATCGAGTTCCAGATCTTCGGCGACAGCCACGGCAACCTGGTGCATCTCAACGAGCGTGAGTGCTCGGCGCAGCGCCGCTACCAGAAGGTCCTGGAGGAGTCGCCTTCGCCCTTCCTCACGCCCGATCTGCGTACGCGCATGGGTGAAGCCGCCGTGGCGGCGGGCCGCGCGCTCGGCTACGTGAATGCCGGAACAGTGGAATTCATCGTCGGGCAAGGCGGCGATTTCTACTTCATGGAGATCAACACGCGCCTGCAGGTGGAGCATCCGGTCACCGAAATGACCCTCGGGCTCGACCTCGTCGAACTGCAGCTGCGCGTGGCCGCGGGCGAGGCCCTGCCCGGCTCGCTGATCCGCAACAAGAGCGTACCGGCCGACGGCCACGCCATCGAACTGCGCCTGTACGCGGAGGATCCCGAGCAGGGCTTCCTGCCGGGCTCGGGCACGCTCACCACGCTGCGCCTGCCGGCACCTTCGCGCCATGTGCGCGTCGACGCCGGCGTGGCCGAAGGCGATGCGGTCACGATCTTCTACGACCCGATGATCGCCAAGCTCATCGTGTGGGACCGCAGCCGCGCCGAGGCGCTGCAGCGCCTGCGCGAAGCCCTGGCCGACACCGAAGTGCGCGGGCCAAAGTCGAACGTCGAGTTCCTCGAACGGCTGGTGCGGCACGGCGCGGTCACGGGCGCGAGCATCGATACCGGCTACCTCGACCGCCATCTCGATGAGTTCATCGGCGCGGCGCCCGCGAGTGGACGCATCCTCGCGGCCGCCGCCGCGGCAGCCCTGCTGGAGGAGGAACTGCAGGCGCCGCGGCGCGCAGCCGCCGGCAGTGATGCGTTTTCGCCCTGGGCGCGCGCCGACGCATGGCGCCTGGGCCACCCGGGTCGGCGCGTGGTGGTGCTGGAGCACGGCGAATCGCGCCACGAAATCAGCGCCCACGGCAGCGCCGGGTGCTATCGCCTGGAGTTCGCCGGCCATGCCCACGACATCGCCCAGGCGCGGCTCGACGACGGCGCATTGACGCTGGAAATCGACGGCCTCGCACAGCGCTTCGCCGTACGCCTGGATGCGCGGCACGTGCAACTGCACGACGGCGAGCGGCGCCACGTGCTGGCCCGCGGCACCGCCTATGCCGCGGGCCCCAGCGCCCGCGAGGGCGGCGACCGCGTGGTGGCGCCCATGCCCGGCCGGGTGGTGCTGGTCAAGGTCGAGGTCGGCCACGAGGTCGGCGAGGGTCAGGAACTCGCAGTCATGGAAGCCATGAAGATGGAGCTGAGCCTGCGCGCGCCGCGCGCCGGGCGTGTTGCCGCCGTGCAGGCCGCGGCAGGCGACTTCGTCGAAGCCGAGGCCGTGCTGATCCGCCTGGAGGAGACCCCATGAGCCGAACCCCCGTCCACCTCCCGGCGCGCACACACGCCGGAGGCCCACCCCGGCGCCTCGCCCTCGCTGCTGTGCTGCTGGCAGGCGGTCTGGCGCTTGGCGGCTGTACGGAGACGCGCTTTGCCGCGCCGCTGGGCGACAACATCGAAACCTGCGACACGCGCTGGAAGGGCCTGTGGCTGGATGCCGAGGACAGCGAGGCGCACCAGGGCGCCTCGGGCCTGTTCGTCGATGCGGGCTGCCAGGTCGAGGTACTCGACCAGCCGGAGCCCGGCGGCCCCATCAAGCGCCTGCACGTCCCCGTGAATTTCGTGCACGACCGCGGCAACGACTATCTCGTCGTCTCCGATGCCCAGCTCAAGGGTCTGGTGGAGCTGTCGGCGCCGCATGCGGTCTCGCCGCCGCCGGAAAAGTCGTTCTTCTTCGTCCGCTACCGCGTGGCGGGCGACGTGTTGGAGCTCTACGACGTGGATTCCGCGCGCGTGGCCAAGCTGGTCGTGGACGATACCCTGCGTGGCACGGTGAACAAGACCGCGAGCGAGCTGCACGTGTGGGTCGACGGCGACCGCGCGCAAATGCTGGACGTGGTGCGCAAGTACCCCATCTTCTCAGTTAAGCCCACCACCACGCTCAAGCGCAGCCGCCTGGGCCTGGCCGACTACGAACGCAACGTGACGAAGCCGCCGCCGAAGCCGCCGCGCAGGCAGCCGCCCGCGAAGCACTGAGATGGCCGCCACCAGCAACGAACTGTTCAATGACGATGCCTATCTGCGCTGCTGCCGCGCGCGTGTCCTGCGCCACGAGGCGGGCGTGCTGGTCACCGACGCTACCGTGTTCTATCCGCTCGGCGGCGGCCAGCCCGGCGACAGCGGCTGGCTCGTGCTGGACGACGGCCGCCGGCACGCCATCGACGATACGCGCCGCGAGCGGGAGAGCCGGCAGATCCTGCACGCCGTGGATCCCGCCCTTCCCGCGCTGACGCCCGGAAGCGAAGTGACGCTGGAACTGGATTGGGATAGGCGCCACCGCCACATGCGCATGCACACCTGCCTGCACCTGCTGTCGGCGGTGGTGCGTGCGGGTGTGACCGGCGGCAACCTGAGCGACACGGGCGGCCGCCTGGACTTCGACTGCGGCGAGCTCGTACTCGACGCCCAGGCAATCGGTGCGGCACTGCAGCGCCTGGTCGCCGCCGACTTGCCCGTGCACGTGCGCAGCATGCCGGGCGCCGAACTCGCGGCCCAGCCCGAGCTCATCCGCACCATGGCCGTGGCGCCGCCCCTGCACCTGCCGCTGGTGCGCCTGATCGACATCGAGGGCGCCGACCTGCAGCCCTGCGGCGGTACCCACGTCGCGCGTACCGGCGAGATCGGCGCAGTCCACGTGGCAAAGATCGAGAGCAAGGGCGCGCGCAACCGCCGCGTCGTGCTGCGCCTCGGCGCGCCCGAATGACACTCCCAGCGGAACATCCCATGAGCACCCTGCCCTGCGCCGTGCGCATCGTCGAAGTCGGACCGCGCGACGGCCTGCAGAACGAAAAGACATTGCTGCCGGCCGCGGTGAAGATCGAGCTGATCGAGCGCCTGGCGGACTGCGGACTGCGCAGCGTGGAAGCCACCAGCTTCGTCAGTCCGAAGTGGGTGCCGCAACTCGCCGACGCCGCCGAAGTGTTCGCCGGCATCCGTCGCCGCGAGGGCGTGAGCTATCCCGTGCTGGTGCCGAACCTGCAGGGCTATGAGCGCGCCCGCGCCGTCGACGTGCAGGAAGTGGCCGTCTTCACCGCCGCGTCGGAGGCCTTCAGCCGCAAGAACACCAACGCCTCGATCGATGAGTCCATCGAGCGATTCCTGCCTGTACTGGAGCGCGCCCGCGCCGACGGGGTGAAGGTGCGCGGCTATGTCTCCACGGTGTTGGGCTGTCCCTACCAGGGCGAGGTGCCGCTGGGCGATGTGGTGCGGGTGGCGCGGCGCCTGTACGAGTTGGGCTGCTACGAGATTTCCCTCGGCGACACCATCGGCGTGGGCACGCCGCGCAAGGCCGCGGCGATGCTGGCCGCAGTGGCCAGCGAGGTGCCGCTGCAGGCCCTGGCGGTACATTTCCACGACACCCGGGGCCAGGCCCTGGCCAATCTCCTGGCCTGCCTCGAACTCGGCGTCGCGGTGGTCGATGCCGCCGTCGCCGGCACCGGCGGCTGCCCCTACGCGCGCGGTGCCAGCGGCAACGTCGCCACCGAAGACGTGGTCTACATGCTCGATGGCATGGGCATCGCCACGGGCGTAGACCTCGCCGCCCTGGTGGGCACGGGGCGCTGGCTGGCCAACCAGCTTGGACGCGAGACGGCCAGCAAGGTCGGCCGCGCGGCCGCATGAGCGGCGCCCCCGATGCTGCGCAGGCGCTGGCGGACGCCAGGGCGGCGTTCGCACGCGGCGATTTCGCCGCGGCGTTCCTGGCCGCGGGACGCGCCCTGGCAACACCGAGCGCAGAGGCGCGCGTCCTGCGCACGAATGCCGCCATTCGCCTGCAGGACTGGGACGCCGCCATCGTCCAACTGGAGATCCTGCTGCGCGAGCAGCCGGGCCACGCGCCGTTCCGACGCCTGCTCGCCACCTGCTGGCTGCGGGTCGGAAACCGCCACCGCGAGGCCGGCCGCGTGCAACTGGCAGCCGAGGCCTACCAGTCCGCCCTGGCTGCCGATCCCGAGGCCGCCGACGTGCGCTACAACTTCGGCACTCTGTTGACTTCGCTTGGACGCTTCGCCGAGGCCGAGGCGCTGCTGCGAGCGCTGCTGCAGCAGCGTCCCGACGATGCGGAGGCGGGGCTGGAGTGGGCGCGCGCTGCACTGGGCAACGGCCAGCGCCGCGACGCCGCCGAACAGCTGCGCGCGCTGGCCGGCGCCGCAGCGCCGGACATTGCCCAGCTCGCCCTGGGCTGGCTCGTGGAAGCGGGCGACCCGGGTTCAGCACGCGCGCTGGGCCTCGCCTTCTATCGCCGCCATCCCGAGCGGATGGCGGCAGCCTGGGAGCTGGCGACCGCACTGCGGCTGCACGGCTACCTGGATGACTCCGACGCCCTGCTGGACGCGCTCAATTCCCTGGCCGATCCGCGCACCAGGCTGCGCATGGATCTGCCTCGTCTTCTCGGGCTTCCCGTGGTTCCCCGCGACGTCGCAGCAATCGACGAGGCGCGCGCACGCTACGCTGCAGGCCTGGAAGCTCTCGCCCAGCGCTATCCGCCGGCGCGCATCGCCGAGCTCGCGCCCTGCGCCGATCTTCTCGTGTTCGAAAACTTCCTGCTGGCCTACCAGTGCCGTGACGATCGCGAGCTGCAGCAACGCTACGGCGCCTGGCTGTGCGCATCGATGCGGGCCGCCTTGCCGACGCTTGCCGTGCGGGCACCGCCGCGGCGGCGCCAACCCCGCTTGCTGATGGTGAGCAGCTGCTTCCGCGAGTGCACCGTCGGTTCCTATTTCTTTTCCTGGACCGGGGCGCTGGTACGCGCAGGATTCGAGGTCGTGGTGGCGCAGGTCGGGGACCGCCACGACGAGCGCACGCGTGCCTTCGGCCAGGCGGCCAGCCAGCTGGTCCGCGTGAACGGCGAGATCGCGCACATCGCCGCGCGCCTGCAGGAGTTGCAGGCGGACATCGCGCTGTATCCCGAGATCGGCATGGACGGTCGCGTGATCGCCCTGGCCGCCATGGGCCTGGCGCCGGTGCAGGCCTGCGCCTGGGGTCACCCCGTGACGACCGGACTGCCCACCATGGACGCTTTCCTGTCGTGCGCGGAGATGGAGCCGCTCGATGGCCGGGAGCACTACAGCGAGCAACTGCTGCTCCTGCCCGGCCTGGGGACGCGCTATGCCAGCCCGCCCCTGCCCGCGGCGACCACCCGTCGGGACCTCGGGCTACCGGAGGGGCGACCGCTGTATCTCGTGCCCCAGTCCCCCTACAAGATCCATCCCGACAACGATGCAGTCCTGGTCGATGTCGCACGACGCGACCCCGCTGCGTGTTTCGTGCTGTTCGAGGGGGAGAAGCGCGGCAGCGGCGAGCTGCTGCTGGCGCGGCTGCGGCGGCAGTTCGAGGCTGCCGGACTGCAAGCGGAGCCCCACCTGCACGTCCTGCCCCTGGGCAACCGGGCCCGCTACCTGCAGATCAATCGCGCCTGCGACGTCATGCTCGACAATCTGCACTGGTCCGGCGGCAACACCTCCCTGGATGCTCTGCACTGCGGCCTGCCGGTCGTGACCTGCCCTGGGCGCTACATGCGCGGCCGCCAGTCCGCCGGCATGCTGCGGCGCCTGCAGTGCGGCGAGTTGATCGTCGACACGCCACAGGCGCTGGCGGCGACGGCCGTGGAGCTGGCGCATTCGCCCGGCCTCCGCCAGGACCTGGCGCGCCGCGTACAGACCCATTTGCAGGAACTGGTGGGCCGCGGCGAGCCGCTGCAGGTGCTCGGGATCCATCTGCGCGACCTGCTCGCCGCCCGTCACTGACACCCCACCCGGTCCGCGCTATGCTGGCCGGGCTGCTGGGAGAACGCGGCCTTGACCGCAGGGGACCAGGTGCAGCGAGCACCGCGCGACACGTCGGACGCCACTTCCCTGCCGACTTCCTCCGGGAAGGACGGCCCCCAGACTGCTGCCGCGCGCGGTACCTCCCTGCAGGATCTGCTCCTGCGCCATGCCGGCGACGCCACCACCGTGGCGGCCGTGCGCGAGGCCATGCTGCAGCTGGCCCAGCTGGAGCAGCGCGGCGAGGCTGCGGCCCGCCGCTATCGCATCCTGATCGACGCCGTACCGGATGCCGTCACCGTGCACGACGCCGAAGGCCGCATCCTCGAGGCCAACCTCGCCGCCGAGCGGATCTACGGCTACTCGCTGGAACAGCTGCGGCGCATGGACGTGTACGACCTCAACCCCGACCTGCCGCGCGACCACATGCGCCAGGTGATGCACACGCTGCAGCTGGGGCGCACGGACACGGTGGAGACCACCAACCGGCGCGGCGACGGCAGCCGCTTCCCGGTGGAGGTGCACTCCAACCTGTTCATCGACGAGGGCCAGCCGCGCATCATGGCCGTGGCGCGGGACATCGGAAAGCGGCGCGAGGCAGACGCCGAACTGCGCGCCTCCGAGGCGCGCTACCGCGCGCTGCTGCAGGCGATGGACAAGGGCGTGCTGGTCCAGGACGGGGCCGGGCGCATCGTGTCGGTGAATCCGGCCGGCTGCCGCATTCTCGGGCTGTCCGAGGGTGAACTGGTCGCGGTGCGGCGCGAGACCCTGCAGGACTGGCGCTTCGAAGACGAGTCCGGCGCGGCCCTGCCCTTCGAGCAGCTGCCGGGCATGCGCGCGCTGCTCGGTGGCAAGGCGGTCGACAACACCCTTGTCGGCGTCTACCTGCCACACCAGCATGCCTATCGCTGGATCAGCATCGGCTCGGTGCCACAGTTCCTGGATGGGCAGAGCCGACCTTTCCAGGTGATCTCCACCTTCAGCGACGTGACGGCCCTCAAGCGCGTGGGTGAGCTCTTCGCCAAGACCCAGGCCCTGGCCAGCATCGGCGGCTGGGAATTCGACTTCCTGACCGACGCGCTGTTCTGGACCGAGGAGATGTATCGCATCCATGACCTGCTGCCGCAAAGTGGAATCAGCATGGAACGCGCCCGCAGCTTCTACGCGGCGGCCGACCTGGCGCGCATGGACGACGCGGCGCGGCGCGCGCGCGACGTCGGCGACAGCTTCGATCTGGAGCTGCGCCTGACCAGCGCCATCGGCCGGCGCCGCTGGGTGCGCATGCTGGGCCAGCCGCTGCGGCGCCACGGCAAGATCGTTGGCCTGTCCGGCACCGTGCAGGACGTGACGGAACGCAAGCTGCAGGAAGAGCAGCTGCGCCTGCAGGCGCAGACCGACTCGCTCACCGGCTTGGCGAACCGCGACACCATGCTCGCCGCGGTCGAGCGCGCCATCGGCGCCGCCGGCGCGGCCCGCGGTCCGGCGCTGCTGTTCGTCGACCTCGACCGCTTCAAGGTGGTGAACGACATGCTCGGGCACGTCGCCGGCGACCGCATCCTCGCCGTGGCGGCGCAGCGCCTGGCCCGATGCGCCGGCAGCGAGGCGCAGGCGGCGCGCTTCGGCGCGGACGAGTTCCTGCTGCTGCTCGATCTGGCCGACGACAGCGCCGCGCAGCGGCTGGCCGAACGCATCACGGCCGCCTTCGCCGAACCCTTCACCTACGCCGGCGAGGAGTTCGCCCTGACGGTCTCCGTCGGCATCGCGCGCCATCCCGCCGACGGCACCACCGCGCAGCAGCTGGTCAATCACGCCGACGCCGCCATGGTGGAAGCCAAGCGCCGTGGCCGCAACACCTGGCACGCCTTCACACCACAACTCGCTCGCAGCCTCAACGACCGGCTGCTGATCGAGGCGCAGCTGCGCCGCGCGCTCGACAACGGCGAATTCCGCCTGGAGTACCAGCCCACCCTCGACTTGCGCGAACAGTACGTCGTCGGTGCCGAAGCGTTGCTGCGTTGGCACAGCCACCAGCTCGGCGAGGTGGGGCCGGCCGTGTTCATTCCGCATGCGGAGAACTCCGGCGACATTGTGCGCATCGGCGACTGGGTGATCCGCGAGGCCTGCCGGCAGATGCGCCGCTGGCGCGATGCAGGGCTGGCCCTGCGCCGCGTCTCGGTCAACGTGTCGTACCGCCAGTTCCTGTCCGAGCACCTGGCCGGAACGGTGCAGCGCGCCCTGCTGGAGTACGACCTGCCCGGTGACGCGCTGGAGCTGGAGATGACCGAGCGCGTGCTCATCGAGGACGTGCCCGATACCCTAGCCACGCTGGCGCAGCTGCGTAGCCTCGGCGTCACACTCACCATCGACGACTTCGGCGAGGGCTATTCGGCGCTCAACTACCTGCGGCGCCTGCCCATCGACGGGGTCAAGATCAGCCACGCGTTCATGCAGGGCGTACCGGGCGATCCCGCCGATGCCGCGGTGTGCGAGGCGATCGTGCGCATCGCGCGCAGCCTCGGCCTGGAGGTCACGGCGGAAGGGGTGGAGCACACAGCCCAGCGCGATTTTCTGGTGGCGCTGGGCACGCCGCTGGCACAGGGCTTCCTCTACAGCCGCGCGCTGGCGCCGGAACGTTTCGTCGCCTTCTGCGAGCGCTGGCCACGCCCGGCCTGAGCATCACGGAGCCTCTTGCCGCTGCCGCGCAGGGCGCCTGCTACCATCGCGACTTCCACCGCCCGCCGGATCGATCATGCCCGCCCGCCTCGCCCCCGACCGCTCCCGCGGCGCCATCGTCGCCATCGGCGCGCCGTTCGGTCTCGACCCCGAGCGACGCTGGCTGCGCCGCGTGCTGGGTCTGTGCGGCCAGCGTCCAGCCGTAGTGCTCGCCGTGGCCGGCGATGCCGATGCCCTGGGCCTGGACGAGATCGATGCCGCCTTCCTCGCCCAGGGCGTGGGCCAGCTCGCCCGCATTGCCCTGCGCCAGCGCGGGGACGCCGACCGCAGTGACTACCAGTCCGCGATCGAGCGCGCGGATCTGGTGCTGCTCGCCGCGGCGCAACCGCTGCAATTGTCGACCCTGATCGGCGGCACGCCCTTGGCGCGCCTGCTGCGCCGACGCAATGCCGACGGCGCGGTAGTGGGCGGATTCGCCGGCGGCGCCGCCGTACTCAGCGAGCACATGCTGGCCGCGGGCGAAGGCGGCCTCACGCCGCGCATGGGCGGCGTGACCCTGGCCCCGGGCCTGGGACTCACGAACCGCGCCGTGATCGACCAGGGCGGTGCCGCCAGCAATCGCCTGGGCCGCCTGCTCGGGGCGCTGGCGCTGAATCCCTTCGCCCTGGGCCTGGGCATCGATGCCGACACCGCCGCCATCATCGGTCCGGACAACGTGCTGGAGGTCAGCGGCCACGGTGGTGTGACGGTCGTGGACCCGAGCGACGTGGGCCCGTCGAACGTCACCGAAGCCGGCGCACAGGCACCGATCAGCATCACCAAC
>DAOOVM010000077.1:0-11474 GCA_035370085.1 Rhodanobacteraceae bacterium | reverse complement strand
GCCAGGGGCGGGCCCTTGGCCCAGTCCGGTGCGGCGATGGCGGAGGAATAGAAGCGGTCGGCGCGCGGCACCACGGCCATGCGCAGCGGTTCAGGCAGCGCGAAGACGTTCATCGCGGTACCGGCGATGGTCCAGGCCCGCAGCCAGGACTGAACTTCGTTGATGTCGTAGTTCTGGCTCGTGGTGGACAGGGCAAACTGCCCCCGCGCCGTGAGCACCTTGCACAAGTCATCGCTCCAGCGGCCGTTCTCCCGACGGCGCAGTGCCACTTCGGCCACGGCCAGCTGGCCGATGGCCGGTTCGCTGCGCGCCTCTAGGTATACCGTGGCGGCGAGGCAGGTCTGATCGGCGACGGGTCGGGGCAGCACCGAGGCCAGGGAAAGAATCCAGGCGAGTTTCATCAGTTTCTCCGTTCCATACGCGAACGCCGACTCACCGCAGTGGGCCAGGGGTTCGTGATCGAGCGGCCACCACAGCGGCGGTGGACCAGTCCGCAAGTCGTTATCGGCGCCGCGCGCCGGGACTGCGGGAGTAGTTCGCGCCGGAGCATCCGGCCCAAGCAGGGTCCCCAGCCGGCGGCATGCCCCGGGAGACCGATACGCGTGCGATCCGAAACCTTGCGGTTCGACGCGTCCTGATTGTTGCGGCGGGACTCGGGCCCGCATTGACGATGGCGCGCACGCTAGCCGCGGTGCGAAGGGGTGTCAAACCACTCGGGACGGCCGGAGGCGCTGTTTAACCCGAAATTAACAAAATAAGCCGTCCGCCTAACAACTGATTCAGTTTGGACGCGGCCGGGCGCGACGGTGGGCGGTCACTGGTACCCGTAGAAGTCCTTCAGCACGGTCTCGCTGCCGGCGTACTCCGCGGCCGAGGCTCCGACGAAGCGGGTCACGCCCAACTCCAGCAACAGGGCCGCGGCATCGGTGTCGCTGTCGAGCTTGAGCAGGGCGTCGTGCACCTTCTGGCGCACGGCCTCGGGCACGCTGGGGTTGGCGCTGATAAGGGTGCCGGGAAACTCCTTGGACGTCTTCACCGGACTCAGGTTGGGGTAGGTGTCCTTCAGATGGGTCGGGATGATGGCGGCATCCGCCTCCCCGGCGAACACGATCTCGACCGCATCGCGCCAGGAACTGGCGTTGGACTCGATGTCGGGCTGCTGGATCGGGTTGGGATACATCGTGAGCAGCAGCGCATAGCCCAGGCTGGGTGCCGGCATGCTGACGATCTTCTTGCCGACCAGGCCCTCCAGACCCTTGGAGCCGACGTCGACGCTGGTGACCAGGGTGTAGCTGGTGGGCTCGGCCGTGCGCACCAGCGGCACGAACTTGTAGCGCTGCAGGCGGTAATCGGCCAGGTGCGCTTCGTCGATGGCGAAGTCCACGCCTTCGGTCTGCTTGAGGTCGCGCCAGTAGAAGTGGTAGTTGCGCGGCGTGACCAGGACGAATTTCTCGCCGGTGGCCTTGTTGAGGTAGGCGATCAGGGGCTTGTACACCTCGGCGGACTTTTCCGGCGGGTAGATCGGTTCGGCGACGAGCTTGTAGTCGGCACGGACCTCTGCGCTGCCGATGGCACCGGCCATCGCCAGACCCAGGGCCAGGACACTCGCGAACCGAATCGAAACACGCATGGCGCTGCCTCCCTCTGTTCGGTTTCGCTATAGCACGAGCGGTCGCGTTTTGCCAACGCCGTCACAGTAGAATTTCTGTGAATTCAGGTGGCCGGGCGCCACAAGGCAGAAAGCACTTCAACATCGGGGCGGTGCGGGAGGTCGATCCACAGCGCGCCACCGGTGCTGCCGTCGCGCAGCACCGCGAGGGCCTCCCAGCTGCCGTGGTCCAGCGCGACCGCCTGCAGCAGCCGCCCGGCCTCGGCGCCGTCCTCGCGCCGGATCACCTGGCCTGCCGGGTCCTGCTGCGCACCGCGCACCCGCACCCGCTGCAGGTGGCGCGAGTTCGCCCCCCGGAAATGCATGCGTGCCGCGACTTCCTGCCCGGGGTAGCAGCCCTTGCGGAAGCTGATGGCGCCCAGGCGCTCGAAATCCAGCCAGGCGGGCAACAGCTCCCCGAGCGTGGCCGCGGGCAGGCGGGGCAGGCCGGCCCGGACTTCCGCCAGGGCCGCCTCCGGCGCCGGCAATGCTGCGCCCTGCAGCGGCACCTCTAGGCGGACCGCCCCCTGCTGCAGGCGCAGGCAGTCGTCGCTCAGGACAAAGCCGCCCGCCATCCCGGCCACCGCCGCAAGGAGGGAGGGCGTCGGAGCCTCGGCGGCGATGCGCAGCCTGCTGCGGAACACGAAGCGGCGCAGCGGCTCCACCAGCGCGGCCGCATCGCCGCCGCGCAACAGCAGGTGGAGGTCGTCGGGCGCGGTGCGCAGCAGATGGAAGAAGGCGCGCACGCGCCCCTGCGCGTCCAGCCAGGCGCTGAACTGCCACGCCCCGGGAAGCACGGCGGCCACGTCGCTGCAGAATTGCGCCTGGGCGAAGGCCACGGCGTCGGCGCCGTGCAGATGCAGCCAAGCGCCGGCAGTGGCTGGGGCGACCGGGTCGGGCGCGTTGGACGGTGGATGCATGGGGCGATTATCGCAGAGACCCGCCGTGCACCCGCGCTTCACCGGCAAGGCGTTACATCTGCTGCCCGGCCTGCGTTGTCAAGCATTGTGCCGCCGTGGCGCAGCGCCGTATTCTTGCTCGGTTGACCCGCCCCATGCATTGCACTTCTTCCCAGTCCGATCCGCTCCCGTCCGCGCCGGCAACGCCCGATGCGACCGCGCCGGCGCCTGCGGCGCCACGGCCCGTCGAGATCGGCGGTCGCGACGGCCCGGAGCCGACGCGCTACGGTGACTGGGAGAAGAACGGCCGCTGCATCGATTTCTGAGGCCGGCAGCGCCGCGCCGCGGCAGCGGCGGGCGGGAACCGGTCGCGCGGCATGGGGCGGATCGCCGATTCTGTCAACGCACTACAGCCTTGAGGACGCCGAGCATGGCTCAGACGGCACGACCACTCTCTCCGCACCTGCAGGTCTACCGCTGGCAGGTGCAAATGGTCACTTCCATCCTGCACCGCGCCACGGGGATCGCCTTGGCTGTCGGCACGCTGGTGCTGGTGCTCGGGCTCGCTGCGCTCGCCCGCGGCCCGGAGGCCTGGTCCGCGTTCGCTACCTGCGCAGCGTCGCCACTGGGCCGGTTCGCCCTGTTCGGCTGGAGCTGGGCCCTGAGCTACCACCTGCTGAACGGCCTGCGTCACCTCGCCCAGGACGGCGGCTGGGGCTACGACATCCCGCGCTTCGTGGCCAGTTCGTGGACCTCGGTGGTCGGCTCGCTGGTGCTCACCGCGGCCATCTGGGCCTGCGTGCTGATGCGCGGAGGTGCGGCATGAGCGCGCATCTGCAGACACCATTGAAGCGTGCGCGCGGGCTGGGTTCGGCCAAGAGCGGCACCGCGCACTTCATCGCCCAGCGGATCACTGCGGCGGCGCTGGCGCTCCTCGGACTGTGGTTCCTGTGGCTGAGCCTGCGCCTGCTGCATGCCGATTTTGCCGCGGCGCACGCCCTCGTGGCGCAGCCGCTCAATGCCGTGCTGCTGGTCGCCTTCGTGATCGCCCTGTTCTGGCACGCGCAGCTCGGGCTGCAGGTGGTGATCGAGGATTACGTGCATACGCCGTGGCTCGAGGTGGTCCTGCAGCTGCTGGTGAAGTTCCTCGCCCTCCTCGGCGCGCTCGCCTGTGCGCTCGCCGTGGTGCGCATCGCCCTGGGAAGCTGATTCGATGCAAGCCTACAAAATCCAGCAGCACAAGTACGACGTGGTCGTGGTCGGCGCCGGTGGGGCGGGTCTGCGCGCCACCTTCGGCATGGCGGCCAAGGGCCTGAATACGGCCTGCCTGAGCAAGGTGTTCCCCACGCGCTCGCACACCGTGGCCGCCCAGGGCGGCATGTCGGCCGCACTCGGCAACATGGGCGAGGACGACTGGCGTTTCCACTTCTACGACACCATCAAGGGCTCGGACTGGCTGGGCGACCAGGATGCGATCGAGTACATGTGCCGCGAGGCCATTCCCGCGGTGATCGAGCTGGAGCACTACGGCGTGCCCTTCTCGCGCACCGAGGACGGCAAGATCTACCAGCGCCCCTTCGGCGGTATGACCACGCACTACGGCAAGGGCACGGCCCAGCGCACCTGCGCCGCGGCCGACCGCACCGGCCACGCCATGCTGCACACCCTGTACCAGCAGTCGCTCAAGCACGACGCGCGCTTCTACATCGAGTACTTCGCCCTCGACCTCATCATGGACGGCGACGGCGTGTGCCGCGGCGTGTTGGCTCTGGACATGGCCGAAGGGACTCTGCACCTGTTCCGCGCCCACGTCGTGGTGCTCGCCACGGGCGGCTATGGCCGCGCCTATTTCTCGGCCACTTCTGCCCACACCTGTACCGGCGATGGCGGCGGCATGGTGCTGCGCGCCGGTCTGCCGCTGCAGGACATGGAATTCGTGCAGTTCCACCCGACCGGCATCTACGGCGCCGGCTGCCTCATCACCGAAGGCGTGCGTGGCGAAGGCGGTTACCTGACCAATAGCAAGGGCGAGCGCTTCATGGAGCGCTACGCCCCGAATGCGAAGGACTTGGCTTCACGCGACGTGGTCAGCCGTGCGATGACCATCGAAATCCGCGAAGGGCGCGGCGTCGGCGAACACGCCGACCACATCCACCTGAACCTGATGCACCTCGGTCCGGAAGTGATCCACGAGAAGCTGCCGGGCATCGCCGAGTCCGCGCGCATCTTCGCCGGAGTGGACGTGGCGCGCGAGCCGATTCCGGTGCTGCCGACCGTGCACTACAACATGGGTGGCATCCCGACCAACTACCACGGCGAAGTGGTGCGCAAGGTCGGCGACAATCCGGATGCGGTGGTGCCCGGCCTGTTCGCCATCGGCGAGGCCGCCTGCGTGTCGGTGCACGGCGCCAACCGCCTGGGCTCGAACTCGCTGCTCGACCTCGTCGTGTTCGGCCGCGCCGCGGCCAACCGCGCCGCGGAGATCATCAGGCCCGGCTCGCCGCACAAGGACCTGCCGGCCAGTGCCTGCGACGCGGCCCTGGCCAACTTCGACCGCGTGCGCCACGCCAACGGCGGCACGCCGACGGCGCAGATCCGCCTGAACATGCAGCGCATCATGCAGAAGGATGCAGCGGTGTTCCGCACCGGCGAGACCCTCAAGGAAGGCTGCAGCAAGATCGGTGCGGCCTACGCCTCCTTCGCCGACGTCAAGGTGGCCGATCGCTCGCTGGTGTGGAACTCCGACCTCATCGAGACGCTCGAGCTGCAGAATCTGCTCGGCCAGGCCGTCGCCACCATGTACTCGGCGGAGAACCGCACCGAGAGCCGCGGCGCCCATGCACGCGAGGACTTCCAGGACCGCGACGATGCGCAGTGGATGAAGCACACCCTGGTCAGCGTGGACGAACAGGGGAAGGTCGGTTTCGATTACCGCCCCGTGCACATGTATACGCTGAGCAAGGACGTGGACGTGGTCCCTCCCAAGCCGCGCGTGTACTGACGGGATCAGGACGTCGCAGCCCGGGCATCGCCGCTTGCGCCGCGGCCCGGGAGCGCCAACCGAACCCCCACACCCGATTCCCGGATCCAAGCCATGGCCGAATTCACCCTCCCCAAGAACTCCCAGGTCCAGCAGGGCAAGCACCATCCGGCACCCGCCGGGGCGAAGAAGGTGCGCACGTTCAAGGTTTACCGCTGGAATCCGGACGACGGCGCCAACCCCCGCGTGGACACCTATGAGGTGGACCTGGCGAGCTGCGGGCCGATGGTTCTGGACGCCCTCATCAAGATCAAGAACGAGATCGATCCGACCTTGACCTTTCGCCGCTCCTGCCGCGAGGGCATCTGCGGCTCCTGCGCCATGAACATCGATGGCACCAACACCCTGGCCTGCACCAAGGCCATCGGCGACTGCGGCAAGGCCGAGGTGCCGATCTACCCGCTGCCGCACATGCCGGTGGTCAAGGACCTTGTCCCCGACCTCACGCACTTCTATGCCCAGTACGCGTCCATCAAGCCGTGGATGCGCACGCAGAGCGCACCCCCGCCGGACGGCGAGCGCCTGCAATCCAAGGAGGACCGCGCCAAGCTCGACGGGCTGTACGAGTGCATCCTGTGCGCCTGCTGCAGCACGTCCTGCCCGAGCTACTGGTGGAACGGCGACCGCTACCTCGGCCCGGCCATCCTGCTGCAGGCCTACCGTTGGATCGTGGACTCGCGCGACGAGGACACGGGCGCGCGTCTGGACGATCTGGAAGACCCCTTCAAGCTGTACCGCTGCCACACCATCATGAACTGCGCGCGCACTTGCCCGAAGGGCCTCAACCCGGCCAAGGCGATCGCCGAGATCAAGAAGCTGATGGTGCAGCGGCGCGGCGTCTGAGGCCGCCGCCGGGGTCGCAGCGGGCTCCGCTGTGCGGGTCCGGCATCCTGGGCGGTGCCCGGCGACCATCGTCCCGCGTCTGTCCCGCGCCGCTGTCGCCTGCGCCACTGGACGGCGTGCGCGGCGACCGCATACTGCGGCGAGGTTCCCGGCGAGTTGGCCCGCATGAATATCGACACCCGCATCTTCCTGCCCGCACTGGCGATGGTGGCCCTGACCATCGTCGTGTGGCTGCGCATGTACCTCTCGCGCGTCGCGGAGATGCGACGCGAGCGCATCCACCCGCAGGCGGTGGCCCTCTCCGCGCAGATGGCCGAGCGTCTGAAGGATACGCGCGCGGCGGACAATTTCCGCAACCTGTTCGAGCTGCCGGTGCTCTTCTATCTGGCCCTCGTGGTGGCGGCGTTGAGCGCCCAGGTGCACGCGGCGGTGCTGGGCCTGGCTTGGGCCTTCGTGCTCCTGCGCGTGCTGCACAGCGCGATCCACTGCAGCTACAACAAGGTGATGCACCGCTTCCAGGCCTACCTGGCCGGCGGCCTGGTGTTGTGGACGCTGTGGGGCGTGCTGGCGTGGGGACTGCTGCGGTGAACGGTGAGGCGATCGTGCAGCGGCTGCGCTGGCGCTGCCGTCGCGGCACGCGCGAACTGGATGCCCTGTTCGGCGACTGGCTGGAGCGCTGCTATCCCGGTGCCGACGCCGCTGCGCGACAGGCCTTCGCCGAGCTGCTCGACGAGCAGGACCCCGACCTGTGGGACTGGGTCATGGGGCGCAGCCGGCCTGCGCGCAAGGATTGGGCTTCGATCATCGATGACATCCGCGCCCGCCATCGCCTTTGACGTGCGTCCCGCGCGTGCCATCGTGGTGGCGGCGACCGCCGTGCTCGCGCTGGCGCTGCTCGCGCTGGCGTTGTGCGATCTGCCTGGAGTCGCCCGGGGCCTGCTCGCCGGCGTGGTGCTCGGTGGCGGCGTGCTGGGCCTGCGTCGCTACGCAAATCCGCCCTGGCGCCACGCCCAGGGCCACGGCGGGGAGTGGACCCTGACGGACGCCGCAGGTCGCGCCGTGCCTGCGCGCCTGTGCGGTCACGCTGCCTTCGGCGCGGCCGTCCAGCTCGACTTCGCCGTGCACGGTCGCCGATGGAGCCTCCTGCTGCTGCCCGGCAACAGCCAGGCCGAGACGCGCCGCCGCCTGCGCCTGTTCCTGGCCGAGTCCGCGCCAGGGGCGACGCGCGAAGCTCACCCGACCTGAGCGGCTTGCCCGCGCCGCGGGCTTGCGGCACTCTGCCGCCGATCTGCTGTCCCAGCACGGACCGCGCGGAGGACTGACTCCGCGGCAAGGATTCCCGCCTCCGATGTTCCGCCCGCTCGAACTCTTCATCGGCCTGCGCTACACCCGCGCCAAGCGCCGCAATCACTTCATTTCCTTCATCTCGCTGGTGTCGATGCTCGGCATCGCCGTGGGCGTGACCGCGCTCATCGCCGTGATTTCGGTGATGAACGGCTTCGACAAGGAGCTGCGCACGCGCATCCTCGGCATGGTGGCGCACGCCACGGTGGAGGGAGTGGGCGAGAGCATCGCCAACTGGCGCGACGTGGTGGCGCGCGCCGAGTCCAATCGCCGCGTGCTGGGCGCGGCGCCCTACATCGAACGCGAGGCCATGCTGCAGGCCGAGCGCGTGGCCGGGGCGCTGGTGCGCGGCATCGAGCCGGAACAGGAGGCCAAGGTGTCCGAGGTCGGCCACAAGCTCATCGCCGGCAGCATGGACGGGCTGCGCGCCGGGGCCTTCGGTATCGTGCTGGGCAAGGAGCTGGCCTATCGCCTCGGCGTGGACGTCGGCGGGAGTGTGGTGGTCTATGCGCCGGAATTCCGCGCCACGCCGGTGGGCGCAGTGCCGCGCCTCAAACGCTTCCACGTCGTTGGCATCTTCGAGGCGGGCATGGAGGAGTACGACGCCGGCCTCGCCGTGGTGCACCTGGAGGATGCCGAGCGCCTGTACCAGATGGACGGACCCGGCGGCGTGCGCCTGAAGCTGGACGACATGTTCGCCGCCTTCGGTGTGGCGCGCGAGCTGGCGGCCGACCTCGGCGGCGGCTACCGCGTGCGCGACTGGATGGCCGGACACAGCAACTTCTTCCGCGCCGTGGCGATGGAAAAGCGCGTGATGTTCATCATCCTTTCGCTCATCGTCGCGGTGGCCGCCTTCAACCTCGTATCGACCCTGGTCATGCTGGTCACCGACAAGCAGGCCGACATCGCCATCCTGCGCACGCTGGGCGCCACGCCGCGCAGCATCATGGGCATGTTCATGGTGCAGGGTGTCGTCGTGGGTGCCATCGGCATCGCCCTCGGCGTGTGCCTGGGGGTGTTGCTGGCGTGGAACCTCGAAGCCATCGCCAAATGGATCGAGCACAGCTTCGGCGTCGTGCTGCTGTCGCCGGACGTGTACTACATCAGCGACCTGCCGTCCGATCTGCACTGGGGGGACGTGGGCTGGATCGCCCTGCTCGCCTTCCTGTTCTGCCTGCTCGCCACGCTCTACCCGGCCTGGCGCGCGGCGCGCACCGAACCGGCGGCGGCCCTGCGCTATGAGTGAGAGCGCCATGAACGACCCGATCGTGCTGCGCGCCCGCGGCGTGGCCAAGGTGTACGCGGAAGGAAACCTGCGTACGGAGGTGCTGCAGTCGGTGGACTTCGCCCTGCGCCGCGGTGAGACCCTGGCCATCGTTGGTGCCTCGGGCTCGGGCAAGAGCACGCTGCTGCACATCCTCGGCGGACTGGACACGCCGAGTGCGGGCGAGGTGGAGGTCGCCGGGCAGCGCATGTCGGCGCTGTCCGACGCGGCACGCGGCCGGCTGCGCAATCGCGCGTTGGGTTTCATCTACCAGTTCCACCACCTGCTGCCCGAGTTCACCGCGCTGGAAAACGTCTGCATGCCGCTGCTGATCCGCGGCGAGGCGATCGCCGCGGCGCAGGCGCAGGCCGCGGCCTTGCTCGAGCGTGTCGGCCTGGGTGCACGACTGGAACACAAGCCGGGCGAGCTTTCCGGCGGCGAGCGCCAGCGCTGCGCGGTGGCGCGCGCCCTGGTGACGCGGCCCGCCTGCGTGCTCGGCGACGAACCGACCGGCAACCTCGACGAGCACAACGCCGCTCAGGTCTACGCACTGATGCTCGAGCTCAACCGCGAGATCGGCACCAGCTTCGTCCTGGTGACGCACGACCGCGGCCTGGCCGCGCGCATGGACCGCGTGCTCAGCCTGCACGGCGGACGCCTGCACGAGTTGAACCGCAGCGCGGCCTGAGCGGGGATGGCGGCGCAGGCGCCGGCAGGGGCGGAGGCCGCGGCGAGCGGCGCCGCCGCACGCGCGCCCTGGCATCGCCGCGGCCCGTTTGCCCCGACCTGGTTTGGCCCGGCCGCCGCGCTGGGATTGTTGGCCGGGGTGCTCGCTGTGCAGGGCCTGGTGCGACTGCCCCCGCGGCCGGGGCTGCTGGGCTTGGCCGGGGTGGGCGCGCTGGGCCTCGCCCTGCTGCCGCGCTGGCGTCCCCTGGCCTGGTGCCTGCTCGGCTTTGCCTGGGCCGCGTGGCGTGCCGACGCGGCCCTGCAACAGCGTCTGCCGCGCGAACTGGAGGGGCAGGATGTTGTCGTCGTCGGACGCGTCGTCGATCTGCCGCGGCGGGGCGAGGATTCGCTGCGCTTCGCCCTGCGCGTGCAGCAGGCCCGGGTCGATGCCGGCCCGCTTGCCCTTTCCGGCACCCTGCGTCTGGCCTGGTACGACGCGGCACCGGCGCTGGCGCCGTGCGAAACCTGGCAGTTGCGCCTGCGCCTGAAGCGTCCGCGCGCTCTGCTCAACCCCGGTGGCTTCGACGCCGAGCGCCACGCGCTGGAGCAGGGCATTGTTGCCAGCGGTTACGTGCGCGACGATGCCGCCAATGTCCGGCTCGGCGCGGCATCCTGCATCGACGGCCTGCGCGCGCGTCTGTCCACAAGCATTGCCTCGCGCCTGGGCGACGACACGGTGACGCGCCTGCTGCGCGCGCTGGCGGTTGGCGACCAGGGCGACCTCGACGCCGCTGACTGGCAGGTGCTCCGCGCCACCGGCGTGGGCCACCTGGTGGCGATTTCCGGGCTGCACGTCGGCCTGCTCGCCCTGGTCGGCGCGCTGCTGGCGCGCGCGCTGTGGAAGCTCGTACCGCGTCTTGGTCTGTGGCTGCCGGGCCCACTGGTGGAGGCGCCGGCGGGACTGGTCTGCGCCGGCGCCTATGCGGCCCTGGCCGGCTTCGGTCTACCCACCACGCGCACCCTGCTGATGATCGCGGTGCTCGCCCTGGCGCGGGCGTGGCGACGCGCGCTCTCGCCGGCGCAGGGTCTGGCGCTCGCCGCCATGGCGATCCTGCTGGTCGATCCGCTGGCGGTGCTCTCCGCCGGATTCTGGCTCTCCTTCCTCGGCGTCGCCCTGCTCATGCTGGCTCTCAGCGGCACACCGCGCGGCTGGTGGCGCGAACTGGCCGGTGCGCAGGGCGCGATGAGCCTGGGCCTGCTGCCGCTCTCGGTCTGGTTCTTCGGCCAGGGCTCGCTGGTGGGGCCGCTGGCCAATCTGCTGGCCGTGCCCTTCGTCAGTTTCGTGGTCGTGCCGCTGACTCTGGCGGGCACGGCGCTGCTGCTGCCGCTGCCGGCCGCCGGCGGCGTGCTGCTGGGTTGGGCGCATGCGGCGCTGCAGGCGCAGTGGTGGTTGCTGCAGCGACTGGCCGCGCTGCCGGGGGCGCAGTGGTGGCTGCCGGAACCCACGGCCTGGGCCTTCGTCCTTGCTCTGCTCGGCGCGGTGTGGCTGCTGCTGCCCAAGGGCGTACCGCTGCGCTGGGCCGGCGTCTGCCTCTTCCTGCCGCTGCTGTGGCCGACCCTGGACCGGCCGCGCCCGGGAGAGGCGGACGTGACCGTGCTTGACGTGGGGCAGGGGCTGGCCGTGCTGGTCAGCACGGCGCGGCACCACCTCGTCTACGACACCGGCGCGCGCTATCCCTCCGGCTTCGACCTCGGCGAGGCCGCCAAGGC
>DAOOVM010000076.1:0-11490 GCA_035370085.1 Rhodanobacteraceae bacterium | reverse complement strand
CGCAGGCGGTCCTGGTGGCGCCAGGCCAGCACGCCGCCGACAGCCAGCACGAACAGCGCAGCCACGGCGAAAACCCAGCGCCCAAGCCCCCCGCCGCCGCGCCGCGCGCGCGCCGGTCCCTCGCTGCGCAGGCGCTCACGCCCAACGGCGGCGGCGATGTCGTCGAGGCGGCCCAGGCTCGGTTCCGCCCGCTGGCGCGGCTCGGCGCGACGCGGCGCCGGCTCGGCCACCGCGCCGGCGCCGCGCCACTGCGGAAACTCCCCCGTGCCGATGCGCCGCTCGAGGGCGGTGACCGCCGCCACGACGGCGGCGCCGTCCTGGAAGCGATCCTCCGGTTGCTTGGCCAGCAGGCGGTCCAGCAGCGACTGCAGCGGGGCCAGATCGGGCGGCAGCTGCGGCACCGGCTGCGTGATGTGCATGATGCCGACAGCGAGCGAATCCTCCGCGTGGTAGGGCACGCGCCCCACCAGCAGCTCGTACAGCACGATGCCGAGGCTGTACAGGTCGGAGCGGCCGTCCAACGCCTTGCCGCGCGCTTGCTCGGGGCTCATGTAGTGCGGCGTGCCGACCACGGCGCCGGTCCGCGTCATGCGCGTGGCCGAGTCGTTGGCGCGGGCGATGCCGAAGTCGGTCAGAACCGCCGTGCCGTCCTCGCGCAGCAGGATGTTGTCCGGCTTCACGTCGCGGTGCACGAAGCCCTTGGAGTGGGCGTAATGCAGGGCCGACGCCACCTCGCGCACCACGCGCAGGGCCAGCGCCACGTCGCGAGCGTGGCCGTCGGCGCTCAGCGCCTGGCCGCCGCTGACGTACTCCATGGCGATGAAGAAGTGGTCGCCCTCGCGGCCCACGTCGTGGATGCCCACGACATGCGGATGGCGCAGCTTGGCGGCGATGCGCGCCTCGCGCAGGAAGCGCTCGCCGTAGGTCGGATCGGCCAGCAGGGCCGAGGACATGACCTTCAGCGCCACTTCGCGGTCGACCGATTCCTGGATGGCGAGGTACACCGTGGCCATGCCACCGCGGCCGAGCTGGCGCAGCAGGCGGTATCCGGGGATCTCGATCATGCGCGGCGGGGCTTCCGAAAAAAGTCGCTGGAACGCGACGTTACGCCGCAAGCATAGCAGCCGGGGTGCGGGAATCGGGATGGCGCCGGGCGGCCGCCCGAAATACTCCGCGCAGCCGCCGCCGGCGGGGCCGGCTCCGCCGCGGTCCCTGCGCCCGCGGTGCCGCCGCCGCGGCTCAGGCCTGCCGCCGCGCCTCGATCACGTTCGGCACCGCGGCCAGGCGCGCGAGCAGGGTGGACAGCTGGCCGAAGTCGGCCACGCGCAGGGCGAAGTTCATGCTGGCCAGGCCGGAGACCGGGTCGACCCGCGTATTCACCGCCAGCAGGTGGGCGTTGCTGGCGGCGATGACGTTGGTGATGTCCTTGTGCAGCCACTTGCGGTCGTAGCCCTTGACCAGCACGTCGACTTCGTAGGCCTGCTCGCGGCGGCTGCCCCACTCCACCTCGATCACCCGCCGCGGGTCGCGCGCGCGCAGGCGCGCCAGGCTCGGACAGTCGGCGCGATGCACCGACACGCCGCGGCCGCGCGTGATGAAGCCGAGGATCGGGTCGCCGGGCAGTGGCTGGCAGCAGCGCGCGAGCTGGGTGAGCAGGTTGCCCACGCCGTGGATGGTCAGCGCGTCGTGGCTCCCGCCCTTGGGCGGACGCGGCGGTGCCGCCGGCGGCGCCGCATCGGGGCGCGGCGGGGCGACGATCTCGTGCAGGGCGCGCGCCAGCTGCGCTGGCCCCACGTCGCCCAGGGCCAGGGCCACGAGCAGGTCGTCCAGGGTCTTCAGGTGGAAGCGCGGCGGCAGGGTGTCGAGATCGATGTGGGCCAGGGCCAGGCGCTTGAGCTCGCGCTCGAGGATGGCGCGGCCCGCGGCAAGGTTGGCGGCATGGTCGAGATGACGGAAGTAGGTGCGCACCTTCTCGCGCGCGCGGTGCGTGTGCAGGAACGCATGCTGCGGCGCCAGCCAGTCGCGCCGCGGCGCATTTTCCTTGGACGTGAGGATCTCGATGCGCTCCCCGCTGCGCGGCTGGTAGGTGAGCGGCACGATGCGGCCGTCGACCTTGGCACCGCGGCAGCGGTGACCGACGTCGGTATGCACGTGGTAGGCGAAATCCAGCACCGTGGCGCCCTGCGGCAGGTCGAACACCTCGCCCTTGGGCGTTAGCAGGTAGACGCGGTCCTCGATCAGATCGGTGCGGAAGCCGGCCAGCAACGCGCCGTCGTCGGCGCCGTCGTCCTTGCCTTCGAGCAGCTGACGCATCCAGGCAATCTTGCGCTCGAAGCTGGCGTCGGCGCCGCCGCCTTCCTTGTAGCGCCAGTGCGCGGCCACGCCGAGCTCGGCGTGGGCATGCATGTCGTGGCTGCGGATCTGCACTTCCAGAGTCTTGCCTTCCGGACCGACCACTGCGGTGTGCAGGGATTGGTAGTGGTTGCCCTTGGGGCGGGCGATGTAGTCGTCGAACTCGCTGGGGATGGGCGGCCACAGCGTGTGCACCACGCCCAGCGCGGCGTAGCAGGACGGCACGTCGTCGACCAGCACGCGCACGGCGCGGATGTCGTACAGGGCATCGAACTCGCCGCCCTTGCGCTGCATCTTCTTCCAGATGGAATAGATGTGCTTGGGCCGTCCCGCCACATCGGCCCGGATGCCGGCATCGGCCAGCGCCCGGCGCAGCTCGGCCTTGGCCGATTCGATGTAGTGCTCGCGGTCGCTGCGGCGTTCGTCGAGCAGACGCGCGATGCGCCGATAGGTGTCGGGCTGCAGCAGGCGGAAGGCCTGGTCCTCCAGCTCCCACTTCAGCTGCCAGATACCCAGGCGGTTGGCCAGGGGCGCGTGGATGTCGGCCGTGAGGCGCGCCAGCTCCTCGCGTTCGGCCGCCGCCATCGCCGCCGCTCCGCGCAGACGCGCCACCTGCCGCGCCAGCAGCACGAACACCACACGAAGATCGCGCACCATGGCCAGCAGCAGGCGGCGCAGGCCCTCGGCGCTGCCGCTGACGGCACGCTCGCGGTGCAGCGCCCAGACCTTTTCCGCCGCCTGCAGCCCGTCCAGCAGGGCGGCTGCGGCGGCGCGCGTGCCGGGGACCGGCGGGATGCCACGCAGGCGTGATTCGTGCTGCACCGTGGCGAGCAGCGTCTCCTCGTCCAGCCCGAGCTCTTCCAGCAAGGCCAGGGTGCCCGCGAGCACCGCTTCCGCGCCCGGATCGGGCGCCGCACGCCAGGCCTGTGCCAGGGCGTCGGCCACACGCGCCAGGTCGCCGGACGCATTGAGCGGCACCTCGCGGGAGGCGCGCCATTGGGCGAGGCTGCTGGGCATGGAGGCGGGCTTCACGGCGCGATTCTAGCGGCCGGAGGGCGCGCCCCCGGGGGTTCTATCCACATGAAAAAAAAGAAACCCCGGCGAGCCGGGGTTTCTGCGCATCTTCCTGTTGCTGCGCGTGCAGCTCAGTTGGTCACGACGATGCGGAACGACTTGGTGGTGGTCTGCGCCGACTGGCCGGCAGGGAATCCGCCGGCGGCGGCATCGGTGACGCTGATGGCGCAGGTCGCCGATCCGGTGTTGATGCCGTTGATCCAGTAGCCGAGGTCATAGCTGCCGCTGCCGGCGCCGAGGAAGGACGGCTGGCCGTTGGGAGCGAAGATGTTCGCCGAGCCGCTGTCCAGCGTGCAGCCGCTGAGGAACTTGTAGCCAGGATGGCCGTTGTTGTTGCTGCCCAGGGCCACCGCCGCGGTCTGCGTCGCGAGCTCGTCCACCGCGTCGGACGGGGCAGCGGCGATGCCGGCGAGGAAGGTGCCGAAGATGCCGGTGCAGCCCGGGTCGGGCGTCTCGCCCGTGATCGTCGCCAACGAGCAGCTCAGGGTGGGCATGCCGTTGTTGTTGTCGTCCGGCACGGCGACCGCACTCAGCGTCGCGGTCGGCGCATCGTTGTCGCCGCTGGCAACGTGGAGCGGCAGCACGCTGACCTGGCTGGACTGCCCCAGACGATCGGTGGCCGTGATGCTCACGCTGGCGCTCACGCCGGGTGCGTAGGTGCCGGCGGTGGCGCCATCGGTGGCGAAGTTGGCCGAGGGCGACACCACGTCGAAGGTGCAGGTGCGCGTCACCGGCGCCGGCTTGGGCGCACTGCCGCTGATGCTGGTGCAGTCGGCGGGGCCGCTGACCACGGTGCCGTTGTAGCTGATCGACACGTTGGCGCCGAGCAGCTGGCCGGCCTGCTCCGCGGTGTCGTCGCTGACGGTGAAACTCACGCCCAGCTTGCTCTGGCCCTCGGCAATGCCCGACAGGTCCGTCCCCGACGTGCTGACCGTCGGCGCGAGATCGCTGATTTGGTTGTAACCCTGCGCCACGTTGTTGTCGAGGCGGGTTTCGATGCCGCCGGGGCCAAACAGGGCGGCCAGCACCAGGGGCTTGCCGCCGGGCAGGCTGCCCGTATTGGGGATCTGGCGGTGCACGATGAAGCGGCGGCTGTAGGCGTTGTTGGCCGGCAGCGGGATGGGAACGTCGACATTGCCGGACGTCGTGGCGCCCGGACAGTCGGTCACGCCGACGGGTACGTCGCAGAAGTAGGCATTGCCGTTGAAGACCGAGGAATCGTAGCCGTCGCGCAGGCGGAAGGTGCTCGTCTTGGTCACCGAAACTGCCGGAATGGTGACGTCAATGAAGTACTTGTACGAATAGAAGTTTCCGGCGTTGGGCAGCTGCGCCACGCGGATAGCGATCGACGCGTCGGGGCTGGGCTGCTCGAAGTTGTCGAGGAACAGATCCGCGGTCATCTTGCGCACGCCGTTGGCGTCAAGCGCATAGCACACGAGGGTCGGGTCGCTGCTGGCGATGACCATGCCGCTGGTCGGCGAGAAGGTCCACGCCCCCAGGCCGGGCACCGGCACCTGGGCGCCGGCATTGAGTGCCCCGAACAGGAAACTGCCCTGGCCGGCATTGGCGCCCGGGAAAACCGCGTTGATCTTGTTGGCAAAGTTGTTGCCGGGCGTGCCCAGGCTGCCGCACAGGAAAGGGGTGGTAGTGGTGATCGTGCTGACCTGGTTGGTGACGCTGAACGTCCCGGTCGCGACATCCTCGTTGATCCAACGGATCGACGTCGCCGCGGCAACGCTTCCCGCGGCCCCGAGGGCTGCTGCGCCAAGGACCATTGCCAGGGTCCTGGCAGCCACAATCGCCTGTTTGATCGTCATCGCGTACTAACCATCCCTCTTGCGCCGCGGGAAAATACCGCGGACGGGCACGAAAACACCTCGTCAGACTGCCGAATGCCCTGACGAGGTTGGAAATCATCGGATCGACTGCGGTCTCGTCGCGATCATGCTGCGATCATGCCGGTCAATCCCTTGGGTGAAAGTATAGGTGCGCCCACAGGTTTCGGTGTTAAAAGCCGGTTACTCGTCGCAATTTTGCCGACCGCAGGCACGGCCTGCCGCTCCCCCCCTGCGGCGGCCGCCGCGGTTAGAATCCGCGGTTTACGCCCAATACGCACCCACTCCCTGCGAGATCAGCCATGTCGAGAACCCTCAGCGGCGCCTCTTTCCTCCTCGTTTGCCTGGCCGGCGGCAGCCTTGCGGCGGCGCCTTTTTCGACGCTGGAGGAGCGCATGAGCCAGAGCGAGTTCAAGGCCGCCGGGCTGGAACGGCTCTCGCCCGAGGAACTGAAGAGCCTCAACGACTGGCTGCGCAGCCACGGCCTGACGGCGGACGCCCCGATGGCCATGCGCGACGGGAAACCGGACTTCTATCCCGACCAGTTCAAGCGCGAGACGGTGGAGACGCGCATTGCCGGAGCGTTCACCGGCTGGCTGGGCAAGACGCGCTGGACGATGGAGAACGGCCAAGTGTGGGAACAGGCCGAATCGGGCCGGCGCCAGGAATGGTCGCTGCAGCAACCGACCGTGCGCATCAAACCCATGATCATGGGCTCCTGGCTCATGTCGGTCGAGGGCTGCGGCTGCAACGTGCGCGTGCAGCGGGTGAAATAGTCTCGCGACGGGTCAGGTCGCCTGACGCAAGGCGTCGATGACTTTCTGCAGGCGCTTGGGCGACACCGGCTCGGCCGTCTTGAGTTCCTGCGCGAACAGCGACACGCGCAGCTCCTCGATGAGCCAGCGCAACTCGTCCAAGCCGGCCGCCGGCTCACCGCGCTGCGCGCACAGCTTGAGGTATTCGCGCCAGTACAGCTGCACGGTGAGCATGCGCGCCTGGTCGCGGGCGGGATCCTGGCGCAGCCGCTCGGCGCGCAGGCGCATCGCCTTGAGGTACCGCGGCAACTGCGCAAGGCGCGCTCGGTCGAGTGCGCGCACGAAGCCCGGATGGATCAGGGCATCCAGTTGCTCGCGCAGGTCCTCGTAGTTGGCCCGCGCATAGCCCAGCAGCGGCGGCGTCAGCCAGGGCCCTAGCTCGGCGTAGGCCCCGAGGACCTCTTCGCCCAGGCGCAGCCATTCCACCGCCGCGGGAAACAGGCCGCGGCCAATGCTCGATTCCAACGCGAGGAAGGCCTCGCGGCTGCGCGCCTGCAGAGGCTGCGCGGCGAGCAGTTCGCGCAGCGCGGCCTCGACCAGATCCTCGCGCAGGCTGTCCACGCTGGCCACGCCGGCGTACTTGAGGGCCAGTGCCTGGTTGATCGGCAACTGCCGCCGCGCCTGCTTGAGCTTGTCGTGCAGGGCGCGCCGCAGCAGCCGCTCCACCCCGCGGGCATGCTCGGCAAAGGCCTCGTCGCGCCGCTCGAACACGCGCAGGGCGACGCTGTCGCCGAGGTCGACCAGGGCGGGGAAGGCCTCCAGCCCGGCCGCACTGGTGACCCGCTCGGGAATCGCCTCGAAATCAAAGGCCGCCACCTCCTCGCGCGTCAGCTCGGCGTCGGCGCGGCGCGAAAATGCGGCGCGCGCCGCACCGCCCCAGTCGGCCTGCAGACGCGCGAGATCGCGGCCGCTCGCCAGCGCGCGCCCCTGCTCGTCCTGGACACGGTAGTTGAGGTGCAGGTGCGGCGGCAGCGCGACCGCGGCGAAGTCGGCGTCCCCCACGGCAACTCCCGTCACGCGCTGCAGGTACGCCGCCAGCGCCTCGGCCAGCGGCTGCTCGCGCGGCGCCTCGGCGGCGGCGAAGGCGCGCGCGAAGTCCGGTGCCGGCACGAAATTGCGCCGCAGCGCCTTGGGCAGGCCGCGGATCAGTTCGGCCACCTTCTCCGGTAGCAGGCCCGGCACCAGCCAGTCGCCGCGCGCGGCGGACAGGGCATTCAGGGCGGCCAGCGGAACCACCAAGGTCGCGCCGTCGGCTGCATCGCCGGGGACGAATCGATACTCAAGCTTCAAGCGCTGCCCGGCCACATCGAGCTGCGCCGGAAAGTCCTGGGCGGCAATGCCCGGCGCCGTCGTCAGGACATCGGCCAGCGACCAGTGCAGGGCCGCCTGCTCGGCCGGGGTGGCGCGCCGGTACCAGGCGTCGAGCGCGGCCGCTGTGGCGATATCCGCGGGCAACCTGCCGGCAAGCAGGGTCACCAGGGCATCCTCGTCCTTGACCAGGCCCTGGCGGCGCTGCTTGGCCTCCAGCTCGCGCGCCTGCGCCAGCGCGCGCGCATTGGCGCGCACGAAATCCGCCCGACAGTCGATATCGCCGCGCGCCAGTGCCTCGCGCAGGAACACTGCATGGGCCGCAGCCGGGTCCTGCCTGCCGAACTGCACGGCGCGGCGCTCGACCAGCACCAGGCCGAACAGGGTCACCTGCTCGTAGGCCAGCACCGCGCCGCGCTTGCGCGACCAGTGCGGCTCGCGCCAGCTGCGCTTGACCAGGTGCGCCGCCTGCTGCTCCACCCACTCCGGCTCGATGCGCGCACACAGCAGGCCGTAGACCTTCTGCAGGTCGAGGATCTGGCCGGCGAGCAGCCATTGCGGCGGTGATTTCGCCAACGCCGAACCGGGAAAGACCTGGAAGCGCCGCTCGCGCGCGCCGCGGTACTGGCCTTTCTCGTCCTTCAGGCCCACCTGCGTCGGCCAGCCGCTGAGCAGGCAGCGGTGCAGGGCCTCGAAGCTCGCCGCTTCGTCGTTCTGCGCCCAACCCAGCTCTTGCACCAGCAGCAGCAGCTGGCGATGAAGCTCGCGCCATTCACGCATGCGCAGGAAGGACAGGAAGCGCGCCTGGCACCAGTCGCGCAGGCGCGATTGGGTGAGGTCCTCGTGTGCGGTCTGGTAGGCCCGCCAGAGGTTCAGCACGCTGACGAAATCCGAACGCGGCTCGACGAATTCGGCGTGCGCCTGGTCGGCCGCCTGGCGCGCCTCGGCGGGACGCTCGCGCGGATCCTGGATCGACAGGAAGGCCGCCAACACCAGCAGTTCACGCAGTGCGCCCAGGTGCTGCGCCTCCACCAGCATGCGCCCCAGCGCCACGTCGATGGGCAGCTTGGCCAGGATCCTGCCCGTGTCGGTGAGGCGGTGACGGCCGCCCGCGGCGTCGCGCCGACGGCGGTCGACGGCGTCATCCCGCCCGGAAGACCGCGCCGGCGCGGTGTCGATCGCTCCCAGTTCCAGCAGGCGCCGGTAACCATCGGCCACGGCGCGGTCGAGCGGCACTTCGACGAAGGGGAAATCCTCCACTTCGCCCAATTTCAGCGCCAGCATGCGCAGGATCACTCCGGCCAGCGACGAGCGCAGGATTTCCGGATCGGTGTAGCGCGGACGCTGGAGGTAGTCGTCCTCGGCGTACAGGCGATAGCACACGCCCGGCCCGACGCGCCCGCAGCGACCCTTGCGCTGATCGGCCGCGGCCTGGGAGATCGGCTCGATGTGCAGGCGCTCGAGCTGGCTGCGCGGCGCGTAGCGCTTCACGCGCGCCGTGCCGGTGTCGATCACGTAGCGGATGCGCGGCACGGTAAGCGAGGTCTCGGCGACGTTGGTGGCCAGCACCAGCCGCCGCTGCGGGCCGGGCCGAAACACGCGGTCCTGGTCGGCAGCAGAGAGGCGCGCATACAGCGGCAGCACCTCGGTCTCGCGGTACTGGCGCCGCGCCAGGGCCAGGTGCGCCTCGCGGATTTCACGCTCCCCCGGCAGGAACACCAGCACGTCGCCGCGCGGGTCCTCGCGCGTGATCTCGTCGGCGGCGGCCACGATCTGCTCGACCAGCGTGGTCTCGCCGCGTTCCGGCGGTGGGCGCCAGCGCAGTTCCACCGGATAGGTGCGCCCTTCCACCTCCACCACCGGCGCATCGCCGAAGTGCGCGGCGAAGCGCGCCGTGTCGATGGTGGCGGAGGTCACGATGAGCTTCAGGTCGGGCCGGCGTTCCAGCAGGCGCTTGAGGTAGCCCAGCAGGAAATCGATGTTGAGACTGCGCTCGTGCGCCTCGTCGAGAATGATGGTGTCGTAGGCCGACAGCCAGGGATCGCCCTGCGTCTCGGCCAGCAGTATGCCGTCGGTCATGAACTTGACCAGGGCCTCCTCGCTGGTCTGGTCGGTGAAACGCACCTGGAAGCCGACCAGTCCACCAACGCTGCTGCCGAGTTCCTCGGCCACGCGCCGCGCGACGCTGCGCGCAGCCAGGCGGCGCGGCTGGGTGCAGCCGATCAGGCCGCGCGTGCCGCGCCCGGCGGCAAGGCACAGCTTGGGCAGCTGCGTGGTCTTGCCCGAGCCAGTCTCGCCGGCCAGCACCAGCACCCGGTGCTCGTGGATCAGGCGCACGATCTCCTCGGCCCTCTGCGCAATCGGCAGGCTCTCGTCCACGCGAATCGGCGGCACGCGCGCGGCGCGCGCCGCGACCTGGGCGCGCGAGGCTGCCACCGCGGTTGCGAGCGCCGCCAGCTGGGCCGGATCGGGCGTCGCCTTCAGGCGTCGCCAGCGCCCGAGCAGGCGACCGAGGTCGCGCGCGAGGGCGCCGTCAAGGGCGGCGCGCAGGGAGTCCAGGTCGTTCATGGCCAGGGTATGCGGCCACCGCGGCCGGGTGGCAAGGGTCGGGAGAGGGCGCGCATGATAGCCGCTCGCTATCGACGCGATGCGACCAGACGATTTTCACTGCGGCGCCACTGGCAGTAAGGTCACCCTCGCTTCACATCGAGCGGCCAACGAGTCGCTTCGGCACCGGAGGTGCCGTCCCGCCGCGGCCGCGCCGCGGTTGCCCCCTGCGGGCCTGGCAGGATGCCAATCCCGCAGCCACGATCCAGGAGACCGACATGGGTATCGACATCGGCATCACCAAGAAGGACCGCGAAGCCATCGCCAGGGGCTTGTCCAAGCTGCTGGCGGATACCTACACGCTTTACCTCAAGACGCACGGCTTCCACTGGAACATCACCGGCACGATGTTCAACACCCTGCATCTGATGTTCGAGACGCAATACAACGCGCTCTGGCTGGCCACCGATCTCATCGCCGAGCGCATCCGCTCGCTCGACGTGTTTGCGCCGGGCTCGGGCGCGCAGTTCGCCAAACTGTCCTCGATCAAGGAGGAAAGCGGCGTGCCGGAGTGGAAGGGGATGGTGCAGCAGCTGGTGGATGGCCACGAGACCGTCGCGCGCACCGCGCGCGAGGTATTCCGCCTGGCGGACAAGGCCGACGATCAGCCCACCGCCGACCTCGCCACGCAGCGCATGCAGGAGCACGAGAAGACCGCCTGGATGCTGCGCTCGCTGCTGGCCTGACACGGCTGCCGCCGCGCGCACCGCCTGCACGCGCTGGCCGCGAGCGCGGGGACGGCACACGGTTGAAGCGCCGTGACGTTGCAGCGTGGCGGCTGTCGCCACCGCAGGACGGTCGGAGTCGTGCGCACGCCGCGCGGCCTCGGCCTGCGCTGCAGGCCGACCTGCCGGGGAAGTGGTGGGCCGTGACAGATTCGAACTGTCGACCAACGGATTAAAAGTCCGCTGCTCTACCGGCTGAGCTAACGGCCCACGGGAAGGGCGGCACACCGGGCGGTCTGCGCGCCGCGGGGCTGGCATTGGCGGCGCGGTCGCAACGTCCGCGGCGCAAAGGGACGCGAAGTTTAGGCGCTGGGCGGGCGCGTCACAAGCGAAGCGGCGGCAGGGTCGCCGCGCCGTCGGGGCGCCGGCACATGCCCCCCGCCGGAGCAGGACGCAACGGATCAGCGGTAGCGTGTCGGATCGGCCGCACCGGCAGCGGCGAAGCCCTGCGCGCGCAGACGGCAGGCGTCGCAGCGGCCGCAGGCACGACCGGCGGCGTCGGCCTGGTAGCAGGACACGGTGGCGGCGAAGTCCACGCCCAGGCGCAGCCCTTCGCGCACGATGTCGGCCTTGCTCAGGTGGATCAGCGGCGCCTGCATGCGCAGCCCCCTGCCCTCCACGCCGGCCTTGGTGGCGAGGTTGGCCAGGCGCTCGAAGGCGGCGAGGAACTCGGGGCGACAGTCGGGATAGCCCGAGTAGTCGACCGCGTTCACCCCGCAGTAGATGTCGCCGGCCCCCAGCACTTCGGCCCAGCCCAGGGCCACCGACAGCATG
>DAOOVM010000075.1:0-11656 GCA_035370085.1 Rhodanobacteraceae bacterium | reverse complement strand
GCGCGCTGGCGCCGCCGCTGAAGGCCGCCCTGCTGGCCGAACGCCTGCGCAGCGCGCAGCCGCAGCAGGCGCGCATCGCCAGCAGCATCGACCGCGAACTGCAGGACGCCATGGAAGCGCGCGTCACCGCCTACCTCACGCGCCTGCCCGAGCGCACCTCGGCCGCGCTGCTGGTGGTGGACAACGCCACGCTGGAGGCGCGCGCCTACGTTGGCTCCGGCGCCTTCGGCGACGAGGCGCGGCTGGGTCACGTGGACATGGTGCGCGCGGCGCGCTCGCCCGGCTCCACCCTGAAACCCTTCCTCTACGGCCTGGCCCTGGACGACGGCCTGATCCACTCCGAAAGCCTGCTGATCGACGCGCCGCAGTCCTTCGGCGGCTACCGCCCCGGCAATTTCGACCTGGCCTTCAACGGCCCCGTGGGCGCGGCGCAGGCGCTGCGCCTGTCGCTGAACGTGCCCGCGGTGGACCTGCTCGACCGCGTCGGCCCAGCGCGCTTCGCAGCGCGCCTGGCCAATGCCGGGCTGACCCTGCAACTGCCGCGCGGTGCCGAGCCCAACCTCGCCATGATCCTGGGCGGCACCGGCGCCACGCTGGAAGATCTGGTCGGCGCCTACAGCGCGCTGAACCGGCGCGGCGTGGCCGCCCGCGTGCGCCTGCGCCCGGACGAGCCGCTGCAGGAACGGCACCTCCTCAGCGAGGGCGCGGCCTGGATCGTGCGCGAGATGCTCGAGGCCAATCCGCGCCCCGGCTTCAGCAGCGACACCTTCGACCCGGGCACGCGACCGCGCCTGGCCTGGAAGACCGGCACCAGCTTCGGCTACCGCGACGCCTGGGCCATCGGCAGCACGCGCCGCTACACCGTCGGCGTGTGGGTGGGCCGCCCCGACGGCACGCCCGTGCCCGGCCAGTACGGCGCCGTCACCGCCCTGCCGCTGCTGTTCCAGGCAGTGGATTCGCTGCCGCGCGCGCCCGGCGATGCCGCGCCCGCACCGCCGCCCGCCAGCGTCACGCAGATCGACATCTGCTGGCCGCTGGGCACGGCCTTCGACCCCGACACGCCCGCGCTGTGCCACGACAAGCGCAGCGCCTGGGTGCTGGACGGCGTGGTGCCGCCCACCCTGCCCGAGCGCGAGGCCGCGCGCTGGAGCGCCGGTCTGCTGCATCTGCGCCTGGACGCGCGCAGCGGCCTGCGCCTCAGCGCCGGCTGCGAGGGCACGCGCGCCGTGCGCGAGGCGGACGTCGCGCGCTGGCCCGCGCTCGCCCAACCCTGGCTGTCGCCCGACACGCGTCGCCGCGCGCGCCTGCCCGCGCTCGCTCCGGGCTGCGCCGACGACGGTCTCGACGCCGCGCAGCCGCTGCACATCGACGGCGTGGCCGACGGTGCCGCCATCGGCCGCGCGCCGGGCAGCGATCGCCCAGCACAACTGGCCCTGCGCGCGCTCGGCGCCCACGGTTCGGTGCAGTGGCTGGTCGACGGCCGCCTGGTGGGCGAAACCGAGGCGACCCGACCCTTCCAGCACGCCTATGCCGAACCCGGTCCCCACACCATCACCGTGCTCGGCAACGGCGGCAATTTCGACCAGGTGGCGATTCGGGTGCTGCGCTGACACCTGGGGAGTCCCTCCATGATCAGCCGGAGTTCCTGTTCGAATACATCGAGGCGGACTGCGGTCGCCACCGGCCCCACGCGACGCTGGACAACCCCGCCGGGCGTGTTCGAGCGGGGCCAGCCCGCAGCATCGGGCGGCGGAACGTCGCGGGCAGGATCAGGCGCAATGCCGAACGAGTTGCCGAAGTCCGCCGACCAGGTCAGCCGGCCCCGCCGGGCTCAAAGCTGTCTGCGAAGATGTGATCCGATGCCGGCGGGCAGGTGACGTTGGCGATGGCCACGACGGGGGCGGAAGCGGAAAGGTATGCACTGGTGTTCACTCTGTGGCTCAGACCGAAGCCGGCGCTTCCTCCCTGGCCATCGAACCCGCAGGTCACCGACAGTCCGTCGGGCACCATCGTGCGGTTGAAATAGGCCGAGCTCTCGAAGAAGCCGACTTCGACCAAGCACAACTTTCCGTCGATCGCGATCTCGATCCTGGAGAAGGTCAAATCGGACGCCACAGCGGACGCCAGGCCGATGTTGACCGAGCAGCGATTGCGTTCGGGCTGCGACGCGCGGCAGTAGGGATTGCTCACATCGAGTGAAAGCGTCGCGGCTTGCACTGTCAGGCCGCGCAGCGCCAATGCGGCGCTGGCCGATGCGATGAGCAGAATTCTCGGGGCCACGCGCGCGTCCGTCCTACGGCGAATAGGCCGGTCACGCCACGCTGGCGGTGTCTGTCGATATCGGGTTCCTGCTGGCGTCCAGCGGCTGCACCGTCACGCTATAGACGTTGCCGTACTGCGCTCCCGCACCGCCGGCGTTGGGTGGGCCGCAGGGCACTTTCATTCCCCCTGGCGCCATGTCGTAGGAATAGGTGATCGAGGCCTCGAAGAACGCCACGATGGAGAGGCGCTTCTTTCCGCTGATCGCCACGGCCAGCGAGGCGATGTAGGGCGCGGTCGACTGGTCGTCCGTCGCCCGAACGAAGCGGAAGTTGATGGAGCACTGATCCAGCTGCGGGTCCGCCGGGTAGCAGTAGGGGTTGGAGACGGTGAAACTGGCCAACCCGCTCGGGGAATCGGCCGTGTTTCCGCTTGCGTCCCTCCGCAGGCCACCCGAATCCCCCCCGACCTGGCTGCGGCAAACGCAGGAGTCGCGGCAAGGCGGGACACCACTACGACGCACGCAAGCTTCATCATTGCGTCCTCCTCGCGTCGGGACCGGGTTCGAACGCCGCCGGAGAGTAGTCCCGTTGCCGGCCTTACTCAAAAGCGGGCTGCGTGATGTGTCCCATGTCGCACACTGGCCCAACACCGCGCGGGAGGAGAACGACGCCGCCTCGCCCACAGAGCTTGGGGCGCTGCACCGCCGCCAGTCGACGTAGGTTCTGCAGCCGGCCGATCAGCCCCCGACACGCCATCGTGGTGCCGGGAAGACGAAGTCCGCATCACTCGACGACCGCGCGCTGCGGCACCCCTCTCAGCGGGGGTTGACCGTGGTCAGGCGCGGCGCCTCTGGACCGGGCATAGTGTGCCGGCGACCCGATGCCGGTCGGAGGCCCGATGCAATTCATCGAAAACCGCACCTACGACGAGCTGCGTGCAGGCGACAGCGTGACCCTGGCGCGCCACTTGCGCATCCATGACGTGCAGGCGCTCGCCGCGCTGGCCGGTGAGCGCCTGCAGAGCGGTGCCGCCGCGCCGGCCCGGGCCGACGAAGCGCTGTGGGGCGGTGCCCTGGTCGTCGCGGCGATCCTCGGCGAGTGGCCCGGCCCGGGCAGCGTGTGCCGCAGCCAGAACCTGCGCTTCCTCGCCGCCCTGCCCACCGAGGCTCCGTTGCAACTCTTCCTGCGGCTGCGCACCAAGGACGACGCCAGCGGCGAGGTGTTGCTGGACTGCCGTGTCAGCGACGCCGGCGGCACCGCGCTGGTGGAGGGTGAGGTGCGCGTACTGGCGCCGCGGCAGAAGCAGCGGCGACCGCGCCTGGCGCCGGCCGACCTGCCGCGGCACGAACCCGGCGCGGCTTACCACGACCTGCTCAAGGCCACGCACGCGCTGCCGCCGCTGCCCACCGCGGTGGTGCATCCCTGCGATGAGCTGTCGCTGGCCGGTGCGCTGGAAGCGGCGCGCGAAAACTTGATCCTGCCGCTACTGGTCGGCCCACGCGCCAAGCTCGAGCGCGTGGCGCAGGAGGCCAGCCTCGCGCTGGACGGCGCGGAGATCGTCGACGTGCCGCACAGCCACGCTGCCGCCGCGCGCGGTACGGCCCTGGTGCGCGAGGGCCGCGCCCAGGCCCTGATGAAAGGCTCGCTGCACACCGATGAGTTCATGGCCGCGGTGATCGACGCCGACGCGGGCCTGCGCACGGAGCGGCGTATGAGCCACGTCTTCGCGCTCGACGTGCCCACCTACCCCAAGCCGCTGTTCATCACCGACGCGGCCATCAACATCGCACCCGACCTGGTGCACAAGCGCGACATCGCGCAGAACGCCATCGATCTGGCCCATGCGCTGGGCATCGCCCTGCCCCGCGTGGCGGTGCTGTCCGCGGTGGAGACGGTGAACCCGAAGATCCCGTCCACGCTGGAGGCAGCGGCGCTGTGCAAGATGCTCGACCGCGGCCAGATCACCGGCGCCGTGATCGACGGGCCGCTGGCCTTCGACAACGCCATCTCGCGCGGCGCCGCACGCAGCAAGGCCATTGCCTCGCCGGTGGCGGGCGAGGCCGACATCCTGCTGGTGCCCGACCTGGAGTCGGGCAACATGCTGGCCAAGCAACTCATCTACCTCGCCGGCGCGGAGGCGGCCGGCATCGTGCTGGGCGCACGCGTGCCGATCATGCTCACCAGCCGCTCCGACGGCATGCTGGCGCGCCTGGCCTCATGCGCCCTGGCGCTCCTGTTCGCCCACCGCGCGCGCAGCGGCACCTGAGCATGGCGAGGCCGCTGCCCGCGACCGACCCCCAGCGCGGACTAGATGGCGCGGAGGCGGCGCGGCGCCTCGCGCAGCACGGACCCAATGCCCTGCCGCAGGCGCCGCGGCGTGGTCCGCTGCGCATTCTCGGGTCGGTGCTGGGCGAGCCGATGTTCCTGCTGCTGGTGCTGGCGGCGCTGCTCTACCTCGCCGTGGGCAGCCTGCACGAGGGACTGCTGCTCGGCGCCTTCGCCGCCCTGACGGTGGCCCTGGTGGTGGTGCAGGAGGCGCGCAGCGAGCGCGCGCTGGAGGCCCTGCGCCAGCTCGGCGCCCCCCCTGGCGCGCGTGCGGCGCGACGGCCGCGTGCAGCGCATCGCCGCCAGCGACGTCGTGCCCGGCGACCTGCTCCTGGTCGACGAAGGCGAGCGCATCGCCGCCGACGGGGCGCTGCTCGCGGCCGAGGGGCTACAGGTGGACGAGTCCCTGCTCACCGGCGAGTCGGTGCCGGTGGACAAGCTCGCCGTGGACCATGCCAGCGCGGAACAGCGGCGCGTCAGCGCCGGCACCCTGGTGGTTCGGGGCCACGGCCTGCTCCAGGTGGACGCTACGGGCGCGGCCACCGCCACCGGGCGCATCGGCACCTCGCTGGCCGACATCGACACCGCCCCCAGCCCGCTGCAGGCGACGGTGGCGCGGCTGGTGCGGTTGTTCGGCTTCTCCGCGCTGGCGGCCAGCCTTGGCTTGGTAATGCTGCACGGCCTGCTGCGCGGCGAGTGGCTGGCCGGCGCGCTGGCAGGCATCGCCCTGGCCATGGCGCTGCTGCCGGAAGAATTTCCCATGGTGCTGACCGTGTTCCTCGCCCTCGGCGCCTGGCGCCTGGCGCGGCGGCGCGTGCTGGTGCGCCGCACCGCGGTGGTGGAGACCCTCGGTGCCGCCAGCCTGCTGTGCGTGGACAAGACCGGCACCCTCACCGAAAACCGCATGCGCGTGCGCTGCCTCGTCGCCGATGGCGCGCGCCTGGACCTCGACGGCAGCGAGGCTGAGCTGCCTGAACCCTTCCATCGCCTGCTCGAATACGCCCTGCTGGCCTCGCGCCGCAGCGCCTTCGATCCCATGGATGCGGCCCTCGGCCGGCTCGGCGAGCACACCCTCGCCGGAACCGAACATCTGCACGCCGACTGGCCGCTGGAGCGCGAGTACGGCCTGACCCCACAGACCCTGGCGCTGTCGCGCGTGTGGCGCGGCGACGACGGTCGCGGCGTGGCCGCGACCAAGGGCGCGCCGGAGGCGGTGGCCACGCTGTGCGACCTCGACGCCGCGGCGCGCCTGCGCATGCTGGAAGAGGTCGAGGTCCTGGCCGCCGCGGGGCTGCGCGTGCTGGCCGTGGCCGGCGCCGAGCTGAGCGACGCCGCCGACCTGCCGGCACAGGCCCAGGCGCTGCCCTTCGCCTTTGTCGGCCTCGTCGCCTTCCAGGATCCGCTGCGCGCCGGCGCGGCCGCCGCGGTGGCCGAGGCGCGCGCCGCCGGCATCGGCGTCGCCATGATCACCGGCGACTACCCGGCCACGGCGGCAGCCATTGCGCGCGAAGCGGGCATCGACCTGGGCGGCGGCGTGCTCGACGGCCCGGCCATCGACCGCCTGGACGACACGGCCCTGGCGCAGGCGCTGCGCCACGTGCGGGTGTTCGCGCGGGTGCGGCCGGAGCAGAAGCTTCGTCTGGTGCAGGCCTTCCGCGCCGACGGCGAGGTGGTGGCCATGACCGGTGACGGCGTCAACGATGCGCCGGCACTCAAGGCCGCCCACATCGGCCTCGCCATGGGCGCGCGCGGCACCGACGTGGCGCGCGAGGCCGCGGGCATCGTGCTGCTCGACGACGATCTCGCGCACCTGGTCGGCGGCGTGCGCCTGGGCCGCCGCATCTTCGACAACCTGCGCAAGGCGATGATGTACATCGCCGCCATCCACGTGCCCATCGCCGGCCTGGCCCTGCTGCCGCTGCTGTTCGGCCTGCCGCCGCTGCTGCTGCCGCCGCACGTGGTGCTGATCGAGATGGTGATCGACCCGATCTGTTCCGTCGCCTTCGAGGCCGAACCGGAAGAGGCCGGCCTGATGCGGCGGCCGCCGCGCCGGGCCGAGGAGCCGTTGATCGGCCGCTCTCAGCTCGGCCTGGCCGCGGTGCAGGGACTGCTGCTGCTCGCCGCCGTGCTGGGGGTGCAGTTCGCCGCCACGGCGCTGGGGCAGAGCGCGGAGGTCGCACGCAGTCTAGCCTTCCTCACCCTCACCGCCGGCAATCTGATGCTGGTGCGCGTCAGCGGCGCAAGCGGTGCGACCCTGCCGCGCCTGTTCGAGCGCGGCCACGCGGCCTACTGGATCGTTGCGGCGTTGGCCAGCGCGATCATCGGCCTGTGCCTGCTGCTGCCGCCGCTGGCGCCCCTCTTCGGCTTCGACGCACCGGCGCCGCTGGCCGCGCTGCTGGCCGTGCTGGCCGGCCTCGCGGCGACACTCGCCTTCGATCTGCTCAAGCCCTTGCCCGCGGTGCGGCGCCGACTCGGCGGCGCCGCTGGCTGAGCCGCAGGCGCGCGCGACGCTTCACGACCGCGCCGCGCGCAGCCGCGCCGCCACGGCGTCGAAGAAGGCCGCCGGGAGCTGCGCGTCCACCGCCACGCTCCAGAGCGAGGGCGCGACGACGCCGCGGCACTTCACGGCGTCCTTCTCGGTCATCAGCACAGGCGCCGCGTCGTCGAAGACGAGGTCGTCCGGACGGAAAGCGTGATGGTCGGGGAAGGGGTGCTCCTGCACCTCGATAGCGTGAGCGCGCAGCAGGCCGAAGAAGCGCGCCGGGTGGCCGATGCCGGCCACGGCGTGCACATGCTCGCCGGCGAACGCCGCGAGCGGCCGTTCCGCCGCACCGTCGAGTCGTCGCGCTGCCACCGGCACCAGCTGCATCGGCACCTCGCCCGCGCCCGGATCGCCGCCATTGCATACGCGGAAGTCGACCGTCGCCAGCCGCGCCGGCGGTTCACGCAGCGGTCCCGCCGGCAGCAGGCGGCCGTTGCCAAAGCGGCGCTGACCGTCAATCACGCAGATTTCCACATCACGGCAAAGCCGATAATGCTGCAGGCCGTCGTCGGCGATGAGCACATCGACCTCACCGTGCTCCTGCAGCAGGCGCGCCGCAGCAACGCGGTCGCGGCCGACCGCCATGGGCGCGCCCGTGCGCGCGACGATGAGGCAGGGTTCGTCGCCCACCGCAGCCGGATCGGCCCCGGCCGTGACCCGCTGCGGTCCGGCCGCGCTGCCGCCGTAGCCGCGGCTGACCACTCCGGGTCGCCAACCGCGCGCGCGCAGCGCCTCGACCAGGGCGATGGTCAGCGGCGTCTTGCCGGCACCGCCCACACCGAGGTTACCCACCACCAGCACCGGCAGCGGCAGCCGCACGCGGCGCAGCAGACCGCCGCGGAAAAGGGCGCGGCGCAGTGCCGCGAGCGCGCCGTAAGCCGACGCCAGCAGGCGCAGCACGATTCCCGGCGGCTGTCCTCCGTACCAGACGCGTTCGAGCTCCGGCGCGCGCAGCACGGCGGCCTCAGCGCTGCGCGTCGTGGAACTGCATGCGGTGCAGCGCGGCGTAGGCGCCGCCGGCGGCGATCAGCTCGGCGTGGCGACCGCGCTCGACGATGCGTCCTTGCTCCAGCACCACGATCTGGTCGGCATGCTCAATGGTCGACAGGCGATGGGCGATCACCAGGGTGGTGCGGTCGCGCATCAGGCGCTTCAGCGCCTCCTGGATGAGCCGCTCGGACTCGCCGTCGAGCGCGCTGGTGGCCTCGTCCAGCACCAGGATCGGGGCATTCTTCAGGATCGCGCGGGCGATGGCGATACGCTGGCGCTGGCCGCCGGACAGCAGCACGCCGCCCTCGCCCACGCGACTGTGCAGGCCCTCGGGCAGGCGCGCGATGAACTCCATGGCGTTGGCCGCCTCGGCCGCGGCGCGGATGCGCGCCTCGTCGGCGTCGGCCGCGGCGCTGCCGTAGGCGATGTTGCGCGCGATGGTGTCGTCGAACAGGGTCGGCATCTGCCCGACCCAGGCGATCTGCGCGCGCAGACTATCCAGGCGGTAGTCCTGCAGCGGCCGGCCGTCCAGCAGCACGGCGCCGTCGCTGGGCTCGTAGAAGCGCGGGATCAGACCCACCAGGCTGGACTTGCCGCTGCCCGAGCGCCCGACCAGGGCGGTAACGCTGCCGCGCGGGCAGTCGAGGTCGACGCCGTGCAGGGCGGCAGCGCCGTTGTGGTACTGCAATGACACGCCGCGGAAGGCCAGCTCGCCACGGCAAGCGCCGGGATCGAGCGTGCCGGCATCACGCTCGGGTGGCGTGTCGAGCACGGCGAACAGCTCCTCGGCAGCGGCCACGCCGCGCTGCAGATTGGCCTGCACCGTGGTGAGGCGCTTGAGCGAGGGCAGGATGCCGCCCATGGCGAGAATCAGCGAGGTGAAGGCGCCTGGCGTCAGCTGGCCGATCATCGCCGGCCGCGTGGCGAAATACACGATGAGAGCCAGCGAGCCGGCGGCGATCAGCTGCACCAGCGACGTGGACAGCCCATTGGTGGCCGCCACCTTGAGGTTCAGGCGCCGCGTGCGCTCGGTGACCTCCTCGAAGCGACGCGATTCGTAGTCCTGGCCGCCGAACACCTTGACCTCGCGATGCGCAGCCACGACCTCCTCGACCACGCCGGTGACCGTACCCATCGACCCCTGGATGCGCCGACTGATGCGCCGGTAGCGCAGGCCGACGAAGTACACCAGGGCGCCCACCAGCGGCACCATCACCAGCAGGGTCAGGGTCAGGCGCACGCTGGCCAGCAGCATCACACCGATGAAGCCGATCACGGTGAGGCCGTCCACCACCGCAACCTTCACCGCTTCGGTGCTGGCCTGGGCGACCTGTTCGGCAGTGTAGGTGATGCGCGCGATCTGCGTGCCCGACCCCTCAGCATCGAACCAGGACGCCGGCAGGCGCAGATAGTGCTCAAAGACGTGGCGGCGCAGCGTCTGCACCACGCCGCGGCCGATGTAGGCCGTGCCGTAGTCCGTGGCGAAGGTGCCGGCACTGCGCACGAGGAAGATCGTCACGATGACGATCGGCATCCAGAAGATCACGCCGGCGTCGCGCGCGATGAACAGATCGTCCAGCATCGGCTTGATGACACGCGCGAACACCGTCATGCAACCGGCGTCGGTCACCATTCCCAGCAACGCGACGAACGCCACCGTCCAGTAGCGCGTGGTGTAGCCGAGCAAGCGCCGGTAGGTGGCCGTCGCGGACGGAGCCTGGCCGCTCACTTGCCCTTGCTGTCCTTGTTCGGCGTGGTGGCGATGGACAGGTGGGTGAAACCGAGCTGGCCCAACGCGTCCATGGCCGTCACCACGGCCTGGTGCGGTGTCTGACCGTCCGCGCGCAGGGTGACCATGCGCTCGTGGTCATCGCCGCCGATGCGCGCCAGGGCCTCCTTGAGGGTGTCCAGCCCCGGGTTCAGCACTTCGTTGTTGTCGATGTAGTAACGCCCCTCGCGGTCGATCATCACCACCAGCGAGGTATCGGCGCTGTGCTCGGCGCTCTCGCTGGCCTGCGGCAGGCTCACTCTCAGGCGCGAGCGCTGGTCGAAGGTGGCGGTGAGCACGAAGAACATCAGCAGGGTGAGCATCACGTCGATCAACGGGATCACGTTGATCTCGAAATCGTCCTCGCGTCGCGCGGCACCGAGTCTCATCGCCGCCCCTCAGCGCACCGCACGCACGCCGGCCGCGGCCGCGGGCTCGGCCTGCGCCGACAGCTCGTCGAGCAGGGCCGTGGCCTCCTTCTCCATTTCCACCACGAGGCCGCCGACCTTGCTGCGGAAGAAGCGGTGAAAGATGTAGGCGGGCACCGCCACGACCAGCCCGGTGGCGGTGCACACCAGCGCCTCGCCGATGCCGCCGGCCATCTGCTGCGCATCGCCGATGCCGTGCACCATCACCGCCAGGAACATGCGGATCAGGCCGATGACGGTGCCGAGCAGGCCCAGCAGCGGCGAGATCAGGGCAATCGTGCCCAGGGTATTGAGGAAGCGCTCCAGGCGGTGCACCACGTGCCGCCCGGTGTCCTCGATGCGCTCCTTGATGACCTCGCGCGAACGGTGGCGCACGGCCAGTGCGGCAGCGAGCAGCTCGCCCAGCGGCGAATTCGCGCGCAACTGCTCGATGTGCGCTGGGTCGAGCTTGCGCGTGCGCGCCCAGGTGCGCACCTGTTCGCCCAGCTGCGGCGGCAGCACGCTGGCGCGGCGCAGGCTCCAGAAGCGTTCGAGGATGATCGCCAGGGCGATCGCGGAACAGATCAGGATGGGCACCATGGCCCAGCCGCCGGCCATCAGGATCTCAAGCACGAGCCGTCATCTCCCAGCAGAAGGCGTGGCGGCAGGGGCGCCGCAACCGCCGCGATCATACCAGCGAACGCGCGCGCCACTGCCGCGGTCAGGGAACGCTGCCGAGGCCGTCACACTCCGCCGCGCGGTCCGCTCAGGGCTCGCGCCAATAGGCCTGGCGCAGCGCGCGGCAACGCTCCAGCCAGCGCACTCCTGCGCTGCCCAGGCGCAGCCGCAGACAACCCCATTCGGCCGTGTTGGCCACCGGGATGCCGCGCTCGGCATAGCGCTGCAGGGTCTGCGCATGCGGATGGCCGAAGCGCGAACGGTAGCCGGCCGAGACCAGGGCCAGCGGCGGCCGCAGCGCGTCCAGCAGCCCCGCTCCGGACGAACCCTTGCTGCCGTGATGCGGTACCAGCAGCACGGGCGGTGGGCCGGGCCCCAGCGCGGCGGCGATGGCCGGCTCCGCCGCCATGCCGATGTCGCCGGTGAGCAGCAGGCGCGCGCCGTGCGCCTCCACCGCGAGCACGCAGGAGCGGTCGTTGGGCCGCGGCGATTCGGGATCAACCGGGCCGAGCATGCGGAAGCGCACGCCGTCCCACTCCCAGCCTTCCCCGACGCGGCACAGTCCCGCGCCCAGGCTGACGCGCTGCGGCTCGCCGCTGTCGACGCGCGCCGGCGCCAGGGCGGACACCACGGCGGCGGCGCCGCCGGCATGGTCGTTGTCGGCGTGGCTCAGCACGAGCCGATC
>DAOOVM010000074.1:0-11717 GCA_035370085.1 Rhodanobacteraceae bacterium | reverse complement strand
GATCAGCATCACCAACCTGCGCCTGCACGTGCTGGTACACGGCACGCGCTACGACCTCGACTTCCGCCGCCCGCTGTAGGGCGCGCAGCGGCCGCGCTGCGACCGAAGGCGCATTGACCGCGTCACGGCACCGCGCACAATCGGCGCCTCATGCCACCCGCGTCCGATCGAGCCGTCCATGTCTGCCACCATCCGCCCCATCGACGCGCGCGACGACGCCGCCGTCGCCGCCATCATCCGCCGCGTCATGCCCGAGTTCGGTGCCGACGGTCCGGGCTTCGCCCTGCACGATCCCGAGGTGGACCGCATGGCCGCATCCTACGCGCGGCCGCGCGCCGCCTACTTCGTGGTGGAGGAGGACGGCCGGGTGCTCGGGGGCGCCGGCATCGCCCCGCTCGATCAGGGTGACCCCGACGTGTGCGAGCTGCGCAAGATGTACTTCCTGCCCGAGCTGCGCGGACGCGGATTCGGCGGCGCCCTGATCGAACGCTGTCTCGATGCCGCGCGCGCCTTCGACTATCGCCGCTGTTACATCGAGACGCTCACCGGCATGGATGCGGCGCAGGCGCTGTACCTGCGCCACGGCTTCCGGCGCATCGAGTGCAGCCTGGGCAGTACCGGGCACTTCGGCTGCGACCGCTTCTACCTCCGAGATCTCTAGCCCGCCGGGGAGCTCCCCGGCAGGCCCGACTGACTGCAGCTGCCGGTCCGTGCCGCTACAATGCGCGCCCCGTGCGCGGTACCGCGCGCCGTCCCTGCGCAGGAGCCTCCATGCAACTGGAACAAAGCAAGGCCGTCATCACCGGCGGCGTCTCCGGCCTTGGCCTCGCCGTGGCGCAGCGCCTGGTCGCTGCGGGCGGCAAGGTCGCACTGTTCGATGTGAACGATGACAAGGGCGCCGCTGCGGTGGCCCAGCTGGGCGCCGACCGGGCACGCTATTTCCGCACCGACGTCACCGACGAGGCCGGCGTGGCGGCGAACGTGGCCGCCGCGACGGAATTTCTCGGTGGCTTGAACGCAGCCATCAACTGCGCCGGCATTCTCGGCCCGGGGCGCGTGCTGGGCCGCGAAGGCGCCATGAAGCTGTCCACGTTCCAGGGCACCGTCATGGTCAATCTGGTCGGCAGCTTCAACGTGGCCAAGGCGGCGGCCGAGCGCATGCAGCACAACGCACCCAACGCCGACGGCGAGCGCGGCGTGATCATCAACACCGCCTCGGTGGCCGCCTACGAGGGGCAGATCGGCCAGGCCGCCTACTCGGCGAGCAAGGCGGGGGTGGTGGGAATGACGCTGCCGATGGCGCGTGAGCTGGCGCGCTTCGGTATCCGCGTCATGACCGTCGCCCCGGGCATCTTCTGGACACCGATGGTGGACGGCATGCCCGAGGACGTACAGAAGTCACTGGCGGCGTCGATACCCTTCCCCTCGCGTCTAGGCCAGCCCGCGGAGTTTGCCGATCTGGTCGCACACATCCTCGGCAACGCCTACCTCAACGGCGAAACCATCCGCCTGGACGGCGCGACGCGACTGACGCCCAAGTAGCCGCGATGCGCCGGGCGTGGCGCCAGGGCTGCGCTCCGCGCGGCCGACCGCTGCGGACCGGCCCAGCGCAGACCGTCCCGATTTCCCACTCCTCCCTGCCGGATTCCGCATGAGAGCCTACGACATCAAGAAGGGCAACGTCGTCGAGTACAACAACGGCGTGTACCAGATCCGGGACATTGAGCGCAGCTCGCCGCAAGGGCGCGGCGGCAATGTGCGCTACCGCTTCGTCATGTACTCCGTGCCCGGCGGCGCCAAGCTGGACCAGAGCTTCGACGCCGACGACGAGCTGCGCGAAGTCGACCTGGTGCGCCGCGCGGCCACGTTCTCCTACAAGGACGGCGAGGCCTTCGTGTTCCTCGATGATGAGGACTACACGCCCTATGCGCTGGGTCCGGAGACGCTCGGCGAGGCCGCCGGCTACATCGTGCCGGATCTCGGCGGCTGCTTCGTGCAACTGATCGACGAAGCCCCGGTGGCCCTGCAACTGCCGCCAAGCGTGGCGATCGAAGTGGTCGACACGCCACCAGAGCTGAAGGGCGGCACGGCCACCAAGCGGCCCAAGCCGGCCAAGCTCGCCACCGGCATCGAGATCATGGTGCCCGAATACATCGGCAACGGCGAAAAGGTGCTGGTCAATACGGCCACGGGCGAATTCGCCGGTCGCGCCTGAGGCGCCGCGCCATGCAGCGGCGCGGGAACACCAGCGGACGGCATGCCGCCGGTCAGCTGCTCTGCGCCACTCGGGCGCGACGCGCCAGCCACTTCGCCGCCATGCGCCGCAGCGAGGCATCGCACGTGCAGTCGGCCATCAGGTCATCGATTCGCCGCCACGCCAGCGCGTGCGACTCCTCGCTCACCACGAACGCCTCGCTGCCGCAGGCGCGCACGACGAAGCGCACATCGTAATGCCAGTGTCCGTCTTCGACGCCGCGCGGTGGGATCCAGTGGCGGTCGAGATCGAAGACATCCGGTTCCACCGCCAGGTGCGGCAATCCCGACTCCTCCTCGGCCTCGCGCAACGCGACCCGCGCCAGGTCGACCTCGCCGTCCGCATGGCCGCCCAGCTGCAGCCAGCGCTCCAGCTTGCGGTGATGGGTCAGCAGCACACGCAGGCCATCGGCGCTGACCAGCCAGGCCGAGCCGGTCAGGTGCCCGTGCGTGCGCTCGCGTCGCGCGGCGGTGGCGTCACTGCGCATCAGCTCGCGGAAGCGGGCGACGCTGTCCAGCTCGGGCGGCGAAGCGGCGTGACGTTCGGCATAGGCGTCGATCATGCGCAGCCACTCCAACTGGTGCGGCGCGAGCTGGGGCACAGTGGATTCGGGATGCATCGGCCGTGTGTGCTTGCCGGGCTGCGGGGGCTCGCGTATTTTAGCTGCGCTTCGCGGCCCCCGGCCGCGATTTTCATGCCGGCTCGTCGCGTAGCGCATTTCGCCCACCCGCACGTCGCCAGGTTGCCCACTAGCCTCCGGGAGGGGATGGAATGATCTTCTGGCGCGTCAAGCCACTCGACCAGATTCTCGCAACTGCAGAACAGAAGGCGCTCAAGCGCCAGCTCGGTCCCGTCCAGCTCACCCTGCTCGGCATCGGCGCCATCATCGGCACAGGCATCTTCGTGCTGACCGCCGAGGCGGGCCAGAAGGCCGGCCCGGGGATGATGATCGCGTTCGTCATCGCCGCCGTGGTCTGCGCCCTGGCGGCGCTGGCGTACGCCGAACTGGCCGCGATGGTGCCCGTGTCGGGTTCGGCCTACACCTACACCTATGCCGTGCTCGGCGAGGCGCTGGCCTGGAGCGTGGGATGGGCCCTGGTGCTCGAGTACGCGGTCGCCGCGGGCGCCGTCGCCGTCGGCTGGTCGGGCTACGTCAACGGACTGCTGGCCAGCGCCGGCTACGCCTTGCCAGCGGCCCTGCGCACCGGCATCAACGACGGTGGCACCTTCAACCTGCTGGCCTTCCTCATCTCGCTGGTGATCACGGGCCTGCTGGTGATCGGAACGTCCAAGAGCGCGTGGGTGAATGCGGTTCTGGTGACCATCAAGATCATCGCCCTCACCGCCTTCATCATCGTCGCTGTGCCGGCGGCCAAGGACGTCAATTTCCAGCCCTTCCTGCCTGCGGGCTGGGGCACGCCGATGGGTGGCATGGGCGTACTGGGTGCGGCCGCCTCGATCTTCTTCGCCTACGTCGGCTTCGACGCGGTCTCCACCGCCGCGGAGGAGACCAAGAACCCGAACCGCAATATCCCCATCGGGCTGATCGGCTCGCTAGCGGTCTGCACCATCTTCTACCTGCTGGTGGGCTACGGTGCCGTGGGCGCCAACGGCTCGCAGCCCGTCATGGGCAGCAACGGCATGCCGCTGCCCACGGGCAGCCCTGAGCTTGCCGCCGCCTGCCAGGCCTCGCAGGAACTCGTGTGCAGCAAGGAGCCGCTTGCCGCCGTGCTGCGCGGCCTCGGTTTCGCCGGCCTGGGCAACCTGATCGGTCTTGCCGCCGGCCTGGCGCTGCCGTCGGTGATCCTCATGATGATCTACGGCCAGACGCGCATCTTCTTCGTGATGTCGCGCGATGGCCTGCTGCCGGAGTTCCTCTCCAAGGTGCACCCCAAGTTCCACACGCCCCACGTGGTCACCATGATCACCGGCATCGGCGTGGCCATTGCGGCCGCGTTCTTCAACGTCGGCGCCCTGGCCGACATCTCCAACACCGGCACCCTGTTCGCCTTCATCATGGTGGCGATCGGCGTGCTGATCCTGCGCCGCACGCAACCGATCCGGCCCCGTCCGTTCCGCACGCCGATCGTGTGGGTGATCTGTCCGCTCGCCGTCGCCGGCTGTCTGCTCCTGTTCGTCAACCTCTCGGCCTGGACCATCAAGGTGTTTTTCGGCTGGGCCATCGTGGGTGGCATCGTCTACCTCGCCTACGGCAAGCGCCACAGCAATCTGGGCCGGCTGAGCGCGGGCGGCAGCTGAGAGCCTCGGCCAATCAATTGATTTTGAATACGTTTCGGCGAACGGCCCGGAGCCTCTCCGGGCCGTTTCGTTTGTGCGCAAACGCACCTTGCAACTCAATGGCTTAGCGGGCCGCTTCGCAATGGACGTGATGGGGCGGGATTACCCACCGGTCTTCACACCCATTCGGCGAAAATTTCATAACAGATTGATTATCAAAACGAAAAATCGGCTGAAAACACAGCCAATCCACGGCTTATCCCCAGCCTGACGTTAGCCCCGGCGGGGTCTGCTGGGTAAGATGGAGGTCCGCGGGATACTTCACTTGGCAGTGGGCCCCTCGGAATGCCGCTCGGGTGCGTCCAGGCGAGTTAGCTCCTCGGTCTGGGCGCACCCGGGCAGCGACCTCTCTCCCCGCCTGTACGCCTCCCCCTGTCGGACTTGCCCGCCGTAAGCGCGCTCTGCAGCGGACGCTGGAGCACTCCTGCCGGCTGGGCGGTGACCCTCCCGACGGCCCGACGCACGCTGCCCCCCTCCTTGCGCCGGCGCAGACAAAAAAAGAGCCGGCTCGCGGCCGGCTCCTGTCCCGCAGCGATGTCGCGCCGGCCTCAGGCCTTGGCGGCATAGGCCGAGCACCAGCCCTTCGCGTTCACTGCCTTGCCCGGGAACAACTGGCACGGCCCGTAGGCGGCGGTACCGCTGAAGAACTTGCAGTTGGCGCAGGTCTGCCCGGCCTTGTGCTGCGCGTACTTCGCCGCGTCCACCTTGGTGGCGTCTTCCTTGTAGCCCAGCGCCACGGCGGTGGCGTCGGTCTCGGCCAGGTGCGGCAGATCCTCCGCCCGGGCCAGGCGCGACAGCGGGCCGGCGATCACGCCCACACCCGCGGCGGCGGAGGCAAGCTTGATGAAGCGGCGGCGCGAAAGCGAATCGTTGGATTGCATGGACGAACTCCGTGGTGGCGGTCGAAACTGGAGTCGCATGCTACTCCTTCCACCGTGAAGATGCCTTGACTTCAGTCAGTCCATTCAGGCGCCAGCGCGAGTCAACGCGACGCCTGCCGCGACGGCACTGGGGTATAGTGAGACGCCGTATCGCCCGCTCCGACACGATGCCCGCCTTGCCCCTCCTCGACTCCGAGCACCTGCGCCAGTGTGCCGGCGAAATCGCCGCTGCCGGGCGCGATCTGGCCGCTCTCGGTTGGACGCCGGCCACCAGCAGCAATTTCTCCATGCGCGTCGATGCCGACCACGCGGCGGTGACGATTTCCGGCCGCGACAAGGGGCGCCTGAGCGCAGACGACATCATGCTCGTCGATCTGCAGGGGCGACCCGTCGGCACGGCCGCACGGCCGTCGGCGGAAACCGCGCTGCACACGCAGATCTACCGGCGCTTCCCCGACGCTATGGCCGTATTGCACACCCACTCGCGCCACCAGAGCGTGGCCTCGCGCCTGTACGCCGCCGATGGCCGGGTGCGCTTCTCGGGCTGGGAACTGCAGAAGGCCATCGCCGGCTACAGCACGCACGACAGCGTGCTCGACCTGCCGGTGTTTCCCAATACCCAGGACATGGCCGAGCTGGTCGCACGGGTCGATGCCTGGCTCGACGCCGGCAAGCCATTGCACGGCTACTTGATCGACGGCCACGGCATCTACACCTGGGGACGGGACATGGCCGAGGCCCGCCGTCACCTGGAGGCCTTTGACTTCCTGCTGGGCTGCGAACTGGACCTGCGGAGACTGCGCGCGTGAGCCGACTTCGAATCTTTTCCGACCGCGACGGCAGTGCGCCGCGCATGAGCTTCAGCGAGCACGCCGACATCACCCGAGAGCTGGCCGCCGCCGGCGTGCGCTTCGAGCGCTGGCAGGCAAGCCAGCCGATCCGGCCCGGCGATGCGCCGGAGGCCGTGATCGCGGCCTACCGTGGCGACATCGATCGCCTGATGCGCGAAGAGGGCTACCAGGCCGTGGACGTCATCAGCCTCGATCCGGACCACCCGGACAAGGCGGCGCTGCGCGCCAAGTTTCTCAATGAGCACACGCACGCTGAAGACGAGGTGCGCTTCTTCGTCGCCGGCCGCGGCCTGTTCACCCTGCACGTCGGCGATAGCGTCTACGAGGTGCTGTGTGAGGCCGGGGACCTGATCGGGGTGCCCGACGGCACGCGCCACTGGTTCGACATGAGCGAGCAGCCCAGCTTCGTCGCCATCCGCCTGTTCACCAACTCGGCCGGCTGGGTGGCGAACTTCACCGGCGACGACATCGCGCAGCGGTTTCCGCGCCTTGCCCCGGAGCGCGCGCTCGCCTGAGTGCGGGTCCGCCCTCCCTCCTGCCCGAGACGCCGTCAATGATCCAGGCCATTCTCACCGACATCGAAGGAACGACCAGCTCGATCAGCTTCGTCAAGGACGTGCTGTTCCCCTACGCGCGCCGCCACATGGGCGATTTCGTCGCGCGCCACGGCGAGGAGCCGCCGGTTCGACGCTGGCTCGACAGCGTGGTGGGTGAGTGCGGCCTCGACCCGGCCGATCGCGCCGGGCTGGTGGCCACGCTGCAGCAATGGATCGACGAGGACCGCAAGCACACGGCGCTGAAGGCCCTGCAGGGCATGCTGTGGCGCCATGGCTACGAACGCGGCGACTTCCGCGCCCACGTGTACCCCGACGTACCGGCCAAGCTGCGCGCGTGGAAAGCTCGCGGCCTGGATCTCTACGTCTACTCTTCCGGCTCCGTCGCCGCCCAGAAGCTGTTCTTCGCCAACAGCGAAGCCGGCGATCTCACCCCGATGTTCTCCGGCTATTTCGACACCGAGGTCGGCGGAAAGCGCGAGCCCGCGTCCTACCGGCACATCGCCGAACGCATCGGCAGGGATCCCGAGTCCATCCTGTTCCTCTCCGACGTGGCCGAAGAGCTCGACGCCGCGCGCGCGGCGGGCATGCTGACCGCCTGGCTGTGCCGAGCGCCACAGCGCTGCCCCGCCCAGGCGCACCACCCCTGTTACTCCGACTTCGACGCCATTCCGGACTGAGCATGCGCACGCACGAAGCGGTCCGTTTGCTCTTGGTGCTGGCGCTCGGTCTTGCCGGCGGCGCGATCGCCCACCGGTACTCCACGCCGACGATACAGGCGCATGTCGGCGCCCCGGGCGCAACGAAGCTGGCGGCGGGTTCGGCGGCAGGCACGGCGCCGACGCTCAAGCCGGCTGCCGCGGAGTCCCCGGAATCGACGCCCGACGAGGGCAGCCAGGCCGAGGGCGAATCGACGGATCCCGGCTTCGACCCCGAAGTGGTGATGTACGACCAGCATCGCCAGATGGAGGCCGCGCTGCACCGGCTTGCCCCGCAGACGCCCGGCAAGACCGATCTCTACTTCCTGGCCTTCGGCGCAGACGGTGCCGAGGACGTGTTCCGCAACGAGGCCGAGTACGCCGAGCGACTGATGGCCTCGCGCTTCGGCGCCGCCGGCCACACCCTGGCGCTGGTCAACAACGCCGCCACTGTCGATACACGCCCGCTGGCCACCTGGTCGAACCTGGAAATCGCCCTCGACGGCCTGGAGAAGGTCATGGACCCGACCGAGGACGTGCTGGTGCTGTTCCTCACCAGCCACGGCGGCGAGGACCATGTCCTGCTGGTCGATCTCGACCCATTGCCGCTCGACCAGATCGGACCCGACGACCTCGCCGACATCCTCGGCAAGCACCACTTCCGCTGGAAAGTGGTGATCGTCTCGGCCTGCTACAGCGGTGGCTTCGTCGCGCCGCTGAAGAACGCCACGACCATGGTCATTACGGCCGCGCGCGCCGACCGCACGTCCTTCGGCTGCGGCAGTGACGCCGATATCACCTGGTTCGGCAAGGCCTTCTTTGCCGAAGGTCTGAACCAGAGCGACTCCTTCCGTGGCGCCTTCGGCATCGCCAGTAACCTCATCCAAGAATGGGAAACCCGCGACGGTGAAGCCCATTCCGAGCCCCAGTTCGCCAGCACGCCGCTGATCGAAGCCAAGCTGCGCACCTGGCGCGACGGCATCCGGCTGGGCCCGCCCCTGCCCTTTGTCGCCCCGCGCGAGACGCTGACGGCGAAGCGCTGAGCTGGCGCGTCGCCGTGGCGACCTACAGGTCCAGACGCTCCGGCCTGTAGGGCGCAGGATCAAACAAGGGCTCGCACCCGCACAGCAGGTCGCTCACCAGATGGCCCGTCGCCGCCGCCATCGACACGCCGAGCATGCCGTGGCCCGTGGCGAGGGTGAGGTTGGCGGTGCGCGGCGCGCGCCCGATCACCGGCACGTCGTCGAAGCACATCGGCCGCCAGCCGAACCACTCCTCCAGACGGGCCGGCCCCTCCGGTTCAAGCAGATATTCAGCCGCGCCGCGCCGCAGCGCATCCAGGCGCAGGCGATTGAGCGAGTCGTCGTAGCCGGAAAACTCCATGGTGCTGCCCAGACGGTAGCCGCTGCTCCAGGCCGTGACGCACACCGAGCGCTCGCGCAACACCAGCGGCGTGCGCGGGCACAGCGCCGGCCGGGCGTAGGTGATCGAATAGCCCTTGCCCGGCTGCAGTGGCAGGCGCAGATCCAGCTGGTGCGCCAGCAGCGGCGACCAGGCCCCGAGCGCCAACACCACTTCGTCGGCCCGCATCTCGCCCTGTGCCGTGGCCACGCCGACCACGCGTCCCGCCTCGCGGCGGAATCCCTCGACACGGCAACCTTCGATAATGTGCCCGCCCTGCTCGCGCACGCGCCGCGCCAGTTCCGCCACGAACCGATCCGGCCGCAGGTGGGCGTCGCCCGGGTGCAGCAGGCCACCCACCACATCCTCGCGCAGCGCCGGCTCGCGCGCCTTCACCTCAGCAGCGGACAGGCGCTGCGTGGCGATGCCGACCTCGGCCAGGGCACGCTCGTGGACGCGGTCTTCTTCGATCGTGCGCGTGTCGCGGTAGACGTAGAGGGTGCCGCCCTGCTCGAACTCGCAGTCCAGCCCCTCCGTCTGGATCAATTCCGCCAGCAGGCGGCGCGAGACGTCGAGGATCTGCGCCCGCTGCCGCGTCGCCCTGGCCGCGTCGCGGGCGTTGCAGCGGTGGGCGAAGCGCAGGAACCACGCGAACAGCTCGAAATCCAGACGCGGGCGCACGTACAGTGGAGCATCGCCGCGCAGCATCCAGCGCAGTGCCTTGCGCACCGTGCCCGGCATCGCCAGCGGCGGCGCATGGCTGGGCGTGATGGTGCCGCAATTTCCATGGGATGCCCCTGCGCCAATGCGCCCCTGGTCGATCACCGTCACGCCACGGCCAGCCTTGAGCAGGTAGTGCGCGCAGGCCAGGCCGATCACGCCGGCGCCCAGGATCAGCACATCGTTGCGGGCTTCAGACATGAACCGAATCCTACCCGAGCCGCGCCGGTATTCGCGCCGGCGCGACAAATCGACTACACTCCGTCGCGTTTTCGCACGTCCATTCGGTTTTTCCCTTCGGTGACGCCTCCCGCGACGGGCTTCGACCCACGCAGCGCCGCCCTTGCCGCACCGGCCCCGACGTGTCCTGCGATGCCCAGGCATCGCCTTTCGCTCGCAGCGCGGTTGAGGAATCGCTCCGGGTTTCCGCATCACGTCGTCCGCAGCGCGGACGGCGCAAGGAGCTTTCATGTCTTTCGAATCCCTCGGGCTGCAGCCCGCCCTGTTGCGTGCGCTCGCCGCGCTCGGCTACGAAACCCCGACCCCGGTGCAGGCCGAGGCCGTGCCGCTGATCCTGGCCGGCCGCGATCTGCTGGCCGGCTCGCAGACCGGCACCGGCAAGACGGCAGCCTTCACCCTGCCGCTGCTGCAACGCCTGTTCCCCGCCGGCCAGCGCCCCGCGTCTGCGACGGCGCGCGTACGCGCGCTGGTGCTCACGCCGACGCGCGAGCTGGCGGTGCAGATCCACGAATCGGTCCGCGCCTACGGCAAGCACCTTCCCCTGAAGAGCGCCCAGGTGTTCGGTGGCGTCGGCATGCAGCCGCAGGTGCAGGCGCTGCGCGCCGGCGTCGACGTGCTCATCGCTACGCCGGGCCGCCTCATCGACCACCTGCAGCAGCGCACGGTGGACCTGCGCGGCATCGACACCCTGGTCCTGGACGAAGCCGACCGCATGCTCGACATGGGCTTCCTGCCGGCGCTGAAGAAGATCCTCGCCGCGCTGCCGAAGGAGCGCCAGACCCTGCTTTTCTCGGCGACCTACGCCGATGAGATCAAGCAGCTCGCCGCGCAGTTCCTGCGCGATCCGGCCGAGATCCAGATTGCCCGGCAGAACAGCGTGGTCGACACCATTGCGCACCGCATCTTCCCGGTCGACAGCGAGCGCAAGCGCGACCTTCTGGTCGAGGTGCTGCGCGACGACAGTCGCCGCCAGGTGCTGGTGTTCGCGCGCACCAAGCACGGCTCGGACCGTCTGGCCAAGCAGCTGTGCGCCGCCGGCTTCCGCGCCGACGCCATCCACGGCAACAAGAGCCAGAACGCGCGCCAGCGCGCGCTGAACGATTTCAAGGCGGGGCGCGTCACCGTGCTGGTAGCCACCGACATCGCCGCGCGCGGCCTGGACATCGAGCAGCTGCCCATGGTCGTCAACTACGACCTGCCCAATGTGCCGGAGGACTACGTCCACCGCATTGGTCGCACTGGCCGCAACGGCGCGACCGGCCTCGCCCTGTCGCTGGTCAGCCGCGACGAGGAAGAGCAGCTGCACGGCATCCTCAAGCTGCTCAAGACCGAGCTGGAAACCATCACCATTCCCGGCTTCGAACCGCGCCAGCCGGTGCGCACCAGCCTGCCGTCGCCGCGTGCACCCAAGGCTGCCCATCGACCGCACGGCAACGGCGCGAGCGCCCAGGCGCCGAGCCAGCGCCCGCGCCGCCGCCGCGGCGGTGGTGGCGCACGTCCCGCCGCCCCCTCCGCGCGCAGCTGAGGCCTGGAGCAGTCGCCGCGCGACGCCGCCATGCGGGCGGCCGCGCGGTCAGCCGGCATCCCGGCGCCGGGCCTGCTAGGCTCGGCGCCAGACTGCCCAGCCTGCCCGCCCGATGCGACTGACTGCCGCCTTCGTCGCCTGTCTGCTGCTTGCCGCCTGCAGCCGTCCGGCGCTGCGCCCCGCGGCGCTGACGCCGCGCCAGGCCGAGACCTCCAATGCCGTGCTGTTCCGCGCCCTGGGCCTGGTCGGCACACCCTACCGCTGGGGCGGCAACACCCCCGAGAGCGGCTTCGAC
>DAOOVM010000073.1:0-11843 GCA_035370085.1 Rhodanobacteraceae bacterium | reverse complement strand
GCCTCGAACACCTGCTGCAGGGTGATGGGCGTGCCGTCGAGCGAGCCGTGGGCGATGGAGCCGCCGTACAGCGCCACGCCGGGGATGTCCAGGCGCGCCAGCGCCATGGCCGCGGCCGGGATGGTCTTGTCGCAGCCGCACAGCACCACCATGGCGTCGAGGCAGTGGCCGTCGACGACCAGCTCGATCGAGTCGGTGATGACCTCGCGACTCACCAGCGAGGCGCGCATGCCCGAGGTGCCCATGGCGATGCCGTCGGTGACGGCGATGGTGTTGAACTCGATCGGCGTGCCGCCCGCGGCGCGGATGCCCTCGGCCGCCGCGTCCGCCAGCTCGCGCAGGTTCAAGTTGCAGGGCGAGACGTTGGACCAGGTGTGCACCACCGCCACCAGCGGCTTGGCGATGTCGGCCTCGGACAGGCCGGTGGCGTACAGCATGGCGCGCGCCGGCGCGCGGTCCGGGCCACTCTTGATGGCGTCGCTGCGCAGCACGTGGGGAATGGTCTTGCCGCTCATGCGGCCTCCTGCGCGGAGCGCGTGGGGCCGGTGGCCAGCGCTGCCAGCACGGCGGCGGTGACTTCGCGCGTACCGGCGCTGCCGCCGAGGTCGCGCGTGCAGGTGCCGGCCTCCAGCACGACATCCACCGCCGCCTCCACCGCCGCAGCCTCATCGGGCAGGTCCAGCGAGTGGCGCAGCAGCAGGGCCGCGGACAGGATCGCACCCAGCGGATTGGCCGCGCCGCGGCCGGCGATGTCCGGTGCCGAGCCGTGGATGGGCTCGTACAGGCCGGCCTTGCCTTCGCCCAGCGAGGCCGAGGGCAGCAGGCCGAGCGAGCCCGCCAGCGCCGCGGCCTCGTCGGTGAGGATGTCGCCGAAGAGGTTCTCCGTGACCACCACGTCATAGGAGGCCGGCCGCGTCAGCAGCAGCATGGCCATGGAATCGACCAGCTGGTGCTCCAGCGCCACGTCGGGAAACTCGTGCGCGACGCGCTGCGCCGTCTCGCGCCACAGGCGCGAGGTCTCCAGCACGTTGGCCTTGTCCACCGAGGTGACGCGGCGACTGCGGCCGCGCGCGAGCTGGAAGGCGCGGCGCAGCACGCGCTCGATCTCCGCCACGGTGTAGCGCGTTTCGTCGGTGGCCGCCTGCGCGGTGCGGGCCTTGGCGCCGAAGTAGGCGCCGCCGGTCAGCTCGCGCACGAACAGCACGTCCACGCCGGCCAGACGATCGGCCTTGAGCGGCGACAGCGCGGCCAGTGTGGGATGCACCTTCACCGGGCGCAGGTTGGCGAACACGCCCAGCTCGGCGCGCAGGCGCAGCAGGCCTTGCTCGGGGCGCAGGCGCGCGTTCGGATCGGACCACTTCGGTCCGCCCACCGCACCCAGCAGCACCGCGTCGGCCTGCTTGGCCACGATCAGCGTTTCCGCCGGCAGCGGGTCGCCGTGGGCGTCGATGGCGCAGCCGCCGATGGCGTGCTCGCTGAAAGCAAAGTCGTGACCGCCGCGCGCGGCCACCGCGCGCAGCACGCTCACCGCCGCGGCGGTGACTTCCGGACCGATGCCGTCGCCCGGCAGGACGGCGAGGCGCGCCTTCATGCGGCCTCCCGCTGGCGCTGCTGCTCGAAGGCGGCGATGGCGTCGGCCTGCTGCAGCAGGAAGCCAAGCTGGTCCACGCCAGCCAGCAGGCAGCGGCGCGCAAACCCGTCGATGGCGAAGTCGAAGCGTCCGCCGTCGGGCAGCTCGATCTGCCCCGCGGCCAGGTCCACGGCCAGTTCGATGCCGGGGTGGTCGAGCAGGTAGCGGTGCTCGCCTTCACTCAGCACCACGGCGAGCAGGCCGTTCTTCAGCGCGTTGCCGCGGAAGATGTCTGCGATCTCGCTGGACAGCACCACGCGGATGCCGGCGTCGAGCAGGGCCCAGGGCGCGTGTTCGCGCGAGGAGCCGCAGCCAAAGTTGCGCCCGGCCACGAGGATCTGTGCGCCGCGCGCCTCGGGGCGATTCAACACGAAGTCGGGGTCGGGCGAGCCGTCGGTGCGGTAGCGCCAGTCGTGGAAGGCGTAGCGTCCGAGCCCGCTGCGCTGGGTGGTGGTGAGGAAGCGCGCCGGGATGATGCGGTCGGTGTCGATGTTCTCGTGCGGCAGCACGACGGTGCGCGAGCGCAGGGCGTCAAAGGGGCTCATGCGGCTTGCTCCTGGGGCAGCAGATCGCGCGGATCGGCGACGACGCCGGCCAGCGCGGAGGCGGCGGCTACCAGCGGGCTGGCCAGCACGGTGCGCGCGCCGGGGCCCTGGCGACCCTCGAAATTGCGGTTGGAGGTGCTGACCACGAGCTGTCCGGGCTGGGCCAGATCGCCGTTCATGGCGATGCACATGGAGCAGCCCGGCTCGCGCCACTCCGCCCCGGCGGCGCGGAACACCTGGTCCAGTCCCTCGGCCTCGGCGGCACGCTGCACCGCGACGGAGCCCGGCACCACCAGCATGCGCACGCGCGGCGCGATGCGCCTGCCGCGCAGCAGCTCGGCCGCGGCGCGCAGGTCCGACAGGCGCGAGTTGGTGCAGCTGCCGACGAACACCACGTCAACCGCCAGGCCCGCCATGGGCCGGCCGGCCTCCACCTGCATGTAGGCCAGGGCGCGGCGGTCCTGCGCGCTGGCTGCGGCCGGAACCGGCGCGTCGATGGCCGCGACCATGCCGGGATGCGTGCCGTAGGTGACGGTGGGGCGGATCTCGCGTGCGTCGATCTTCACTTCGCGGTCGAAGCGCGCGCCGGGATCGGACTTGAGCGTGCGCCACTGCGTGACGGCGCGTTCCCAGGCCACGCCGCGCGGCGCCTGCGGGCGGCCCTTGAGCCAGGCGATGGTGGTGTCGTCCGGAGCGATCAGGCCGGCGCGGGCGCCCGCCTCGATGGCCATGTTGCACACCGTCATGCGCTCTTCCATCGACAGCGCGGCGATGGTGCTGCCGCGGTACTCGATGACGTGGCCAGTGCCGCCATTCACGCCGATGCGGCCGATGATGTGCAGCACCAGGTCCTTGGCGGTGACGCCGGGGCCAAGCGGACCGTCCACGCTGATGGCCAGCGTCTTCGGCTTGCGCTGCAGCAGGCACTGCGTGGCCAGCACGTGGCCCACCTCGGTGGTGCCGATGCCGAAGGCCAGCGCCCCGAACGCGCCGTGGGTCGAGGTGTGGCTGTCGCCGCAGACGATGGTCATGCCCGGCTGGGTGGCGCCGAGTTCGGGGCCGATCACGTGCACGATGCCGCGTTGCGCGCTGCCCCAGCCGTGCAGGGCGATGCCGAACTCGGCGCAGTTGGTCTCCAGCTGCGCCACCTGCTGTGCGGCATCCTCGCTGGCGTAGACGTACTGGCCGAGGTCGTCGGGCGGCGTGGTGGGCGTGGAGTGGTCCAGCGTGGCCAGGGTGCGCTCGGGGCGGCGCACGCCGAGGCCGCGCGCGCGCAGCTCGGCGAAGGCCTGTGGCGAGGTCACCTCGTGCACCAGGTGCAGGTCGATGTACAGGACCGCCGGCGTGTCGGCCGTCTCGGCGCAGACGACATGGCTGTCCCAGAGCTTGTCGAACAGGGTGCGGGGTTTCATGCGGCGGCCTCGTGCAGGGGCGCGGATTGCGCGGAGCGGCCGGCTGCGGCCGCGCTGTCGGCGTCGCGGCCGCCGGGTGCGTGGACGGCGTCGAGCCAGCCCCAGGTGTCGCGCGTGCTGCCGTCGAACAGGCCAAAGAAGGCGCGCTGCAGCGCCTGCGTGATCGGCCCGGGCGTGCCGCTGCCGACCGTCTTGCGGTCGACCGAGCGGATCGGCGTGATTTCCGCTGCCGTGCCGGTCATGAAGGCCTCATCGGCGCTGTACAGCGCCTCGCGCGGCAGGTCGCGCTCCTCCACGGCGATGCCCAGGGTCTGCGCCAGGGTGATCACCGTGTCGCGCGTGATGCCGGCGAGGATGCCCGCGCTGCAGGGCGGCGTGAGCAGCTTGCCGCGCCTGACCAGGAACAGGTTCTCGCCGGCGCCTTCGCTGAGCAGGCCGTTGCTGCCCAGTGCGATGCCCTCGGCGTAGCCGCCGCGGCGCGCCTCCATGCCGATGAGCTGGCTGGAGAGGTAATTGCCGCCGGCCTTGGCCCAGCTCGGGAAAGTGTTGGGCGCCGGCCGCTGCCAGGACGCCACGCACACGTCGGCCCCCTCGGTCAGCGCGGCGCCGAGGTAGGCACCCCAGTGCAGCGCGAGGATCGACACCTCCACGGGCGCGCCGGCGCCGGCCAGCACGCCCAGCCCGCCGGCGCCGCGGAACACGATGGGGCGCACGTAGGCCGAGGACAGGCCGTTGGCGCGGATCAGCTCGCGGCAGGCGGCGTTGATCGCCTCCTGGCTGTAGCCGATGTCGATCTCGTAGACGCGCGCGGATTCGAACAGGCGGCGCGTGTGGTCGGCGAGGCGGAAATAGGCCGGGCCGGCGGGGGTGGCGTAGACGCGCAGGCCCTCGAACACCGAGGAGCCGTAGTGCAGCGCATGCGCACTGACGTGCACGGTGGCCTCGGCCCAGGGCGTGATGCGGCCGTTGTGCCAGAGCAGCGGGGCGTGGGTCATGGGCGGTCCTCAGCGGGTAGCGGCGTGGGCCGCCGCGGTGGTGGTGGATGTGGGGGAAGGCGCCGCCGGCGCGAGGCGCTCCAGGCGGTTGACGATTTCCAGCGCGGCCAGCGCGGCCGCCTCGACGATGTCGGTGGAGACGCCGCGGCCGCGCAGCTCGCGCCCGGCGTGGCGCACGCCCAGCGTGGCCTGGCCCTGGGCGTCGCCGCCCTCGGACAGGGCGCGGATCTGGAAGTCGGTCAGCTCCAGCTCACGGCCCACGGCACGACCAATGGCGCGCAGCGTGGCGTCGACCGGGCCGTCGCCGATGGCGGCCTCGTTGGCGCTGTGCCCGTCCTCGTGGCTCAGGCGCACCGAGGCCGAGGCGCTGCCGCCCAGGTGCGAGGCGGCGTGCAGGTGGGCGATGCGCCAGGGGCCGAGCGCCTCGGCATCGCGGCCCAGCGCCAGCGCTTCCAGGTCGCTGTCAAAGACCTCGCGCTTCTTGTCGGCCAGCGCCTTGAAGCGCGGGAAGATGTCGTCCAGCTGGGCTTCCTCCACGGCGTGACCCAGCGCAGCCAGGCGCTCGCGCAGGGCGTGGCGGCCGCTGTGTTTGCCCAGCACCAGTTGCGAGCGTGCGAAGCCGACGTCCTCGGGCCGCATGATTTCGTAGGTGCCGCGGTGCTTGAGCATGCCGTGCTGATGGATGCCCGATTCGTGCGCGAAGGCGTTCTCGCCAACCACGGCCTTGTTGCGCGCGATGGGCTGTCCGGTGATCTGCGCCAGCAGGCGCGCGGTCGGGTACAGGCGCTGGGTGCGGATGCGCGTGGCGGCGCCGTAGCGTTCCGCGCGCGTGGCCAGGGCCATCACGATCTCCTCCAGCGCGGCGTTGCCGGCGCGTTCGCCGATGCCGGCGACCGTGCATTCCACCTGGCGCGCGCCGGCCGCCACCGCGGCCAGGCTGTTGGCCACGGCCAGGCCCAGGTCGTCGTGGCAGTGCACCGACAGCGTGGCGCGCTCGATGCCGGCCACCTGGGCGCGCAGGTAGGCGATGCGCTCGGCCATCTCGGTCGGCGTGGTGTAGCCGACCGTGTCGGGCACGTTGAGCGTGCCCGCGCCTTCGGCCAGCACGGCGGCGAACACCTCGGCGAGGAACTCCGCCTCGGTGCGCATGGCGTCCTCGGCCGAGAATTCCACGTCGGCGCACAGCGCGCGGGCGCGGCGCACGCCGCCGGCGGCGGTGTCGATGACCTGTGCCTTCGACATGCCCAGCTTGTGCTCGCGGTGCAGCGGACTGGTGGACAGGAAGACGTGGATGCGCGGCGCGCTGGCCGGCTCCAGCGCGCGCGCGGCGGCCTCGATATCCCCGCTCTGGCAGCGCGCCAGACCGCACACGGTGGCGCCGCGCACCTCGCGCGCCACGGCGCGCACGCCCTCGAAGTCGTCCGGCGAGGCCTGCGGGAAGCCGGCCTCGATCACATCCACGCCGAGTTCGGCCAGGGCGTGGGCGAAGCGCAGCTTCTGCGCGCGGCTCATGGAGAAGCCCGGGGCCTGCTCGCCGTCGCGCAGGCTGGTGTCGAAGATGCGTACTCGCCCGGAGGCGGTGTCAGGGGTGGTGATGGTCATGGCTGCCTTTCCTGGCAGGCCTTGGGCGCGCATGGGTGCGGACACCGCTTCGAGTTGCCCGCCCCGAAACCGCTCCTGCGTTTCGGAGGACCATGCCCATGCAGGCATGCGGAGGCACTTTCGGTGACGTGTCCGCCTGAAGTTCCCGCCGACCCCCGAAACTGCTCCTGCGTTTCGGGGATACATGCCATCCGTGGCAATAAAAAACCCCGCATCCTTTCGGGTGCGGGGTTTTCAGGTTGACTCGTCTCGGTGTTCTGCGACGCGCGCCCTCAGCCCGCACCTCCGTTGGTAATGAGAAGTACGAGGACGAGAACAAGCAGCAGGCCTTCCGCGCGCACCAGCGCGGCACCCGGCACGAGGCGGGCGATGCGGTGGTGGGCGGGGGCGCTGCTGCGGTGCGACATGGATCCGACCCTAGCGACGCCGTTGGCGCAACGTCTAGGGACGATTCGTCATATGCCGACTATCGCGCTGCAGCAACAGGCATTTTTGCCCTGGCGCCGAGCCGGCGGCCGCATCGCTGGCACGCTTCTGGACGGATGGATGTCCAGAGGGCCGCGCCACAAGGAATCCACCGCGGGACTACTCCTCTTCGCCCACGCCGCGCAGGCGGTACAGCGCACAACTGCCGTGGCTCTTGGCCAGTGGCAGGATGCCGAGGTAGTCGGTGGCGAACTCGGTGGCGTCGCCGGCGGCGAGCAGGCAGGCCAGCTCGGCACTGACATACACCGCGCCAGGCGCGACGACAGGTTCCATGCGCGCGGCGCGGATGACGTGGGCGCCGAAGTAGTTCTGCCGCCGGATCAGGCGGTCGTGGGCCTGGAACACCGGCCCGCTGTGCAGGGCGATGCGGATGCTGGTGGCGGCGGGCAGGCCGCGTGCGGGCCAGTCGCAGCGCGCCACCGCGTCGCGCAGGCGCAGGGCGAAGGCCGCGCCCTGTTCGACCGCGTCGAACACCATGAACAGGCCGTCGCCCCAGGTGTTGACGAACTGCGGCGGGGCGTCGGCCTGCGCCACCACGTCGGCGATCGCGCCGAGGAAATGCGCCAGGAAGGCCGGCGTGTCCTCTTCCGCCAGACGGCTGTAGCCGACCATGTCGGCAAACAGCATGGTGCGCAGGTCGCGCCGCAACCCACCGTGCGGCGCCGGCGGCGGTGGGGGCAGCGGCGCGGCGCCGTCCACACCGGCCTGCACGCGCAGCGCGGCGAGGTCGATGCACTCGGCGTGGAGACCGTTGTCGCGCCAGCCCGTCAGCACGTCGACGGTGCCGCCGGGGCGGCGCGGAGCGGTCGGATCGACCACGGCGAGCAGCAGCGGCTCGGCTTCGAGCTGGCGCGCGCGCAGGCGCGCCGCCCCCTGCATCAGGCGCGCAGCGTAGACGAACAGCGAATCGTCACCGAGGTAGCGTTCGCGCACGCCGTAGGTGACGCTGGTGGCACGCGCCAGCGCCGCGTCGAACCGCGCCACCCAGGCCTCGCCGGCATGCGCCACGCTGGTGGCGAGGAAGTCCTCGCGCGGGAACGGCAGCACCAGGTGCACCTCGGCCCCGCGCGCCAGCAGCGCCTCGACGAACAACAGGTCGCTGCCGCAGGCGGCGGCGCAGTAACCGAAGCCGATGTCGAGGGCTTCGATGCGTGCGGCGATGGCGGCGGCGACGGGTGCTTCCAGCGCCGCCGGGAAGCGTGGCTCGGCACGCTCCGGGGCATCGAGCATGTGGCCGCTGAACACGGCCACCCGGGGCAGGGCCAGCGCAGCCTCGACCTGCGGCGACAGCGGCAGCACGCCGGCAAGCAGGCGCAGCTGGCGGCGCATGCTGGCGACGTCGCCGACACGCCCCAGGGCGGCGCGCACCGCGTCGCGGTAGTGCGCGGCGGCGTTGTCCTGCTCGTCCAGCAGCAGGGCGGCCTCGGCCAGGGTGGCGGCGCGCCAGTGCACGGCCATGTCCGCGGCCTCCCGTGCCGCGACGCGCACCTCCCGCGCCAGCGCGCGCGCGGCCTCGGGCGCGCCGGTGAGAAGGAGCAGGGTGGCGGCATTGATGCCGGGGAAGGGGTCGCGCGTGGCGTCCCAGGCGTCGCGGTAGGCGGCAAGCGCCTGGCGCCCGGCAGCATCGCGCTGGGCGCCCGGCGCGAGGCGTGCCCAACGGTCCTTGGCGATGCGTCCGGCCAGCGCGCGCGCGTCCACCTGCAGGGAGCGCGCGGCGGGATCGGCCAGCAGGGCATCCACCAGGCGCTGCGCGCGGCGCAGCGAGCCCAGGCGCGCGGCGGCGAGTGCCGCGGTGTAGCGCAGTTCGACCCCGGCGTCGGGACGGGCCACGGCTTCGCGCAGCGCTTCATCGGCCAGATGGGGTTGGCCCAGGGCGAGCGCATCGCGGGCCAGGGCGAGGACATCCAGACGCGCCCGCGCCACGGGGTCGGCCTCGGCGGCGTGCCAGGTCTCCAGGAGCTCGCGCAGGCTCAGCGCCACCGCCTTCCCTCCGTTCCGCCGCGGCCGCGGCGATCTTACCGCCGCCGCGCTGGCACCGCGCCGACTCCGGGTCTATGCTCGCCGCCAGCCGAGGAGGAGCCGCCATGACCCAGCCTTCCGCATCCTCGTTTGCGCTCGCCGCTCTGCTCGCCGTCGCGGCCCTGCCGGCGCAGGCCGGCAACCGCAGCATCCGCGTCGACGGCTTCGGCGACTGGGACGAATTCGCCATCGGCAGCGCCGGCTGCCCCGGCACCAGCGCCGGTTCCACCCTGCTGCTGGCCTTCGGCTACACCTTCTCCGGACGCAACTACGCCAGCTTCCTCACCGACGACTATTGCCAGGTGCCGCACGCCGGTGCCCTGTCCCAGACCAACTATTACTACGCCGACGAGGCGGCGCTGGCGTCGCTGTTCGGCGACGGCAGCGGCATGAGCGGCGTGCGCTACTCCTTCTTCGACCGCCCGCGCTTCGATTTCCAGAATCCGCCCACCGGCTTCCAGTGGACGGTGTTCAACTTCCCCACGGGCATCAGCATCGTCGGCCTGTACGGTCTGCAGAACGTGACCCTGGACAGCGCGTCCTACATCACGCCCGGCGTATGGAGCGGCGCAGGCGCGATCTACGACGGCCGCTACTTCTGCTTCCGCGGCACGAGCTACCTGGGCAGTTGGAACGGCACCCTGGGCGACACCGGCTCCCCCTGCCTCAAGGCCGCGGACCGGCTGTTCCGCAGCGGCTTCGAGCCCTAGGCGCGGCGCGCCCCGGCACCGCAGCGCGTGACTTCCGACGGCCTGCGCTACCGCGCCTTCCTCAGCTACAGCCACCGCGACGAGGTGCAGGCGCAGCGCCTGCATCGCCGTCTGGAAACCTGGAGCGTGCCGCGCGCGCTGCGTGGCACCGCGGTGCACGGCGCGCCGCTGGGTGCGCGCCTTGGCCCCGTGTTCCGCGACCGCGAGGAGCTGGCCTCGGCCGGCAGCCTGTCGCAGGCCATCCGCGAAGCGCTGGATGCCGCCGCGGCGCTGATCGTGCTGTGCTCGCCGGCCGCGGTGGCCTCGCCCTGGGTGGCGCAGGAGATCGCCTACTTCCGCCGCCAGCACCCGGACCGCCCGGTGCTGGCCTTCGTGGTGGCGGGCGAACCCGGCGCCGATCCGGCGCGCGAGCCGCAGCGCGCCGCCTTCCCGCTGCCCCTGCTGCTGCACGACGTCGACAATCCCGCCGGCGCGCGCGGCGAGCCCATTGCCGCTGACGCGCGCGAGCAGGGCGACGGCTTTGCGGCCGCCTTCCTCAAGCTCGTCGCCGGCCTGCTGTCGCTGCGCTACGACCAGCTGCGCCAGCGCGAGCTGCGCCGGCGGCAGCGGCGCTGGGCCGCAGTGGCAGCGCTGTCGTGCACGCTGACCCTGGTGTTTGCCGTGCTGGCGGTGCAGGCGCTGCGCGCCCGCGATGCCGCGCGCGCGGCGCAGGCGCGCGCCGAGCTGGAACTGACCAGCGAGCGGCAGACGCGCGAGTTCCTGCTCTCGGTGTTCCACCTCGCCGATGCCAACGAGGCGCGCGGCAACAGCGTCACCGTGCGCGAGGTGCTCGACCGCGCCGTGGCCGGCATCGACCGCAGCGAATTTTCCCGCGCAGCCATCCGCGCGCGTTTCCTCGCCAGCATGGGTCAGGCCTATTCCAGCCTCGGCTTGAACAAGCGCGGCGCCGAGCTGCTGCGCCGCTCCATCGACGACCTGGGCCAGGACGCGGGTGACGACGCCGCGCGCAGCCAGCGCAACGACAGCCGGCTGGAGCTGGCCGCCCTCGCCTACAGCATGGGCGACTACGACGAGGCCACGCGCCAACTCGACGCCGTCGCCGCCGAGGAAGCGCGGCTGGAGTGGGCGCAGCGCGTGCGCCTGCACGTGGTGCGCGGCGACGTGCTGGCCTACACCGAGCACGACGCCGAAGCGCAGGCGGCGTACCGGGCGGCCCTGGAGGCGCTTGCGGCGGCGCCGACCGGCGCCCGCGAGGCCGTGCTGCTGCGCGCGCGCGCGCTGTCGGGCCAGGCGCTGCTGGCGCAGTTCGGCGGCGACAACGCCGGCGCCGAGCGGGGCTATGCGCAGGTGGTGGAACTGCTGCAGGCCGAGGTCGGCGAGACCCATCCCGACACCATTGCCGCAGTCATCTCGCTGGGTTCCTGCGCCTTCCAGAAGGGCGACCGCGAGGCGGCGCGGCGGCACTGGCTGCGCGCCCTGGCCGCGGCGCGCCAGGTGTTCGACCCCGGCAATCCGCAGATCGCCACGATCGAGAACAACCTCGGCCGCCTGCTGCTGGAGACCGGCGATCTCACCGGCGCCGAACCGCTGCTGCGCGACGCCCTGGCCAGCGACCGCCGCCACATGGCCGCCGATTTCGACGATCTGGCCTATCCCCTGTACAACCTCGCCTACGTGCGCTACGCGCAGGGCGACAGCGCCGAGGCGGCGCAGCTGCTCGACGAAGCCCTGCCGATCGCCGCCAAGAGCCGGCACCGCATGTACGGGCCGATCCTCAGCACCTTGGCCGACCTGCACTGCCGCGGCGGCGACGCGTCCGCTGGCGCGGAGCTCGCCGCCCAGGCCGAGAGCGTCGGCGACGAGCAGGCGGAAGCGGCGCCCTGGTATGCGGCGCAGGCGCGGCTGACCCGGCAGTACTGCCGCGCCGTCGGCGGCGCGACGCCCGCCGCCTTCGACGCCGCGGCCGCCGTAGCCACCGTCACGGCGAAGTGGGGCAGTGCCAGCCCCTTCGCGCGGCGCGCGCGCGAGCAGGCCCAGGTCATCGTCGGCAGCGGCGCGCACTAGCTCCGGCGCGGACGTCGATCCGCCGCCGGCGTCGGCCCACGCGGCCTCGCGGCGCGGCCCGGCTGCCCTTCAGCGGCGCGGTGCGCGCGCCAGTGCCCAGGCGTCGACGCGCGCCACGCCGGCCCGGCGCAGTGCGCGCGCGGCTTCGCGCAGGGTGCTGCCGGTGGTCATGACGTCGTCGAACAGGGCCACGTGCGCGGGCAGACGGGTGCCCGCCGGCACGGCAAAGGCGCCGCGCAGATTGCGCCGGCGCGCGGCGGCGTCCAGGCCGGTCTGCGCCGCGGTGCCGCGCGTGCGCACCAGGCCGTCGCGCAACAGCGGCAGGTCGAGTGCGCGCGCCAGCGGGCGCAGCAGTTCCAGCGCCTGGTTGTAGCCGCGCT
>DAOOVM010000072.1:0-11858 GCA_035370085.1 Rhodanobacteraceae bacterium | reverse complement strand
GCGAGCCGGTGGCGGACCTCGTGGTCCGGCACGCCCCGCTGCACGGCATCGACGTCCCCGAGCACCTGGTGCCCGACATGATCGACGAGTTTCCCGCACTGTTCATCGCTGCCGCCGCCGCCCACGGAACGACGCGGGTCAGCGGCGCCGCCGAGCTGCGGGTGAAGGAATCCGACCGCCTGGCGGCCATGGCGTCGGGACTGCGCAGCCTTGGCATCGCCGTGGATGAACGAGCCGACGGTGCCCTCGTGCAGGGGGGGCATCTGCTTGGCGGATGCATCGACAGCCGCGGTGATCACCGCATCGCCATGAGTTTCGCACTGGCCGGACTGGTGGCGAATGCGCCGGTGCGCATCGGCGATTGCGCCAATGTCGCAACGTCCTTCCCGGATTTCGCGCAGTTGGCCGGTGGCTGCGGTTTTGCCTTGGCGCCGGACGGCGGCTGAATCCTCGTTGGCTCAGGCGGTCGCGCGCCTGCCGGCGCCCGCACGGATGGAGCGACGGACGCAGGCAGTACCTCTGCGATTCTCTTGCCAGTGGCCGCCGCACCTGCGCCCCGGGGCGGGTGCCGGAATTGCCTCCACGACCCGGCCGCGGCAGCGCTCAGGGGGGCTCGCGTTCAGCGTCGGGCTGGGGCCGCTGGCGGGCGCTCGGCTAGAATCCCGCGTCCCCCTCCCCGTGGTCCGCCATGAGCAAATCCGACAAGCCGGTTCCCGTCCTCACCATCGATGGGCCGTCCGGCTCGGGCAAGGGAACCATCAGCCGGCTCGTCGCCGACGCCCTGGGCTGGCACCTGCTGGACTCCGGCGCGCTGTACCGGGCCGTGGGCTACGCCGCCAGCATGGCCGGCCTGGACCTCTCCGACGCCGATGCCCTAACGCGCTGCGCGGAGACCACGAAGATCACCTTCCGTGACCTGAAAGATGGCGGAGAAACAAGGATCTACGTCAATAGCCATGAGGCGACCGACGAACTGCGCACCGAGACCGTCGGGGCCGTGGCTTCGGCCATTGCGGCCATTCCCGCCGTGCGCACCGCGCTGGTCGCCAAGCAGCACAGCTTCCGCCGCGCCCCGGGTCTGGTTGCCGATGGTCGCGACATGGGCACGGTCATCTTTCCCGATGCCGGCACCAAGGTGTTCCTCACCGCCAGTGCCGAGGAACGCGCGCGCCGCCGCTATAAGCAGTTGAAGGAAAAGGGACTCGCCGTTACACTATCGGCCCTTTTGCGCGAGATCGAAGCGCGCGACGCCCGCGATGCCGCCCGTCCGGTGGCACCGCTCAAGCCGGCAACCGATGCTGTCCTGATCGATTCCACCGGCATGCCCGTGGACGCCGTCGTGGCCAAGGTGCTGAGCCTAGTCCATTCCGCCTGACGCGGACGCTGCGTTCTTCACTTGTGCAAAAGGCATTGGTCCCGCCCCGTGCGGGTGCTCCCCGGTGCGCGCCGCGTACCCCCAACCCGGTGAGGCTCTGCGCCCCTGCCGCCAAATCAAGTCCTGCGGCCGGGCTGTGGCCTTTTCATTCTTTGGAACCCAACATGACCGAAAGTTTTGCCGAACTGTTTGAACAGAGCCAGGCGCTGATCAAGCTCAAGCCGGGCACCATCGTTTCCGGCATCGTCGTCGACATCAAGTCCGACGTCGTTGTCGTCAACGCCGGGCTCAAGTCCGAAGGCATCGTCCCGATCGAGCAGTTCCGCAATGAAGCGGGCGAGCTCGAGGTCGCCATCGGCGATGAGGTGAAGGTAGCCCTCGATTCGCTGGAAAACGGTTTCGGCGAAACCATGCTCTCGCGCGAGAAGGCCAAGCGCTCGCTCGTGTGGGACGAACTGGAAGAAGCGCAGAAGAGCAATGCCACCGTCACCGGCCGCATCAGCGGCAAGGTCAAGGGCGGCTTCACGGTCGACATCAAGGACGTCCGCGCGTTCCTGCCGGGCTCCCTGGTCGACGTGCGCCCGGTGCGCGATCCGGTCTACCTCGAGGGCAAGGAACTCGAGTTCAAGATCATCAAGCTCGACCGCAAGCGCAACAACGTGGTGGTCAGCCGCCGCGCCGTGGTGGAGAGCGAGTTCAGCGCCGAGCGCGAACAGCTGCTGGAGAAGCTGCAGGAAGGCGCCGTGGTCAAGGGCGTGGTCAAGAACCTCACCGACTACGGTGCGTTTGTCGACCTCGGCGGCATCGACGGCCTGCTGCACATCACCGACATGGCGTGGAAGCGCGTGCGTCACCCCAGCGAAGTCGTCAACGTCGGCGACGAGCTGGAAGTGCGCGTGCTGAAGTTCGACCGCGAGCGCAACCGCGTCTCGCTCGGTCTGAAGCAGCTGGGCGAAGATCCGTGGGTCAACATTGCCCGCCGCTACCCGACCGGCACCCGCCTGTTCGGCAAGGTCAGCAACGTCACCGACTACGGCTGCTTCGTCGAGCTGGAGCCGGGCGTGGAAGGCCTGGTGCACGTGTCCGAGATGGACTGGACCAACAAGAACGTCAATCCCTCCAAGGTGGTGCAGGTGGGTGACGAGGTCCAGGTCATGGTGCTGGACGTGGATGAGGAGCGTCGCCGCATCTCGCTGGGCATCAAGCAGACCCAGTCCAACCCATGGGAGACCTTCGCGGCCATCCACAAGAAGAACGACAAGGTGCGCGGCCAGATCAAGTCGATCACCGACTTCGGCATCTTCGTCGGCCTGGATGGCGGCATCGACGGCCTGGTGCACCTGTCGGACATCTCCTGGCAGGGTACGGGCGAAGACCTGGTGCGCCAGTTCAAGAAGGGCGACGAGGTCGAGGCCGTGGTTCTGGCGGTCGATCCGGAGCGCGAGCGTATCTCGCTCGGCATCAAGCAGCTCGAGCAGGATCCCTTCGGCCAGTACATGGCGAGCTTCCCCAAGGGCAGCATCGTCAATGGCACGGTGAAGGAGGTCGACGCCCGCGGTGCCACCATCGACCTCGGCGACGGCGTGGAGGGTTATCTGCGCGCCAATGACATCGCCAAGGAGCGCATCGAGGACGCGACCCAGCACCTCAAGGCCGGCGACAAGGTCGAGGCCAAGTTCATCGGCATGGACCGCAAGGGCCGCACCCTGCAGCTGTCGATCCGCGCCAAGGACGAGGACGAGCTGCAGTCGGCGCTGGAGGAATACCAGTCGGCGTCCGGCGGCACGACCAAGCTTGGCGCCCTGCTCAAGGAACAGCTGAAGAAGTAAGCGGTGCGGCGGCCTCGTCCGGCCGACCGGTCCGGCGCCCGCGCCGGACACTGCACAGACCCCGCCGCAAGGCGGGGTCTGCTTTTTCCGCGGCGGCAAGCCTTCACGCCCCCGCCGGAGTGCGCTAAGCTACTGTACGAAAAAGAAACTACGGCGCGCTGGAGCCTGGGGCCATGACCAAGTCGGAACTCATCGAAGCGCTGGCGGAGCGACAGAAGCACCTCGCCTTCAACGACGTGGAACTGGCGGTCAAGAGCCTGCTGGAGCAGATGAGCCACGCCCTGGCCAATGGGGAGCGCATCGAAATCCGCGGCTTCGGCAGCTTCTCGCTGCATTACCGCCCGCCGCGCATGGGACGCAACCCCAAGACCGGCACCGCGGTCGCTTTGCCGGGCAAGTATGTGCCCCACTTCAAGCCGGGCAAGGAGCTGCGCGAGCGCGTCAACCACGAGGACGCGCCGCCGGCGCCGTCCGCTCCCGCCGGCACCTGAGCGGCCCTGGCACGGATTTCCCGAGATCGCGGATGCGCATCCTCTGGCTCAGCCTGATCGCCGTGTTCGCCCTGCTGGGACTGCTGTTCGGCGCGCTGAACGGGGAGCGCATCGTCGTGGATTTCTACCTTTTCGCCCTGACTCTGCCACGCGGCGCGGCGCTGCTGGCTGCCCTGGCCGCGGGCTGGCTGGCTGGCGGGGCGCTGGTCTACCTGGGCGTGGTGCTGCGCCTGCGCCGCCAATTGCGTGAGGCACGCCGCGGCGCGGCGCGTACCGCCGTCGCCGGCTCCGCCGCCGACGCCGCATGAATCCGCTGCACCTGCTGTTCCTGCTGCTGCCGGTCGCGGCCTTTTCCGGCTGGTATCTGGCGCGCCGCAGCAGCGCGCGGGCCTCGGGCGAGCGCGTCAGCGCGTTGTCTTCGAGCTACTTCCGCGGCCTCAACTACCTCCTGAACGAGCAGCAGGACAAGGCGATCGAGGTCTTCGTCAAGCTGGCCGAAGTCAACCGCGACACGGTGGAGACGCATCTCGCCCTGGGCAATCTGTTTCGCCGCCGCGGCGAGGTGGACCGCGCGATCCGCGTGCACCAGAACCTGATCGCGCGCCCAAACCTCACCGACGAGATGAAGACCGTCGCCCTGCTCGAACTCGGCGAGGACTACATGCGCGCCGGTCTGCTCGACCGCGCCGAGACGCTGTTCTCCGACCTGGTCGCGATGAAGGCGCACGCGCCCTCGGCGCTGAAGCACCTCATCGCCATCTACCAGCATGAGCGCGACTGGGACAAGGCCATCGATCATGCGCGCCGCCTGGAGGAGATGACCGGCGAATCGCAGGGCGCGATCATGGCGCAGTTCTATTGCGAACTGGCCGAGCAGGCCCGCCTGCAGCGCGCCTACGATCCGGCGCGCGAGTACCTGGCCGCGGCGGTGGCCTGCGAGCCGCGCAGCGTGCGCGCCAGCATGTGCCAGGGCCAGTTGCTCGCCGACGAGGGACGCCACGCCGAGGCGGTCGACGCCTTCGAGGAGGTCGCCGAGCGGGACGTGGATTTCGTGCCCGAGATCCTGCCGCCGCTGCTGGATTGCTACGCCAAGTCGCAGCAGATGCAGCGCGCCGAGGCCTTCCTGCTGCACTTGCTGGAGCGCTATCAGGGCATCTCGCCAGTGATCGCCCTGTCCAAGCTCTACGCGAGCACGCACGGCGAAGCCGCCGCGATCGACTTCCTCACGCGCCAGTTGCGCCAGCGACCGTCGGTGCGCGGCCTCAAGGAACTCATCAACGTCACCCTGTACAAGTCCAGCGGTGAGGCGCGAGAAAACCTGCTGATCCTGCAGGACCTGACGCGCAAGCTGGTCGAGGGGCAGGCGATGTACCGCTGCAACCGCTGCGGCTTCGGCGCCAAGGCGCACCACTGGCAGTGCCCGAGTTGCAAGAGTTGGGGCAGCGTGCGGCCGATCCACGGCGTGGCGAACGAGTAGGGCGCCGCGCATGGAGGCGCCGGCAGCGCTATTGCCTCTCTGGAGCTGGCCCCTCGTGGCGGCGACCACGTCGGCCGTGCTGACCGAGGCGGCGATCGGTTATGCGCGGCGGCGCGCGCTGATCGACCAGCCGGGCTATCGCCGCATGCACCGCGTGCCGACCCCGCGCGGCGGTGGGATCGGCATCGTCGCAGCGGCCTTCCTGGTGTGCGTCGTGCTGCCCTGGCCGGGCGTGGCGCCGGATCGGCGCACCGAACTGGTGGCCCTCACGTTGGGCTTGCTGGCCGTGGCCGGGGCTGGAGCTTGGGACGACCACCGCTCGCTGCCGGCCTTGCCCAAGCTCGTCGCACATCTCGTCGCGGCGGCGCTCTGCGTCGCAGCCAACGGATCGGCGCTCCTGGCCAGTGCGCGGGGTGCCGTCGGTCCGGACCTGGCCGTTCCGGCGGCGCTCCTGTGCGGTGGACTGGTCGTGCTGGCCATCGTGTGGTCGATCAATCTGCACAACTTCATGGACGGCATCAACGGCCTGCTGGCGTCGCAGGCGGCCTTCGTGTTTGCGGCGCTGGCGTGGTTGCCGCTGACCGGCCTGGACGCGGCGCAGCGTTGGGGCATGCTTGCAATCGCCGCCGCGGCGCTTGCCTTCCTGCCCTTCAACTTTCCGCAGGCGCGCGTGTTCATGGGTGACGTGGCCAGCGGCGTGCTCGGCTTGCTCGTGGCGGCGACGACGTGGCGCACGCCGGCGGCACTGCTGCTGCTGATGCTGAATTCCGCCTTTATCGTCGATGCAAGCGCGACCCTGGTCGCGCGCCTGCTGCGCGGACGCCGCTGGTATAGTGCGCACCGCGAACACCTGTACCAGTGGTTGGCGCGATCCGGATTCAGTCATGCCCAGGTCGTCGGGCTCTACGCGCTGTGGAACCTTTGCATTGCCTTGCCGAGCGCGCTCATCTACCTCTACTGGCCGCGCATACTCGCCGGTCTGTCGGTTCGGCCGGTGCGGGATCCGATCCTGCCGGCGCCCCCGGGGCCGGTGTGGCTGATCGCCCTCGTGCTGCTGTCCGGCACCGTGCTGTGGTGGTTCGGCAGGCGCTGGTGCCTGGTCCACGTTCGCGCCGCCGGATGCCGACATGCCGCCTAGCCTCGTGACCCGCCTGCGCATCGGCCTGTTCCACCCGCGCCTGGCCGTGGTGCTGCACGACCTCGCCATGGTGTGGCTGGCCTGGATCGCGACCAACCTGTTGCGCTACTCACTCTTGCCCGAACCCCAGCCCGTGCCCTGGGTCTCGATCGAGGTGGGCATCGTGCTCGGCGTGCAGGGCCTGGTGCTGTGGTGGACGGGCCTGTACCGCGGCCTGTGGCGTTTCGCCAGCCTGCCGGACCTGTGGAACATCCTGCGCGCGGGCGCCATCGGCTCCCTGCTCATCGCCCTGGCCCTGTTCCTGTACAACCGCCTGGGCACCGTGCCGCGCGCCGTGCTGCTGCTGTATCCGGCCGTGCTGGTGGTGTGCCTGGGGCTGCCGCGCCTGGCCTACCGCTACTGGAAGGACAGCCGCCTGGACCTGTTCTCCACCAGTCCGACCCAGCGCGTGCTGGTGCTGGGCGCCGGGCGCGCCGGCGAGGCGCTGGTGCGCGATCTGAAGCGGGAGAACCGCTATCGCCCGGTGGGTTTCGTCGATGACAACCCGCAGCTGCGCGGCTCCAAGCTGCACGGCATTCCGGTCCTGGGTCGTATCGAACGGCTGCCGGACATCGCGCGCGAGGTGGCGGCGGAAATGCTGCTCATCGCCATGCCCTCGGCCAGCAATGCGCAGATGCAGCGCGTGGTCGAGCTGTGCGAATTGACCGGCCTGCCGTTCCGCACGGTGCCGCGCCTGGACGACGTGGTCGCCGGACGCTCGCAGTTCAACGAACTCAAGGAGGTCGCGATCGAGGACCTGCTCGGGCGCGATCCCGTCACGCTGGACTGGACCGCGATCCGCAACGGCCTCACCGGCCGGCGCGTGCTCATCACCGGCGGTGGCGGCTCGATCGGCGCCGAGCTGTGCCGGCAGGTGGCGCGACTGGGCGCGGCTTCACTCACGGTGCTGGAGCAGGGCGAGTACAACCTCTACCGCATCGACCAGGAGCTGCGCGCCGACTATCCCGATCTCCTGCTGCAGGCGCGTATCGGCGATTGCGGCGACCCGGTGATCTGCGAGCGCGTGTTCGCCGAGGTGCGGCCCGAGGTGGTGTTCCATGCCGCCGCCTACAAGCACGTGCCCCTGCTGCAGGACCAGCTGCGCGCCGCGGTGCGCAACAACGTGCTGGGCACGCGTTGCGTGGCGGAGGCGGCCGATCGCTACGGCACGGAATGCTTCGTGCTCATCTCCACGGACAAGGCGGTCAACCCGACCAGCGTCATGGGGGCAAGCAAGCGCCTGGCGGAGATCTGGTGTCAGAACCTCGCCGCGCGCTCGCGCACGCGCTTCATCACGGTGCGTTTCGGCAACGTGCTGGACTCCGCCGGATCGGTGGTGCCGCTGTTCCGTGAGCAGATCCGCGCCGGCGGCCCGGTCACCGTCACCCACCCGGAAATATCGCGCTATTTCATGACCATTCCGGAGGCGTGCCAGCTCATCCTGCAGGCGGCCGTGCTGGGGCAGGGCGGCGAGATATTCGCCCTCGACATGGGCGAGCCGGTGAAGATCGCCTACCTCGCTGAACAGATGATCCGCCTGGCAGGCAAGCAGCCGGGGCGCGATATCGCCATCGTCTACACCGGGCTGCGTCCCGGCGAGAAGCTGTTCGAGGAACTGTTCCACCCGCAGGAGAACTACCGCAACACCCGCCACGCCAAGATCTTCCTGGCGCAGCCGCGCAGTGTGGGCTGGGAGCTGCTCAATGCCCAGTTCGCCCGCGCCGCCGACGCGGTGGCAAGTTACGACGAGGAGGCACTGCGTCGCTGCGTGTCCTCCCTGCTGCCTGATTTCCGCTGGCGCGATGGCGGCGATGCCGACGTCGTGGTGTTCGCGCCGCGCCCGTCCTGATACCGAGGAGAGTCCATGTCGCAACGTCTTCGCAAGGTGGTGTTTCCCGTGGCGGGTCTCGGCACGCGTTTTCTGCCGGCGACCAAGGTCGTGGCCAAGGAAATGCTGCCCGTGCTCGACCGGCCGTTGATCCAGTATGCCGTGGATGAGGCGGTGGACGCCGGTGCGGATACCCTGGTCTTCGTCACCAACCGCTACAAGCACGCTATCGCCGACTACTTCGACAAGGCCTACGAGCTGGAGCAGAAGCTGGAGCAGTCGGGCAAGAAGGAGCTGCTCTCGCTGGTGCAGAACGTGCTGCCGAAGAACGTGCGCTGCGTCTTCGTCACCCAGCCGGAAGCCCTGGGCCTGGGCCACGCGGTGTTGTGCGCCAAGCCGGTTGTCGGCAACGAGCCATTCGGCGTGATTCTGCCGGACGACCTCATCTGGAATCGTGGGCACAGCGCCCTGCGCCAGATGGCGGATCTGGCGGCCTTCGAGAATTCGGGCGTGATTGCCGTGGAAGAGGTGCCGCGCGACCAGACCAACAAGTACGGCATCGTCGACGCCACGCCGGTGGACGAACGCGCCGCGCTGATCCGCCACATGGTGGAAAAACCCAAGCCGGAGGAGGCGCCATCCAACCTCGCCGTGGTCGGGCGCTACGTGTTGCCCGGCAAGATCTTCCAGTTGCTGGAATCGACCAAGCCGGGTGCCGGCGGCGAGATCCAGCTCACCGACGCCATCGATGCCCTGCTGCAGCAGGAGCGCGTGCTGGCCTACCGCTTCGAGGGCCAGCGATTCGATTGCGGCAACAAGCTCGGCCTGGTCAAGGCCACGCTGCACTTTGCGTTGGAGGATCCGGCCCTGGCGGCGCCGACGCGCGAGTTCGTGGCGCAAGCGCGCTGACCGTGGATCTCAGCTACATCCTGAACCAGCTAGGCGAAGAGGATCGCGAGCGCCATCGCGGCGCGGTGGCGCCGCCGGTCTACCAGACCTCCATCTTCGCGTTTCCTACGGTCGCAGCCATGCGCGAGGGGTTCCGCGACGAGCTGGACCGCACGGTCTACACCCGCGGCAACAACCCCACGGTGGAGGTCCTGCGCAAGAAGCTCGCAGCCCTGGAGGGCGCCGAGGATGCGCTGCTGTTCGGCTCGGGCGCCGCCGCCATCGCTGCCGGGGTGATTGCCTGCGTGGCGGCCGGCGACCACGTCGTGTGCGTGCAGAAGCCGTATTCCTGGACGCGCACGCTGCTGCGCGAGCTGCTGGGGAAGTTCGGTGTGACCCACAGCTTCGTGGATGCCACGTCGGTGGCCAAGGTGGAGGCGGCGCTGACGCCGCGAACGCGTCTGATCGTGCTGGAAAGCCCCAATACGATGACCTTCGAGCAGCAGGATCTGGCCGCCGTGGCGCAGCTGGCGCGCGGCCATGGCCTGCGCACCCTGGTGGACAACAGCTACGCCACACCCCTGCACCAGCAGCCCATCGCCCTGGGCATCGACCTCGTTGCGCACTCGGCCACGAAGTACCTCAACGGCCACAGCGACGTCGTGGCGGGTGCTCTGTGCGGCAGCAAGGCGCTGATCCGCGAGGTGTTCAAGGGGCCGTACATGACGCTGGGCGCGATGCTCTCGCCGCACGACGCCTGGCTGATGATCCGCGGCCTGCGCACGCTGCCGCTGCGCATGCAGCGCATCGCCGCGACGACGGCGCGCGTGGTCGCCTTCCTGCGCGACCATCCCAAGGTGCAACGCCTGTGGTATCCGCAGGCGGGCGGGGTCGGGCAGGGCGGCGGCGTGGATCAATTGCAGGGCAACAGCGGTCTTCTCTCCATCGCGCTGCGCTGCGACAGCACGTCCGGCGTGGAGCGCTTCTGCGACGCCCTGCAACGCTTTCTCATGACCGTCTCCTGGGGCGGCTACGAGTCGCTGTGCTTCCCCGTGGCGGCGGTCTATCCGGCGCAGACGCCGGTGGGCGAGGAACGTCCCGGCCAGGTGCCGGTCAACGTAGTGCGCCTTTCGGTAGGCCTTGAAGAGCCCGAAGTGCTGATTGCCGACCTGTCCCAGGCCCTGGAACGCGTGTAGGCGCGAGGAGAGTCCGATGCGAGTGTTTCCGCTGATTCCGTCCGCCCTCGTCGCCCTCCTGCTGGCAGGATGCGCGGCGCCGATGTCGCGCGGCAACGGTGCCGCCGCGACGCCGGCGCCGGCGGGCAGCGCCTCAAGCCGCGCCACCGCGCTGCGCGACCTGGTCGGTGAGTACGACAACCACGCCCAGCGCGGCGACGGCGCGCCGCCTGCCAGCGGCTTTGCGCCGCCACCCCTGCACCAGTGGCTGCGTCCGACGCACGCGGCCGATGCGTTGCTGTGGCGGCTGCAGCAGAGTTCCGGTACCGCGGCGTCCGAGGGGCGCTGGCTGCTGCGCGAGGAGGGCGCAGCGCTGGTGCCCTACCGTCCGCTCAATGCCGCGGCCAACGCCGCCTTCGATGACAAGGGTGCAAGCTACCGCTTCCAGGCCGCCGACTGGGCCCCGCTGGGGGCCTGCGCGCTGCAACGTCGGGGCAGCGGTTTCGACTACCGCGTGGACGCCGCCGCCTGCAGCGCACTGCTGCCCGGCCTCGGCGCCGCGGCGGCGCTGCTGCCGCAACGCCTGAGCCTCGTCGGCGACACCCTGACGCTGGCCACGGTGAGTGATTCCGCGCGCGGCGCCGACGCCGTCACCGTGTCCCACCGCGTGCGCTGGTTCGCCGGCTGGGACGCGCTCAACGGTGCGGGTCCACGCGCCACGCCGGAGAACAGCGACTGGCACCTGCGCCGCGATCTGCGCCTGCACAGCGAAGGCGGGCGCATTCCCCTGCGCTGGCGCGACGGCAGCGAGTCCGGCTATTCCCTGGAGCTGGCCCGGCTCAATTACCGCGAGAGCAACACCGAGGTGCTGCGCCTGGCCGTGATCGAGGACGTCAGCGGCCGCACCCTCAGCTACGCCTGGGCCAATCCGGAAGCCACGCGCATCGGCCTGAACCTCGGTTGGCTGCAGGTGGGACTCGACCAGGACAGCGGCCAGGCCAGCGGCGGCCCGTGAGCGACGCCGAATCGCCCCCGAGCTACTACCGCGCCACGGCGACCGCCTATGGCGGCTTCGCTGCGCATAGCGGCCGGAGCAGTGCGGACGTGGTGGTGATCGGCGGCGGTTACGCCGGCCTCAACACGGCGCTCGGACTGGTGGAGCGCGGCCAGTCGGACATCGTGCTGCTGGAGGCGCAGCGTATCGGCCATGGCGCCTCCGGTCGCAACGGCGGCTTCGTCTTCGCCGGCTACTCGCTGGGGGAGGCCGCGCTGCTGCGCCAGCTCGGCCCCGACCACGCCAGGGCGCTGTTCCTGTGCACGCTCGGCGGGGTGGAGCTGATCCGCAAGCGCGTCGGCCGCTACCGCATCCCCTGTGCCCTGGTGGACGAGGGTGTCCTCTGGGCCAACTGGTTCCGCGATGCGGAGGTTCTGCGCGCGCGCCAGCGCTTCCTGGCCGAGCGCTTCGGGGTGCATTGGGACTGGATTCCGCGCGAGACGCTGCGCGAGTTGCTGCGCACCGAGCGTTACGGCGATGGCCTATGGGAGCGCAATGCCCTGCACCTGCACCCGCTCAACTACGCCATCGGCCTGGCCCAGGCCGCCGCGGCCGGGGGCGCGC